>PMBM01000086.1 GCA_003153855.1 Propionibacteriaceae bacterium
GAGCCCCCGTAGCTCAGGGGATAGAGCACCGCCCTCCGGAGGCGGTGGCGCAGGTTCGAATCCTGCCGGGGGCGCATTGCTGATGCAACGGGACGAGGTGCAGGTCAACTTCCTCTCCCCCGACGCGAGGAGCCGCGTGATCGAGGCCGCAGATCCCGATACCCCCGGGACCACGCGCTCGCGCCTCGGATGGCGGCGACTGGCACTCATCTGGCTCGTGGCGCGCGGCATCGTGTTCGGCGTGTGGGCGTACTTCGGCCTCACGACACAGGGTGACGTCCTGTACTACTGGCAGCGCCTCAACCTGATGGTCGAGGGCGTCCCTCTGTCGCAGACCCTCGTCGAGTACCCGACACCCGTCGTCTGGTTCCTCTCCGTTCCTTACTGGCTGGCCGGGCGGTCCCGTCCGGCGTTCGTCGTGGTGTTCATCGCGGGCATGCTGGTCCTCGACATGCTGTTCGCGGTCGTGCTGTGGCGGGCCGGCGGCAAACGACGCAACTTCGCAGTCCTGTTCTGGATCGTGTTCACGTTCGTCATGGGCCCCACCACGTACATGCGGTTCGACCTCGTGCCGGCGGTCCTCGGCGGGCTCGCCGTGCTGTCGCTGCTCGCCACCCGTGACAGCTTCGCGGGCGCGCTGGTGGGTCTGGGCGCCGCCTTCAAGCTGTGGCCGGCCGTGCTGTGGCCCGGCACCCTCGGCGGTTCTCGGCGTGCTCGCGTCCGGTCGACCATCGGATTCCTCGTGGTCGGCGTGGGCCTCGCTGTCGTCTCGCTGGTCGCCGGCGGCTGGGGGCGACTGGTCTCGCCGCTCGCCTGGCAGGGCGCGCGGGGGCTCCAGGTCGAGTCGATCTGGGCGACGCCACTGATGCTGATCCGCGGGTTCTCCCCCTCGCGCTACACCGTCGCGCTGTCCCAGTGGAAGGCCTTCGAGATCGCCGGGAACGGCACGGCGACGGCGCTGACCGCCTCGACGGTGGCGACCTTGCTCGGCTACCTCGCCATCGCGGTGACGTACGTCCTCTGGCTCCGCCGCCCGACACGCACCGTGGTCGAAGCCGCCCTGCTCATGGTGCTGGTCGTGACCGTCACCATCGTGACCAACAAGACGTTCAGCCCGCAGTACATGATGTGGCTCGGTGGTCCGCTGGCCGGGCTGCTCGTCGCGGCCGGTCGAGCACCGGTCGAGCCATCGGCACCGTCCTGGCGGGACCTTCGCACGATGACCTGGTGCGTCCTCGGCCTCACGCTCGTGACGCAGCTGGTCTACCCGATCCTGTACCAGCCACTGGTCCACGGCGGCGACCTGCTGCTGCTCGCGACGATAGTGCTGGTGGTACGGAACGTCGCGCTGGTCGGCTTCCTGATCTGGTTGGGCCTGCTCGTACGCCGCATGCTGCGCAGCGGGGAGGCCGACGGGGGCGTACGCAACGACGAGCCGAGCGACGAGCATGACGAGAAGGAACGGAAGGTGGGCCCATGACGTGGTTGCGTCGCGAGGCCGAGGCGGTCGTCCGGAGCGGCTGGACGTACGCCGCGTTGTGGGCGGTCAGCCGTGCCTTCCTCGGCTACGAGTGGTCCCACGTCGCCGCCTTCATCCAGGGCGACGTGCAGTACTACCTCAGCCAGATCACCAACGCCACGTCCTGGTCCAGCTCGCTCGTCGAGTACCCGACGCCGGTCGCCTGGATGATGCATCTGCTGCTTCTCCTCACCGGCGGCAACACCGGCGCGTTCGTCTGGGTCTTCGCCATGTCGATGCTCGCCCTCGATGCCGCGATGGCACGGCTCACGTGGCGACTGAGCAACCCGCGGTGGCGCGTGCTGGCCACGCTGACGTGGATCATCTTCGTCGTCTTCATGGGCCCGATCGTGTACTTCCGCTTCGACATGGCACCCGCCGTGCTCGCCGGAGCCGGCGCTTTCCTGTACAAGCGACGCCCAGCGCTGGCCGGGACGCTCATCGCGTTCGGCGCGGCACTCAAGCTGTGGCCGGCACTGCTCCTCCTCCCCCTGCTCGGCATGGGCAGGCGCGGGAGCAGGGCGGCGACCGGCTTCGGGATCACCGGCGGCGTACTCGCTCTGGCCAGCCTCGTAGTCGGTGGCTGGCAGCGCCTCCTCTCCCCGCTCACGTGGCAGTCGGACCGTGGGCTGCAGATCGAGTCGTTGCCTGCGACGCCCCTGATGTGGATGCGCGCCGCCAGCTCCACCCGAGAATGGGTCGTCGGCCTCTCCCACTTCAACGCGTTCGAGATCACGGGGCCAGGCGTTCAGCTGGCGCTCCAGGTCGCCACAGTCACGACGATGCTGGGGTTCATGCTCGCGATCATCATCGGCGTGCGAGCGGCGTGGTCCTCGCACCGCACGCCACGTACGGTCGCCGCCGTCATGCTGGCGATCATCCTGATCATGATCGACGTCAACAAGACGCTGAGCCCCCAGTACCTCCTGTGGCTCGGAGGCCCACTGGCGGCCCTGATCGGCGGCAGCGAGGAGGACGCGCGACCGATCTTCAGCTGGCCGGTGTTCTGGGCTCTGTCCAGCTTCCTGCTCGCCTACCTGACCCAGGTCGTCTATCCCCTGAGCTACGGCGACATCGTGTACGGCAACCGCGCGGCGCCCGTGGCCGTCCTCGTGATCCGCAACGTGCTGCTGGTGGCGTTCACGGTGCTGGTCTCCTGGAAGGCCTGGAGCCTCACCAGCAGGCGCAGACCGAAGCCTGCGGGACACGAGTCTCTTGAGGTCGAAGTATCTGGCGGAGTGGCTTAACATGGGTTGACGGATCGGGGTTCATCGCTCGGTCTCGACTTTCGACACATGAGGGGCATCGTGGCCATTCAGCCCGACCAGGACGTATCAGCAGCAGCGCAGGACTTCGGCGCCAACGACTGGCTGATCGAGGAGATGTACGAGCGGTACGAGGCGGACCCGTCCTCCGTCGACGCCACCTGGGCCGACTTCTTCCGCAGCCACCACGTGACGGCCCCCGTCACACCGTCGGAGCCCACGGCAACCCCCGCCACGGCGGTGCCCGCCCCCGCCGCCGCGCCCACCCCTCCGATCGAGCAGGCCCCTCCCGCAGCAGCCCAGGCCGCGCAGACCCCGGCGCCCACCCAGATCGCCGAGCAGCGCCCGCCCGAGGCGGCTGCGCCTGCCAAGGCGGGCGAGCCGGTCTCCCCCGCTCCCGCCTTCAAGCCGGCACCGGTCGCGCCCTCGCGGGTCGACACCGCGACGGCCACGCCCGACCTGTCGAACAACCAGGCGTACCTCCCTGCGCAGCCCCCGAGCTTCTCGAAGCGCCCGGCCCCTGTCACCGACCGGCCGACGAAGGAGGCGTTGCGCGGCGCACCCCTGCGCACCGCGAAGAACATGGACATCTCGCTCGAGATGCCCACGGCGACCAGCGTCCGTGCGGTCCCGATGAAGCTCGTCATCGACCACCGCACGATGATCAACGCCCACCTCGCCCGCACGATCGGCGGCAAGGTCTCGTTCACGCACCTCATCGGGTACGCGATGGTGCAGGCGCTCAAGGCCGTACCCGCGATGAACGTCGCCTACGAGGTCGTCGACGGCAAGCCCATGATCGTCGAGCCCGACACCATCAACCTCGGCATCGCGATCGACATGACCAAGCCCGACGGCACGCGTCAGCTGCTCGTCCCGAACATCCGCAGCTGCGAGCAGCTGTCGTTCGGACAGTTCTGGGCCGCGTACGAGGAGGTCGTCTCCAAGGCGCGCAAGGGCACGCTCACCGTCGACGACTTCGCCGGGACGACGGCGACCCTCACGAACCCGGGTGGCATCGGCACGAACCACTCGATCCCCCGGCTCATGAGCGGGCAGGGCCTCATCCTCGGCGTGGGCTCCATCGAGTACGCCCCGGGCTACCTCGGCGCCAGCGCCGAGCGGCTCAACGAGCTCGGCGTCTCGAAGATCATGACGCTCACCTCCACGTACGACCACCGCGTGATCCAGGGCGCTCAGTCCGGCGAGTTCCTCCGGACGATGGAGAACCTGCTGTTGGGCCGCAACGGCTTCTTCGAGGAGATCTTCACCTCGCTGCGCATCCCGTACGCACCGCTCGAGTGGGACACCGACATCTACGTCGGCAGCGCACCGGAGCTGGTCGACAAGGAGGCGCGCGTCCTCGAGCTCATCGCGTCGTACCGGCAGCTCGGCCACCTCATGGCCGATGTCGACCCGCTGACGTACCGGATGCGCCGGCACGCGGACCTCGACCTGAAGACGCACGGCCTGACGCTGTGGGACCTGGACCGCACGTTCCCGTGCGGTTCGCTGGGTGGCAAGCCGCGCACCGCGATGACGCTGCGCGACGCCCTGGAGATCCTGCGCGACGCGTACTGCCGCCACATCGGGGTCGAGTACATGCACATCACGAACCCCGAGCAGCGCACCTGGCTGCAGGAGAAGCTCGAGCAGCCGCCCATCGCGCTGAACCGTGACGAGCACCTGCGGATCATGGACAAGCTCAACGAGTCCGAGATCTTCGAGACCTTCCTCCAGACCAAGTTCATCGGCCAGAAGCGCTTCTCCCTCGAGGGCGGCGAGTCGACGATCGTCGCGGTCGACGAGATCTGCGAGCAGGCCGCCGACATCGGCCTGGCGGAGGTCATCATCGGCATGCCGCACCGTGGCCGGCTCAACGTGCTGGCCAACGTCGTCGGCAAGTCGTACGGCCAGATCTTCCGCGAGTTCGAAGGCAACATGGACCCGCACAACACGCAGGGCACGGGTGACGTGAAGTACCACCTGGGCGCCGAAGGCGAGTTCGTGTCCGCCACAGGCAGCAGGATCCGGGCCTCCGTCGCCGCGAACCCCTCCCACCTCGAGGCCGTCGATCCCGTCGTCGAGGGCATCGCCCGCGCGAAGCAGGACCGCCTCACCAGTGAGCACCCGTTCCCCGTCCTGCCGATCCTGCTCCACGGCGACGCCGCGTTCGCCGGACAGGGTGTCGTGTACGAGACGTTGCAGATGTCGCAGCTGCGCGGCTACAAGACCGGCGGCACGATCCACGTCGTCGTCAACAACCAGGTCGGCTTCACCACGGCTCCGTTCGAGTCCCGCAGCTCCACGTACTGCACCGACGTGGCCAAGGTCGTCGAAGCGCCTGTGTTCCACGTCAACGGCGACGACCCCGACGCGTGCGTACGGGTGGCTCGCCTGGCGTTCGAGTTCCGCCAGCGGTTCGCGAAGGACGTCGTCATCGACCTCGTCTGCTACCGCAAGCGCGGCCACAACGAGGGCGACGACCCGAGCTTCACGCAGCCGCTGATGTACGAGCTCATCGAGGCCAAGCGTTCGACCCGCAAGATCTACACGGACGCCCTCATCGGCCGCGGTGACATCACCACCGCTGACGCCGACGAGTACGCCGAGAAGTTCCGGATCCGGCTGGAGACGGTCTTCAAGGAGATTCGCTCGATGACCGCAGAGGCCTCGGCGGAGGAGGAGTACCGCAAGGTCCCGTACTACCCGTCCAAGCTCGGCAAGGGCGTCGGCACGAGCATCAGCCAGGAGGTCATGGAGCGGATCGCTGCGGCCATGACCGCCTTCCCCGAGGGGTTCACCGTCCACCCGAAGGTGCTCCCCCAGCTCGAGCGTCGCGCCGAGATGATCCGTACGGGCCCGATGGACTGGGCCACCGCGGAGGCACTCGCCCTCGGCTCCCTGCTGATCGAGGGCCGGCCCGTCCGAATGACGGGCCAGGACACCCGGCGCGGGACGTTCTCCCAACGGTTCGCCGCTGTCGTCGACCGCCGTACGAACGACTCGTGGGTCCCGCTGCAGCACCTCACGGGCACCCAAGGGAACTTCGACATCTACGACTCGCTGCTCAGCGAGTACGCGGCCATGGGCTTCGAGTACGGCTACTCCGTGGCGGCGCCCGAGGCGCTGGTCTGTTGGGAGGGTCAGTTCGGCGACTTCGCCAACGGCGCGCAGACGATCATCGACGAGTTCATCGCCTCGGGCCAGGCGAAGTGGACGCAGAAGTCGGGCGTCGTGCTGCTGCTCCCCCACGGCTACGAGGGACAAGGTCCCGACCACTCCAGCGCCCGCATCGAGCGCTGGCTCCAGCTCTGCTCCGAGGGCGCCCTCGCCGTGTGCCAGCCGTCGACCCCGGCGAGCTACTTCCACCTGCTCCGCACCCATGCGTACGTGAACTGGCACCGTCCCGTCGTGATCATCACGCCGAAGTCGATGCTGCGGAACAAGCTCGCGATGTCCATGCCCGCGGAGATCACCGGCAGCAGCTGGCAGCCGGCGATGGACGACCCGACGATCACCGACCCGTCGGCCGTGACCCGTCTCGTGCTGTGCTCCGGCAAGATCCGCTGGGAGCTCGTGTCGGCCCGTGAGAAGTACGGCCTGCAGGGCCAGGTGGCGATCATCCCGCTCGAGCGTCTGTACCCGCTGCCGACCAAGGAGCTCGCGGCGATCCTCGACCGCTACCGCCACGTCACCGACATCCGGTACGCGCAGGACGAGCCGTCGAACCAGGGTGCCTGGTGGTACATGGAGCGCAACCTGGCCGCCGCGATCAGGACCGTGCTGCCGGACTACGACCTCGTCATGACGGCGTTCACGAGGGCCGAGTCGTCGGCGCCCTCCGTCGGCTCGCACCACCTGCACGAGGAGCAGGAGGCCGCGCTCATCAAGGCCGCCCTGGGTGGTCAGGACTCGTAGTGACGGGTCACTGACGTGTACGACACCGACCGCGGCATCGAGGAGCTCGATCGGCGCCGCGGCGACGAGACCGTCACGCTCGCCTGGCTCGCCGAGGAGCTGAGGACCTTCGTCGACCTGCACCCGGAGTTCGAGGTGCCCGTCGACCGGCTCGCCACCTGGTTGGCCCGAACGGATGAGGACGACGAGTAGTCGCGACGGAAGCTAGACCTTCGGGAGGTCGTCGTCGGCGTCGCCGCGCGCTCGTTTCATCGCCTGGGTGGTGCTGGGAAGCACTCCGCATCCGGCGATGACCGCGCTGAGCACTGCGACGACGCTCCAGAGGGCGATGTTGGACGACAGGGAGCTCACGGCGACGGCCAGGTTGAGCAGCGCGCTGCCGACGAGCGCTCCACGGATGTAGAACCTCTGGCGCCAGGTCGTCCAGGCGATCCAGCCCAGCAACGCCCCGTACAGCAGGAGCATGACACCGACCCCGATGGAGAACCGCCCGTGGGACTGAACGGACGAACCGATCGCGAGCCCGACGACGACAAGGGCGAACACGCCCGTGAGGACGGCCGCAACCGTCAACGGCACGGGCCGTCGCACCGGCTCCCGGCGCTCGGGGACGCTCATGGAAACTCCTCGTCTCATAACCGGGCACCTGTGAATCCCACAGAATGGGCAGAGATCGTCTCGATAACGACTTCTTTCCGCTGAACCCTAAACTATGGTGGTTTTGAGGCTCACCGGCACTGACCGGTCGGTAGTCTTCCCCGGAGCCGTTACCTAACACAAGGAGCTTCACCCGAATGGACTGGCGTGACAGGGCTGCCTGTCTCACGGAAGACCCCGAGCTGTTCTTCCCGATCGGCAACACGGGTCCCGCGCTGCTCCAAATCGAGGATGCGAAACGCGTGTGCGCTCGGTGCGAAGTACGAGACCGCTGCCTGCAATGGGCACTCGACGCGGGGCAGGACCACGGCGTCTGGGGCGGGATGAGCGAGGACGAGCGTCGGGCGCTGAAGCGTCGCGCGGCCCGTTCCCGCATGCGCGCGGGCTGATCAGACCGGAATCTCGACCACTGCACGCGCCCCATGGCCGTCGGGGTTGGGTCCCAGCTCGAACGTGCCGTGCAGGTCCGAGACGAGCGTCTCGACGATCGACAGCCCCAAGCTCGACGTGTTGGCCGGGTCGAACTCGTCCGGGAGCCCGAGACCGTTGTCAGTGACCTCGATGCGCAGGGTCGACCCCTTCCGAATGGGCGTGACGACGACCTCGCCCGAGCCTGACTGGAAGCCGTGCTCGATGGCGTTCTGGCACAGCTCGGTGAGCACCAGCGACAGGCTCGTGGCAGCGTCCGCGGCGACCTCGCCGAACGACCCGCTGCGCCGCGCGTTCACCTTGCCCCGCGACGCGGCCACATCACCCACGTGTCGCAGCAGGCGGTCCATGACGTCGTCGAACTCGACGCGGCCGTCGAAGGTCTGGGACAGGATCTCGTGCACGATCGCGATGGCCTGTACGCGCGACATCGCGTGATGCAGCGCCGTCACGCCCTCCTCGGACTGGATCCTGCGTGCCTGCAGGCGCAGTAGCGCCGCGACAGTCTGCAGGTTGTTCTTCACCCGGTGGTGGATCTCCCGGATCGTCGCGTCCTTCGTGATCAGCTGCCGCTCGCGCCGCCGGAGCTCGGTGGTGTCACGGCAGACGAGCAACGTGCCGATCGCGCCGTGCGCGTCGGTGAGCGGTACGACCTTGACGTTGACGGATCCCCGGATGGTCTCTACCTCGACCGTCGCCGGCTGCTGTTGCCTGATCACCTTGCCGGGCGCCTCGTCCGTAGGCTGGTTTCCCACCATGAGGGTCGAGGTGAGCTGTGCGATGTCCTCGCCGACGAGGTCGCCCTGCAGACCGAGGCGGCGGTAGGCGCTGACCGCATTCGGCGAGGCGTACGACACGATTCCGCCCACGGTGATCCGGATGATCCCCTCGCCGATGCGGGGCACACCCGAGGCGAGGGCGCGTGCCGATGACTTGCCCTCCTTGTACGGGAAGTCGCCACGCCACAGCATGTCGGTGAGGATGTCGGCGATCTCGCGGTAGTTGTCCTCGAGCGCGCCTGGCGCACGCACGCCCATCTGGTTCGTGTGGCGCTCGACGACGGCGACGCAGTGACCGTTCCGTACGATCGGGATCGCCCAGACGTCCACTGGAACCCCCGCCTGGAGCTTGTTGTCGCCGGCCTCGCAGACCACCTCCGACAGGTACGCCTCGGTGACGAGGTGCTCGGGGTCGTAGCTGATGACCTCGCCGACGACATCGTCCTCGAGCGCGGTCGGCCCGGTCGCCGGACGGATCTGCGCGGCGGCCCAGAACTCGTTGTCGTCGGTGCCGGGAACCCAGCAGATGAGGTCGGAGAAGCTGAGATCTGCGAGCAGGTGCCACTCGCTCACGATCTCGTTGAGAATCGCGACATCCTCAGCGCCGAGATCGGTTCGGTCGGCAACGACCTGGGCTAAGGAGAGCATGCGAGTCACTGTACCGAGTCGCGGTTGGTGGCTCCGCCGTCGCCCGTGGCAGAATGACCACTCGTGCCCACGCAGTTCGGCGAGGGTGGAGACCTTGAGGAGATCAGCATGGGCAAGGGTGGACGAAAGCGTCGCGCTCGCAAGAAGAACGCCGCCAACCACGGCAAGCGTCCTAACGCCTGAGTGCGGATACGTCGAAGCCCTCGTCCACGGACGAGGGCTTCGTGATGTCCAGGGTCAGTCGCGCTTCTCGATGCGCAGGCTGGAGACTCGCAACGAGACGCGGCTGACGACCGTCTCGGGCGCCGGCTCGGTCGTACACGCCCGCTTGACGAGGGTCTTGACCGCCATCCACACCTCTGCCTGGTCCAGGCACGGCTCGCAGATCGCAATGTGCGCACGTACGGCGTCCTCCGTAGCCGAGTCGAGCTCGTTGTCCAGGAACTCCTGTACGTGCTCGAGGACCATCTCGCAGTCCTTGGTGTGCTCGTCTGTCATGGGTTCTGCCGCCGTCCGATGAGTCCCCGCTCGGTCGCGTAGTCGCGTAGCTTCTCCCGCAGCTGGCCTCGCCCGCGGTTGAGCCGCGACATCACGGTGCCGATCGGCGTGCCCATGATCTCCGCGATCTCCTTGTACGAGAAGCCNNTCGACATCGGCGAGAAGGACCGCCATCCGGAAGTCGTCCGACAGCCCGCTGAGAGCCTCGGTGACGATGCTGTCGGGCATCCCGTCGAGGGCCTCGACCTCCGCTGAGCGCAGGCCGCTGCTCGTGTGCGACTCGGCGCGAGCGAGCTGCCAGTCCTCGATGTTCTCGCCGTCGCTGATCTGAGGGGTCCGCTGAGCCTTGCGATAGCTGTTGATGTAGGTGTTGGTGAGGATCCGGTACAGCCACGCCTTCAGGTTGGTGCCCGGCGTGAACTGGTGGAAGGCAGAGTACGCACGCGCAAAGGTGTCCTGCACGAGGTCCTCGGCGTCTGCCGGGTTGCGCGTCATGCGAAGCGCCGCCCCGTACAGAGAGTCGATCAAGGGCATGGCGTCGCGCTCGAACCGAGCGTCACGCTCTTCGGGTGTCTCCTCCGCCAGCTCGGTCGTGAATTCCGACGGCTCAGGCGTGGTTGTATCCAGTGTCATCAGCGCCGACCCTAGCGCCGCACGCAACGGGAGCGCATCCCACGTGCTCAACACCTCAGGCGCAATTACCGTCACGGCTTGTGAACGTGCAACGGCAGGTCGCCTATTCCAGGGGGCCGTCCGAGTGACATGGCCACGGTGACGAGCCCTCTCCGGGTCCCCGACGTTAAGGCACCCGGCTGGGCTCCTACAACGCTGGTATGCGCCGCCGCCAGACCCGACCATGGACTCATGACCCAGTGGAGCACGTACACCCCGTACGACATCTCGTACACCCTCACCGACGCCGACCCGGTCGAGTCGACCCGCATGAGGGCCGCCCGCGTCGTGAGCTGGCTCATCGTCGGCACCACGGCCGTACTCGTCGTGGGCCACCTCGCGCTCGCCCTCGTGAGCGGCGTCTTCTCCGTCCTCACCTTCGGCTTCTGACCACCAACGACCTTCCCAGGAGACTCATCGTGAACAGCAACTCCTCCCCGAGCACCACGGGCCGTCCAGGCGAAGGGCCTCAGACCGTCGAGCCTTCGCCGGAGCTCGCCACCGTGATGCGCAGAACCGTGGGAGTCATCGTGGCTCTTGGGCTTCTTGCCTTCATCGGATTCTGGATCGACATCCTCTTCGTGTCCAACGACCCGCTGTGACGTCCGCTGAACCGCTCAGCTCGGCGAAGGCGGCTCGCTCCGACATACATTCACTGGCAGATATCGGGTCGTCGGGGCGTATACGCATCGGCGGGCGAGTATCTGCCAGTGAATGTACGAACCCCCAGGCATCGACGTCAGGGACCGGTCCCGGCCCCGTCGTTAAGGCACTCGGCTGGGCTCCTATACCGCTGGCATGCGCTGCCGCCAGGCCCAACCATGGACTCATGAACACACAGAACATCAGCGTCACCGGCCGGCCGGGCGAGACCGCACAGCAGCAGTCGGACGGGGGCGGCGCGTTGTTCCTCAAGATCCTCGGAGTCATCGTCGGACTTGGACTCCTCGCGTACGTAGCCTTCTGGATCGTCATCGGGTCCGCGTTCGCGAACTTCCAGTACTGATGCCGACGAACTCAGCAATCGGTCTTCGGGAGGATCCGATGAAGGCAGCATCCGGCGCTCCTGACGATGGCGAGGACAACACCGTCACGAAAGCCCCTGAGCTCAGGTCGACCAAGACTCCTCGCGCCATAGTCATCGCGGCGGTCGCGACGCTCGTCGCCGTGGTACTCGTCGTGGGTTCGTGGGTGTGGTCACTGGGCGGCGGAGTCGCGCATACCGCTACAGACCGCACCGTTTCGGCCGCGCGCGCCAAGGCGATCCCCATGGCTGAGGCGGACGTGGAACGCATCGTCACAGTGCTTGCTCCCCGAATGGGCCAACCGGCACTCCGCGCCGTTATCGACGGATGCGACCGAGGCACCGAGGACTACTTCACCAACAACATCGGCTGTCGACGCACGTACTACCTCTACTTCCCGACGACGGCAGAGCCACCCGAGGCGTCAGTGGTCGCCGGGCTCTTGGCGGCGGATGCCCAGAGCACCGTCTGGTACTCGGACAACCAGCCGGGCTACAGCTCGAGCGCAGGTCTGACGCGGTACCGGTCAGGCGACGCCGAGGTGGAGTCGAAGCGGGCGGACGCGCCTGCATACATCTCCTGCGGACCTGCTCGGGCCGTGGAGACGGTCGTGGTCGACGAGGGCTGCTCTGAGATCCTCTCCGCCGCATCGACTGGGGCCAACGTGCTCGTGCACTACTCCGTGGCATATTTCTCCGGATAGGACTCCACGGGACGCGGTCATCTGGCCGCCCGGCCACCAGGCGAACCCCTCAGCCAAGGCCCCTCGTGAGGTCGAGAGCCGCGCCGACCACGCGCGCCATCGCGTCTCCGCGAGACATCACGCGTTTGAGCGGTACGAGGTCGTGGCCGGCGCCCTCCATGCGTACGAGCCGTCGCTGCGGCTCGTCGAACCAGCCTGCCGGGAGCGCGGCGACCAGCTCGTCGGCGCCGCCGAAGGGGTCACGCTCGCCCTGGACCACCGTGACCGGGACCGGGACACCGGCCAGTTCGTCCACGCGGCTGCGCTCGGGCTTGCCCGGCGGATGAAGCGGGAAGGACAGCGCCAGTACGGCCGACTGCGGCGGCAGCTCCGGGTTCGCACTCCCCCGGCACGCGCACCGGGCGCCGGCGCTGTGGCCGCCGACGAGCAGGGGGATGTACGGGTGGTGCTCGGCCAGGTGCCGTACAGCGATCTGCCAGCCCGGGTCGAGCTGGTCCGGGCGCGCACGCATCGGACCGCCGGCGACCTTCCAGGCCTGCTCGTGGCGTACCACGGTGATGCCCTCACCCGGCAGCGCGGAAACGAGCGCCAGAAGGTCGGCGCCGTCGATCTTGCCGCTCGCACCGTGGCCCAGGAGCAGCACAGCGCGAGCGTCTGGTGCGTCGTCGATATGCAGGCGGCCGCCGTCGCTGAGGTCGACGATCACGACTCCTCGATCGGTTCGACGAGCTCGGGAGTGTTGTTCGCGACCCTGTTGACCTGGGTCGAGACCGCGTACGCCTCGAGGTCCTCGGGCTGCGTCACTGTCAGCAGGTCGTGCGCCGCCAGAGGATCTTCCAGCGCAGGATCGAGCCACGTCGCCCACGCCTCGGGCGGGACGACCATGGGCATCCGGTCGTGGATGTGACCGAGCTTGTCGGTCGCCCGCGTCGTGATGATCGTCACGGAGGTCAGCCACGCCTCGGGGCCGTCGATCGAGTCGTCCTTCCAGAACTCGTACAGTCCTGCCATCACAAGCAACCCGGTGTCGGGCTTGATGAAGAACGGCTGCTTGACCGGCTTGCCCTTCGCGGTGCGCTGCTCGGTCTCGTACCACTCGTAGTAGCCGTCGGCGGGCAGCAGGCACCGTCGTTTCGACAACGCCGTACGGAACGCCGGTTTCGACGCGATCGTCTCTACGCGGGCGTTGATCATCGGCGGACCGCCGGGGCCCTTCGACCAGGACGGGACAAGGCCCCAGCGCGGCGCGATCAGCCGGCGCGTCACGATGCCCGTCCCCTTGTCGGCACGCTCGACGACGGTCGGGACGTGGTCGGTCGGAGCCACGTTCCACGACGCGGGAGGGAGCTCCAGTACCTGCTCCAGCTCGAACATCTCACGCAGCGTGCCCTCGTCGGCAGATGCCGCGTACCGTCCGCACATGGGGCAAGAATCTACCCGTTGAATGCGAATTGTGACCCGAACCGATTGGTATGGGGGACGCGGGAAGGGTAGTAATGGACCATGAGTCTTCTGCGTTTCGCTGGTCGCACCATGTTGGCGAGTTTCTTCGTGGTCCAAGGGGCCAAGGCCGTCATGAATCCTGAGCCCCTCGTCGCGGACGCCGACCCGTTCGCCAAGGCGTTCGTACCCCTCGCCCAGAAGGTCGCACCGGCCTCCGTCGCCAGCTACCTGCCCGAGGACACGAAGACGCTCGTCCGGATCACAGGCGTCGCCCAGGTCGTCGGTGGCCTCATGCTCGCGACCGGTATCGGCCGACGGCTGGGCGCCGGAGTGCTCGGTCTGTCGATGGTCCCCCACGTCATCGCGTCGCGGCCCTCCAAGGGCTCGACGGCCGAGGAGCGAGAGATCGCCAAGTCGCACCTGCTGCGCAACGTCGCCCTGCTCGGTGGGGCCATCCTCGCCTCGCTCGACACGCAGGGTCGTCCCAGCCTCGCCTGGCTCGCCGACGACCGACGGCAGCGGCTGACCGGAGACGCGGAGCGGACGGCGAAGCACCTGACTGGTTCGGCCAAGCGCACAGGACGCGGTGTCGCCAAGAAGGCACGGAAGGCAGCCGAGCGTGCGGCGAAGGATGCTCAGCACGCCAAGAACTCGGTCACCCGTGAGCTGAAGCTCGCGGGCAGTGAGGCGAGGTCCCAGGTCGCAGGGGCTCAGCGCCGCCTGGAGCACGCGCTCAGTTGAGCGAGCCCGCGCCCGTCCCCTGGGCCGCCCCGGTGGCGGCCGGCCCGCTGCGGGCGCGAGTCGTCGTACCCGGTTCCAAGTCCGCGACAGCGCGCGCCCTGCTGCTCGCGTCGATAGCCAGCGGCCCCGGCACCATCACAGGACCGCTGGAGGCCCGTGACTCGCAGCTGATGCGGGATGCGCTGAGGGCGCTCGGTGCCGTCATCGACGACTCCGACCACCTCACCTGGAAGGTGCGTCCGGCCAAGCCTGTACGCGCGGCTGCCCAGATCGACTGCGGGCTCGCCGGGACGGTCATGCGGTTCGTACCGCCCGTCGCGGCCCTCGCGAACGGCACCACGCGCTTCACCGGCGACGAGCAGGCGAGCGCTCGTCCCATCCAGCCCATCCTCGACGGCCTGCGCCAGCTCGGCGCGACAGTCGACGGCGACGAGCTGCCGTTCTCGATCACGGGACCCATCCGGGGCGGCTCAGCCACGGTGGACGCCACGGGGTCGAGCCAGTTCGTGTCCGGGCTGCTGCTGGCGGCGGCACGATTCCCCCGCGGACTGACGCTTCGCCACGACGGCGACGGCGAAGTGCCCAGCCACCGCCACATCGACATGAC
>PMBM01000168.1 GCA_003153855.1 Propionibacteriaceae bacterium
ACCAGCTGAGTGTCCGTACTGCACAGCACGTGGCCGACGCCGTCGGTGACGGGCGCGTGCGTGCAGTCGCTGAGCGTCGTGCTCGTCGAGGTCGAGAGGCTGACGACCGTGTAGATGCCTTCAGGGCTTCCATCGATGAAGTAGCCGTCACCCAGGGCTTCGAGCCAGTCTCCCTCGACGGTCGTGACAAGAGCACCCGTCGATGCGTTGAAGATCATCACTCGCGAGGTACCGGCCGTGTCATAGCAGGTCATGCCGAGGAGGTTGTTCCAGGCTGCGTACCCGTAGCAGACGGTTCCGACGGTCGGGAGCGAGAGGGGACGGTCCGCGGTGGCGCCGGTCAGGTCATGGACCACCGCCGCCAACGTGCCGGCGGACGTCGTGCCGTCGCCCAGGGTGATGTAGTGGGAGCCGAACAGCGTCCCGAAGCCGTTGACACTGGCCACCGGGGTGCCGTCGACCTTCACGATCGCGGAGTCCGCAGTCGTCGGTGAGACGTATGGGCCGCTGATCTGGGCGAGGTCTGCTGCCGCGAACGTGTGCAGCAGTGTTCCGCGGTCATAGATCGACAGCCCGTCCGGCCCGCTGACGGCGGTTCGCGCGGCCGTGGCAGCGATCCACGATGCCCGCCGAGGCAGCGCGCTCTCGACGCCGAACCCACTGCCTGACACAGTACGAGTCCAGGCGGGTAGGTCCCCGAAGGACTTGGTCCCCTCTCGGTCGTCGGCTCCTGCCACCCTGTCGAGAGCGAGCGCGAGCTGCGGGTTCGTTGAGATCTGGGGCCGCGTGACCGCTGCCCCCAGGGATCCGTCGGAGTTGAGTCGCTGACCCACGGGAGCGCCATTCGCATCGAGCGTCCAGATGTACGCGGTGTCGCCGTACTCCGAGTTGGCGCCTGCCGGCATGTCCAGGTAGTCGTTCTGCATCTGGATGAGGGCTGTCCCGTTCCACAGGTAGTTGCGGAAGGTGTCCTCCGTGTCTCCGGGAATACTCCTCTTCATCCTGATGATCGTGGACGACCCAGCGTTGTACAGCTGCTCAGACGAGCCTTCATCCAAACCGGACCACATCATGAGGCAGGACGGGGCAGCCGCGAGATCGCTCAAGGAGCGACGGCAGAAGCTGACTCCGGAGGCGTCGGTCGCGAGATAGCGCAGCTCGGTGGAGGTCGTGACGACCTGGCTGTACCAGTAGTCGAGGAAGTCGTCGATGGTGACCCATGCGGCAGGAGTGGCTCCGGGGGAAGACGCCACAGCGAAGACCTTGTGGTAGTCAGTGGTCAGGCCGCTCCACACGACGGCCCCAGTCGGCGACAGCTGAGCGAAGGGTCCGCTGAAGTACGTCACCCCCGACGGCGGCGACACGGTGATGGACTGCTGAGTGACGAAGTTGTACGCCTGGCGTGTGGCCCCGTCTCCCGAGAGTGCCCAGGAGGAGGACAGGCCGCCGGACGGGTACGCGGGGAGTGGGTAGGTGTGCGCGGTGTCGGATGCGACCGAGTACGTGACGGCCGAGTAGGTCGTGCTGTCGACTGCGGGGTTGGCAATCCCCACGAGGGTTCCGTTGGCGTACGACGACCAGCCAGAGGAGCGGGTGGGGAGCAGCGCCGAGTCGAGCGTCGCGTCGGCCGCCCAGGTAGCTCCCGAATCGGTTGAGCGGTACCAGCCCTTCCAGGTGCTCCCCCCTTCGGCGGCGAGACCGTACCAGCCACTGACGATCGTGGACCCCAGCGCGAAGAACGAGTCCGGCGAGGCGGATCCGGACGCGATCGTGGTCCTTGCCTCAGGAACAGCCGCGTGGGCTGTTGGGGCTTGTGCCGCCACCATTCCCACAGCCAGCACCGATGCGAGGATGGCAATGAGCACGCGCCGTGCAGCCTTGGGCCAGTTCCGGACAAAACGCAAGGCCTTGTTGAGCGTGAACATCCGTTTGCCCTCTCCGCGGTGTGTGACGGCCTTTCGCGGCCGTCAACCGTTCGCAATGTAGTGTCCCGTGGAGGTGAGCGTCACGAAACCAGTCGCTGGACTCAGAATGTGAGAATCGTGTCGCGAAAATGTCTATTCCCGACATAGGCGCGGTTGTGAATGCTGTTGAATTGCCAAATACTTCTCCTTCACGTGGCCTGCCTGGCCCAAGGCTCGGCGCTTCGCCGGGTCGCTACCGGAGCGCCGTCATTGACGTCCCTCTTGCGGCGGGGTCGCCAGCCAGGTGTCGACCTCCGCGAGCCACGTGACCTTGTCCGTCGGGCTCGCGAGGGACGCGGTGATGCTCGACCGAGCCAGGTCGGCCAGCTCGTGATCTGTGAAGCCATGAGCGTCGCGAGCCAGCACGTACTGGTCCGTGAGTCGCGAGAAGAACAGCAGCGGGTCGTCGGCGCCGAGGGCTACGGTTGCACCCGCCTCGACCAGCGTGCGGAGCGGGACGTCGGCCGCCGTCTCGTACACGCCGAGGTGCACGTTCGACGTCGGGCAGACCTCGAACGCGATCCCCGCGTCGACGAGCTGCTCGAGCAGGACCGGGTCCTCGGTGGCCCTGACCCCGTGCCCCAGGCGAGTGGGCACGAGCGACCCCACGACCCGTCGTACGTGGTCGGGGCCGCACAGCTCTCCCCCGTGGGGCACGCTCGCCAGACCCCCCCGCCGCGCGATCGAGAACGCGTGCGCCCACTCCTCGGTGACGCCGGCGTGCTCGTCGTTGGACAGCCCGAACGCGACGACCTGGCCTGGCCCGTCGCCGGCGTGCCGCACGGCCAGACGGGCGAGCGTCTCCGCCTCCATCGGGTTCCGCAGCCGCGACGCCGCCACGACCACGCCCACGCTGACCCCGTACGCCTCGCTCGCTGCCCGCGCCTCGTCCAGCACGATCTCCAGCGACTCGACCAGGCCGCCGACATGGGGCGCGTACGAGGTCGGGTCGATCTGGATCTCGAGCCTGCGGGATCCGTCATGGGCGTCGTTGGCGACCGCGGCCTGGACGACCCGACGCATCGCGTGCTCGCTCGTCACCACGAGTCGCGCGGTGTCGTACGACCTCTGGAAGCGGTGCCAGCCGCGCGTTGTCTGCGGCACCGACAGGGGGTCGGCGTCGATCAGCGACTCCGGCAGCGGAACTCCGCCGAACTCGGCCAGCTCCCGCAGCGTGGGAACGTCCAGCGAGCCGGTGAAGTGGAGGTGGAGATGCGCTTTGGGCAGCAGGCTCAGATCGCGACGGGGCGATGACTGCTGCATACGACTTGACCTTATCCGGGCGTCACGTGACCAGCTCAGGACGGGCGCACGACCACGGCGAGCACGACGGAGGCGACCCAGAGCAGGCCGAGCACCAGGAGCATCGGGTCGTGGAGGACGACGTTCTCCGGCTCGCCCGCTTCGCCGCGGTCGATGTCGCGGGCGTAGCTGAGGATGGCGAGCGTGAACGGGGCGATGGAGATCGCCGGCCAGGGCGCCGTCCAGGTGCCCTGGGTGCGCTGGTCGAAGGCCCACAGGCTGTAGAACGTGATGACGAGCGTCGCGGACGCGGCCCAGACGAAGCGGAGGTAGTCCGGCGAGTACGAGGCCAGCGACGGTCTCGTCCCAGCCTCCGAGCCGAGCTGGACGAGCTCCGAGTAGCGCTTGCCGGCCACCATGAACAGCGACCCGAACGAGGCGACCAGGAGGAACCACTGGCTGAACGGGATGCCGCTCGCGACGCCGCCGGCGAGTGCCCGCAGGAGGAACCCGAGCGCGACGAGCGCCAGGTCGACGATGGGGCGGTGCTTGAACCACAGCGAGTACGTGAACTGCAGAACCGCGTACACGACGAGGACGACGCCCAGCATCAGGGATGTCCCGAACCCGATGGTGAGGCCAACGGCGAGGCAGACCGCCGCGAGCACCAGCGCGACGGGGATGGAGACCTCGCCCGCCGCGATCGGACGGAAGCGCTTGGTCGGGTGCTGACGGTCCTCGGCGAGGTCACGTGTGTCGTTGACGAGGTAGACGAACGCGCTGACGAGGATGAACGCGAGCAGGGACAGCAGCGTCCCGCGGAGGACCGGCCACTCGAGCAGCCGCCCCGCCGCGAGCGGCGCGGCGAAGACGAGGACGTTCTTCACCCACTGCTTGGGCCTCAGCGCACGGATGACGGCGGGCACGCGCGACGGGCGCCGGACAGTCTCCGACGACCCGTCCGGCGCGTTGTGAGGTGCGGCTTCGCTCTCATCCATCGGGACGAGGTTATCGCCTGCGGCCGCGTCGAGCCGGAGGCACGAGCGCGCGGGTGCCATGCCCGCCGGCTTCGCCGCGCGCGGGGCCCAGGCGCACGCTTGCTAGACTCCCTCTGCTTCACAAACCAGGAGGTAGTAGATGGCGTCGGTACAAACCGCCACCGCGTCGCTGCGCGACTCGTTGGTCAAGAACCGCACGCTCAACCTTCTGTTCAACCTGACGCTCCGTGAGATCAAGGGGCAGTACAAGAAGACGGCGCTGGGTCGGTTGTGGTCGCTGCTGAACCCGCTGGCCAACATCGCGGTGTACTCGCTGGTGTTCGGGATCCTCGTCCGTACACCCCCGCCGATCGGCACAAACTCCCATCTCAACAACTTCGCGCTGTGGGTCGCCTGCGGGATCATCCCGTGGGGGTTCCTGTCGACAGGGACGTTGGTGGGACGAGGGTCTCTCTCTGACAACGCCGGACTGCTGACGAAGGTCTACTTCCCGCGGTTCGTCCTCCCGACCTCCACAATCCTCGCTCTGGCGACGACGTTCCTCACCGAGCTCGCGGCACTGACGATCTTCATGGGCCTCGCCGGCGGAGGCCCGATGGTGCTGCTGCGCCTGCCGGTGATCATCCCCGTCGTGATCCTCAACACAGCGTTCGTGCTCGGACTTGCCCTGATGCTGTCGATCGCCATGGTGTACTTCGGCGACATCCAGCACATCTGGGGAATCTTCCTCCAGCTGTGGCTGTACGCGTCCGGGATCATCATCCCGTTCTCGCTCATCCAGACTGCGCAGACGAACCACCCGGGCCTCCCGATCGTCTTCATCTTCCAGCTGAACCCCGCGTACCAGTTCGTCGAGGCGTACCGCAACGTGCTGTACGACTTCGCGGTGCCTCCGTTGAGCCGGTGGCTCTACATGCTCGTGTGGGCGGCCGTGTCCCTGGGCCTCGGCGCATTCGTATTCCGTAAGTTCTCGGCACGGATCGTGGAGGAACTGTGACGTCCAGCGCCGTCGTCGTCTCGGACGTGTCCAAGTCGTTCCGCATCTACCGTGACCGCAACCGGTCGCTCAAAGCGACCGTGATCAAAGGCCGTCGGGCCAGGTACGACGAGTTCTGGGCCCTCAAGGACATCGACCTCGACATCAAGCAGGGCACGACGTTCGGACTGCTCGGGAACAACGGGTCGGGAAAGTCGACCCTTCTCAAGTGCATCGCACAGATCCTCGAGCCGAACAAGGGGTCGATCAGGCACGTGGGTCGCATGGCCGCCATGCTGGAGGTCGGGTCCGGCTTCCATCCCGAGCTCTCGGGGCGTGACAACGTCTACCTCAACGGTGCGATCCTCGGGATGAGCAAGGCCGAGATCGACCGGAAGTTCGACTCGATCGTCGATTTCTCGGGCGTGAGCGACTTCATCGACCAGCCCGTGAAGAACTACTCCTCCGGCATGTACGTGCGGCTCGGGTTCTCGGTGTCCATCCACGTCGAGCCCGACATCCTGCTGGTCGACGAAGTGCTGGCCGNNGTCGTCGTCTCGCACGCCGTCGACATGATGCGTACGTTCTGCGACGAGGCCGCCTGGCTCCGCAAGGGTCAGCTCATGGGTGTGGGACGCGCCAAGGACGTCATCAACGAGTACGCGGACCAGGCGCACAACGCCTCGGCGCCGAGCAGCTCGTCGGACTCGTCGACCAGCAGTGAGTCCGCAAGTGCGCACCATGCCAAGGGCCACTATGGCAGCGGTGAGGCCACGATCGACCGGTTCGAGCTCATCAGCGGCAACGGTGCGGAGGGTGGCGAGGTACGCCAGGTCCGTACAGGCGACCCGGTCACGATCCGCATGCACTTCACCTGTCACGAACCGGTCGCAAGCCCGATCTTCGGCTTCAACATCGAGCACGAGAGCGGCTTCCTCGTCTGGGGCCACAACAACGAGCAGTCCGACTGGACCTCGCCGTCCATGCAGCCTGGAGAGGGCTCGGTGGATCTAGTCATCCCGAGCTTCCCGCTGCGGCCCGGTGTGTTCCGAATCGGCGGGGGCATCACCACGGACCGCAACTCCAAGACGGTGGATGCGTTCCTGCGTGCGCTGACATTCAGTGTGGGTACGGGAGACCCTTTCGAGTCGGTCGGTGTGGCCGTCATGCACAGCCACTTCGAGAACCTCGTCCAGGGGAAGTGAGCGCGCCCTTCAGTGGGTGAGGTTCCTGGCCAGCGCGGCGAGGAACTGCTGGGTGCTCTCTCCCCAGGTCAGCCATTGGATCCCACCGGACCGTGGGGCCGTCCCCTCCGAGAGCGCCGCGAACCACGTCGTCAGCGCGTCCGCAAGCGCGCCGGGTGAGTCACCCGAGAAGTACGAGACATCGTCGCCGGCGATCTCCTGAAACACGTGCAGGTCGCGTGCGAGCACGGGGATGTCGAAGCGCGCCGCCTCGATGAGTGGAAGCCCGAAGCCCTCTCCGCGTGAGGCCATGAGGCAGCCGTCGCTGGCCTTGTACAGCTCCATGAGGTCCGTATCGCTGGCATCGTCGAACCAGAACAGGTGCTTGAGCCACTGCGGGTGGTTCCGGATAGTCGAACTCAGGTCCATACGACCCCAACCCATGCGGCCGACGATGACGAGGTTGGCATCGACGCCCGCGTCCCAGAGCTGCGTGAACGCGTCGAGCGCCTGGTCATGGCCCTTGCGGGGCTCCAGTGTTCCGACCATCAGGATCGTCGGTGCCGTGCCCTTGGCGGGCAGTCCGGCGACCAGGTCCGAGCTGTGCCTGGTGGGCACGCTGTTCTCGATGTCAGCACCGAGGTGGAACCAGCTGACCGGCATCCCGATCCGCCCGGGCTCGTTGGCCTCGATCCACGCCGCCGCGTGGATCGCGGTGCTCTCGGAGATGCAGATCAACCCGTCGCCACGGCGGACGAGATGGTGGATGTAGTCGTCGAACCAGCTCAGTCCCGGCGGGAACCACTCCGGGTGGGCGCTCGCGATGAGGTCGTACAGTACGAACTGGCAGCTGACACCGATCGAGCGCAGCTGCTCGAGCATCGCCTCCATCGGCTCGGCGACGACCCCGTCCGGGATCTGCGACGGGAACATGCGGTCGTTGACATCGAGCCCCAGGAACACGTCGTCCTTGTGGGCGATGACAGGGTCGTCGGTGAGCTGTGGACAGCCGTAGCCGAGCAGCGCCGCGGAGAAGCTGCGCGCGTAGCGGAGCTCGCCGTCGTCGTCGCAGTAGACGGGCTCGACGCGGAAACCTGCCGGCGGCTTCGTCAGTAGCTCGCGGGCGATGCTCCGAACGACCCGCTGGACGCCGGTGCGAGCGTCCACACGCGCCATCGTGGAAACGTCCACGAGCAGCTGTCGCGCTGTGGGCGGCAGCGGGTGGTTCCTCATGAGGGCGCTCACCGTACGTCCCCACTCGAGCCCGTCCAGCAGGGGCTGCCGGGAGGCCACCCGCAGGATCTCCGCGTGGCGTGCGAGCGGTCCTTCGGTGTGGAGCCGTTCGATGGCGTCGCGGTAGATCTCGGCCTGGGCCGGCACGAACTCGTGCGTGCGGGTCCCTGAGGCGGCAGACTCCCAGGTCTTCTCGAGGACGTCGATGAGATCGGACTGTCCGCAGGCGGCTCCGAGAGGGATCTCGTCGTTCGTGACCACCGGGATGCCGCGGGCGCGACTGTCGAGGACCCAGCGCCACGAGGCGGGGTCGGGGGCCGTCGAGAGCTGCACCGCAAAACGGATCTCGTCGACGATGTCGAAGGCATCTTCCTCCGAGAGCAGACGCCACCCGGCGGCGGGCTGAGCGCCCTCCAGCATGCCGGCCAGCACGGCGCCGTACGGTTCGTTCTCGCGCTGGCCGATGATCACCAGCTCGGCTTCGCTGTTCGCCGACAGCCGGCTGTCCAGCCAGGCAGCGACGACGCGGTGCAGCAGCTGGCCGCCACCGCTGCCGAAGACCGCGACGACTGGTCGGCGCGCGCTCTTGGCGGGGTCGACGAGACTTCCGGGAAAGAGCATCGGGACACAGACCCAGTCCGCGACGAACGCGTCACCGTGCTCGGCCCTCGCCAGGTCGAGGATCCGCGGGTCCGTGACCATGACGCCGTTCGCCGATGCGAGAACGTGGCGGTTCATCGCGACCCTGGATGTCGTCTCGCCGGCGTTCCGCGCCTCCATCAGCCGGTGCAGCGTGTCGTAGCCATCGGACTCGATGATGGTCTGCATCCAAGCGTCGAGAGGCTGCAGGTCGACGGAGGCGGAGCACGCCATGGCACGGTCCAGGTAGTAGTCGTCCAGGAGGATTGGTCCGGGGTGCTTGACCTGTACGTCCCGGACGTAGCCGAACGCGGGATCGTTGGCATAGTGATGCACGACCCGGTCGACGTCTCGCGAGTTCTGGTCGAACTCGTCGGGTGCCACGAGGAGTGCTGGCCCCTCGAAGTCCCACGCCGGGCCGTCGTGGCGGGTCACGATGCGTACGTCGTAGTGACGGTCGAACTCCTCGACGCTGTGAAGCAGCTGGCGTCGCGCCTGGGTCCCGCGAGGCGGCAGCGGAGTCACCAGGGCGAGCGTGGGCCGGTGAGGAGTAATCGGTGCGGGGCGCCGGGACCGTGACGGTTTCGCGACCGCTGACTCGAAGGCGGCGATGGCCCGTTTCGCCGAGTCGTCCCAGCTGAACGTCTTCGCCTGGACGAGGCCACGACGTGCGAGGTCGGACCGATAGGCGTCGTCGGTGAGGACTCGGAGCATCTTTGCTGCCATGTCGGAGGTGTCGTGCGGATTGAACAGTGCGTCGGGGTTCCCGATGACCTCGGGCAGCGAGGAGGTGTCCGCGGCGATCGTGGGAATGCCACAGCTCATCGCCTCGAGCGGCGGCAGACCGAAGCCCTCGTGCTGCGAGGGGAAGACGAAGGCAGTGGAGAGGTTGATGAGCGCGACCATGTCCTCGTCGAGCACGAAGCCCGGGAAGACGATCTCTTGGTTGGTGAAGCCCTCGGTGTGTACGTGCGCCATGAGTCTCGGCCAGATGTGAGGGTCGCCGCTGCCGACCATGACGAGCTGGTAGGTGTCGCGGATCTCCTCGGGGAGCATCGCGAATGCGGAGACCAGGCCGAACACGTTCTTGCGGGGGTCGACGCCGCCCGTGTACATGACGAACGGTTTCGTGATGCCGTAGCGCTGCCGCAGATCGGCCTCGCGGGCGGGGCTGATGGTGGCCGGTACGAAGATGTCGTCGACAGCAGCCCTGATGTTGACGAGCCGCTCGGGGGGCAGGCCCATGAGCTCGCGGCCCTCACGCTGCGACGACTCGCTGATCGCCAGCAGGACGTCTGCGCGGCGCAGCTCGGCCAACCGAAGGTGGTACCAGCGCTCGACCGCCGGGTCGCCCAGGTAGCGCCGCGAATCCAGCAGCGGGATCAAGTCGTACAGCGTCGCGGAGGTTCGAGGACCGTCGAAATGGCGGTTCAGAGTCGTCACGGAGCTCTCCGTGGCCCCCTCGATGACGCTCGAGGAGTGGATGAGGTCGGGCTGTACCGAGTTGAGGAAGGCCTCGCGCAGGACCTGGGCCTGTCCCATGCGGCCGTGGTTCGGCACGAGGATGTCACCTGTCGGGGTCACCGTGTTCCAGATCAGCATGCGCTCATCCGGCAGGACGTCCGCAAGCAGCTCCCTGAGCGGCGCGACGGTGCCCGGCAGGCCGCCGGTCATGGCCACCCAGACGTCGTGGTTGCCGGCATTGCGAAGGATGCCCCGGGTCAGCGCGATGGTGTATCGCCCGATGCCCCGGCGGCGACTCTCGGTCTGGCCACCTTGCAGGTCGAGGAGGATCTTCACTCGGCGTCCCCCGGAGAGGTCGACCGATCGTCAGGGTAGTTCGCCTTGAGCCCCGGAGACGCGCTCAACCTCCTTCGAATCCGCCGCAGCCCGTCGTTGCTGCGCGCCGCCGCGAGCCCGACGCCGAGCACCGGCTTGGCGATCGCCTTCGCTGAGACCCGAGCCACTCGCAATGCCCCACGGAAAGGAGCGGTGACCCGCCACGACCGCGAGCTCATCAGGGCCGCGTTCTCCACGCGGAAGCCGTCTGCGGCGTCGAGGGCCACGTGAAGCTCGCTGATCCTCTCCCCGGCCCGGATCAGCTGTGCCTCGGTGGAGCGCGCCCAGTCCTCGGACTGCTGAGCCCATTCCTCGACGGTCTCCAGCAGCGCCCTGGTGCGCTCGAGCTCCGCGGTCAGCGAAGTGATCTGCTCCTGGAGCGCGGCCGCGTCCCCGTCGGGCTTCTTCTCGATGCTTCGTGCTTTCGCCGCGCTCACCATGCACAACCTTCCGACTGATCAGCGGACGGCTCACGGTGCGCCCGACCCGGTCTGGCAAAAACTGTACCGGTGGACCAACTTCCGGGCCGAACGGGCGTGTTTGCGCTCACCGGCAGGACCACGGTTCGTCCGTCACGCGTCGAGGTCGACGGCCACCATGCTGGACACCAGATCGGCGAAGGACACACTCGGACGCCAGCCGAGCTCGTTCCGCGCGCGAGTGGCGTCGGCCACGAGAAGAGTGGGGTCGACCGGCCGGAAGAACGCCGGGTCCTGGACCACGTGCTTCTCCCAGTCCGCAACACCGGCGGCGAGGAACGCGGCGGCCACGAACTCCCGGACCGTATGGGCCTCTCCCGTACCGATGATGTAGTCGCCGGGCTCGGAGTGCTCAGCGGCGAGCGCCAGGGCGGCGACGTAGTCGGGAGCCCAGCCCCAGTCACGGCGAGCGTCGAGGTTTCCTAGGCGCAGCTCGGTCATCTCGCCCTTGGCGATGGCAGCGGCTCCCTGCGTGATCTTGCGGGTGACGAACGTCGGAGGACGCAACGGGGACTCGTGGTTGTACAGGATGAGACTCGAGGCGTGCAGGCCGCGGGCACGATAGACGCCGACCGCGAGGTGGGCGAGAGCCTTCGACGCCCCGTACGGGTTCACTGGCGCCAACGGGGTCGCCTCCGTCTGGGGCGACACGGTCGCCTCCCCGAACATCTCGGCGCTGGATGCCTGGACGAAGGAGATCTTGTCCCCGGTCCGTTCCTGCAGCTTCCAGGCCGTCTCCATCAGGAAGACGGCCGCGGCGCCGTTGACCTCGACAGCGAGCACGGGCTCTGACCAGCAGAACGCCACGGAGCTCAGACCGCCCAGGTTGTAGATCTGGCTCGGCCGGATGTCGTCGAGCAACGCCGACAACGCGGCCCGCTCCGTCAGATCGCCCTCGTGCACGGTGATCAGGTCGGGGTCGAGCGGAGGCGGGTCGCCCGGACGTACGAGTCCGTGGACCTCGTAGCCGTGAGCATGGAGATGGCGGGTCAGGTACGTACCGTCCTGGCCCGTCGCGCCCGTGATGAAGGCCCGCGTCATCGCCATCAGTCCCGGTGCAGGTGAGTCTGCTCCTTGAGGTCGTTCTCGACCATCATCCCTACGAGCTGCTCGAAGTCGACCTCCGGCTTCCAGCCGAGCTTCTCGCGGGCCTTCGTCGAGTCACCGACGAGCAGGTCGACCTCGGCAGGACGCATGAAGCGGGGGTCCTGCTTGACGTACTTCTCCCAGTCGGTGATGCCCACGTGGCCGAACGCCGCGTCGAGCAGCTCACGGATGGAGTGGGTGGCGCCGGTGCTGATGACGTAGTCGTCAGCGACCTCCTGCTGCAGCATCAGCCACATGGCGCGTACGTAGTCGCCGGCGAAGCCCCAGTCNNCGCGCTTGGCGTCGAGGTTGCCGAGCGTCAGCGAGTCCTGCAAGCCGAGCTTGATGCGGGCGACGGCGATGGAGACCTTGCGGGTCACGAACTCCGTACCGCGGCGCGGGGACTCGTGGTTGAACAGGATGCCGGAGCTGGCGTGCATCCCGTACGACTCGCGGTAGTTGATGGTCATGTAGTGGCCGTAGACCTTGGAGACGCCGTACGGGGACCGGGGCCACAGCAGCGTCGACTCGCGCTGGGGGACCTCCTGGACCTTGCCGAACATCTCGGAGCTCGACGCCTGGTAGAAGTGGACCCTCTTGGGGTCGTTGCCGGAGTACAGGCGGATGGCTTCCAGCGCGTTGAGCACGCCGAGGCCGGTCACCTGGGAGGTGACGTGGGCGTTCTCCCAGCTGTACGCGACGAACGAGATCGCGCCGAGGTTGTAGAACTCGTCGGGGTTCGAGGCGTCGAGCGTACGCGTGAGGCTGGAGCTGTCCAGCAGGTCACCGAAGTGCACCTTCAGGTCGGGAACGATGCTCTGTACGAGCTCGAGCTTCGGGTTGTTCTGGCCGCGGATGAACCCGTGGACCTCGTAACCCTTGGACAGCAGAAGCTCCGCCAGGTACAGCCCGTCTTGGCCTGTGACACCGGTGATGAGCGCGACCTTCGACACTCCGATTCCTCTCGATCAGTCGACGTATAACCGGTCGTCACTCTAGCGTGCTGCAGACTTCCGCCTCCCGGCGCCGCGCACCCCGGACCCGAACCACGGCTAGAACCGCGTCTGGGCGATGAGGTCGTACTCCTGGCTGCCCGCGAGGTTGATGGCGAGGGTGATGTCGCCCGTGGTGAGGACCTGGTCGGTCCAGTAGGGCCAGCCGGTGGCGTCCGGGTTGCGCTTCAGGAGTGCCTGGTAGAGGTCGAGCACGCGATGCATCCGGGACTCAGTGGACTGGTAGAAGCCGTAGGCGACCTTGTCGCGGCCGTAACTGGGGTCGGTCGTGTGAGTTACCCAGGCCGCGAGCCCGGCAGCGTCGGGTGCTCGGTTGAGGAGCTTGGTGTACAGGGCGGTCACCC
The DNA here is from genome assembly GCA_003153855.1 of Propionibacteriaceae bacterium. Lineage (GTDB taxonomy): Bacteria > Actinomycetota > Actinomycetes > Propionibacteriales > Propionibacteriaceae > Fen-668. The sequence goes on from PMBM01000168.1 coordinate 12,998, forward strand.
ACGAGGTGGGGGTGCCCCCTGCGTGGTAGAGGTAGTACTCGTCGGAGGAGTAGAACCGGCTTGCCACGTCGGCCACCGAGAACGTCTTGTTGCGGAGCAGTGCAACCCAGCCGGCGAGTCCGGCGGCATCGGGTGCGCGGCCGAGGGTGTCGGCGTACATCTTGGTCACGATCGCGTTGAGCCACTCGTCGGAGTTCGCCATGGTCGACAGGAACGCGGGCCGCGTGAGGGACCCGTTCGCGAGTGCTGTGCTCTTGGCGGCAAGCTCGTCCGCGGTGGGCTGGCGACCGAGGAAGTCCTGGTAGGCCGCCTTCACAAAGGCTTTGTACGCGCTGGTGTCGGCCACGTTCGCGGACACGACCACGGTGCCTGTCGCGGCCGCTGCGCCGTCGATGGCGACGAGGCCACCAGTCCCGTCGGTGCTGGCGGCGTTGATCGAGTAGGTGTACGTCCCGACTGCCACCGGCTTGCCGGCAGCGTCCGCCCCGTCCCAGGTCACGCCACGGATCGACCCGTCGGTGGTCGCTGGCGTGCTGAGTGTCCTCACCACGGTGCCATCCGCCTTCTTGACCACCAGTGTCCCGGCGTTGAGCGGCTTCGTGGCGTCGATGCCAGGTGCCCATGCGGCCGTCTTGGTGAAGTCGACGGTGGACGGTGCCAGCACGCCGAGAAGCCGAGCCGGTGAGGTCGCCAACGAGGAGTAGTCCCGCCACACCAGCTCCGTGGCCGTGGAGCACAGAACGTGGCCGATGCCGTCCGTCGCCCCGGCGTCGCACGTCCCAAGATCGCTCAGCGAGTCGGTCGCGAGGTTCCAGAGCCATGTGCCGGCTCCTTGACGCGTCGAGCCGACCAGCTCGCCAGGGCTCCAGACGACTGCGTATCCGTCACCGAGCGCGCTGAATGCCATTCCTCCCTGGTTGGACTTCGAGGACTGCACCTGGCCTGTCGCCAGGCTGAAGACCTCGGCCACGTTGTTGCAGCTCATGCCGAGCCAATCGTTCCAGACCACGATGACGGTGCAGGCGACTCCGCCATTCGCGAGGGTCGTCACTCGGGGTGCGGCCTTCCCCGTGAGGTCGTTGGCTGTCACCTTGATGGGGCCGATGCCGCCGTTGTCACGGGTCATGGCGTAGTAGGTGGAGCCGAACAGGGCTCCGTCCGACGGGAACGTCCCGACAGTCGTGCCGTCAGCCCGGATGATCGTCGTCTGATCGGTCGAGTCACTGGGCAGGGAGACGTAGGGCCCACTGATGTCAGCGGTGGAGACGTCACCGTTCAGGTCTGTCTGGCTCAAGGCCAGACCCTTGGCAGCCCGGTCGTACAGCTGGACACCGTCCATCCCGACTGTCGCACTACGGCCCGAGGAAGCGCTCACGCTGTACGCGCGCAGCCCCAGCTGGGTCTCCGTGCCGAAGCCAGCTGAGGAGACCGCGCGTGACCAGGCAGGGCCTCCGATCTCGGGGATCGAGCCGTCGCGCGAATCAGCTCCCACGACCATGCCGGGAGTCAGCGCCAGGGCGTTGGGTGTGATCTTGGTGGTCGGCAACGGCATGCTGGCGCCGAGGGAACCGTCGGAGTTCACCTTCTTGACGAAAGGCACCGTGTTGGCATCGACACCCGAGACGTACGCGGTGTCGCCGAGGGAGATCGACAGGGGAAGCAGGTCCGCCGGAACCTGGACCGGAAGCGCCGTTGCGCCGGTCCAGGCGAGGATCCCGTCGGTACCGAAGACGAGGGTCGTGGATCCGTAGTTCCGCATGGTTCCGCCGACGTAGTACCCCTGTATCTGAGGTGTGCACGTGGGTGTCCCGGCAAGACCCGACAGGGGTCGCGAGCAGAGGGTGATCGCCGAGGTGCTGCCCGTGGAGTACAGGATCTGCGTTGCCGAGGTCGTGAACCCGACCTCGGGGTTGGTGTACCAGCCCAGGGATCCATCCATCGTCGCCCACGGGCCGGGAGCCGTGCTGCTGTTGGGTGCGTAGGCGACCAGCTGGCCATAACCCGTCCCCGGCGCCACCCAGAGGACACCCCCCGAGGCGGTCAGGTACACCTTCGCGTCAGACGGGCTGCCGCCACCGCTCGGCGGTGTGAGCGGCTGGGCCGCCGTGCCGGCGACGTAGTCGTAGACCGACCAGGACAGTCCCCACCCTGCGGTGAGGAGGTGGTCGTTCATGCTGGTCGGGCATTCCGTGAGGGAGAACGTGTCCATGACACCGGACGCCAGGTGCAGGACGTGCGCCACGCACGGCGCGCTCGTGAACCCGACCACCACCCCGTGTCCGGCGTAGAGCTGGCTGCCCACATTGGTGTCGACGGTCGAGGACCAGCTCTGCCCCAGATCGGTCGTGACGTACGGGGGTATCACGGCGGACGAGCCGACGACTGTCGGCTCGTTGGTGATGATGTCGGGTGCGATCCCCGTCGGCAGGGACGTGCGCACCTCGGGAGTCGCCGCGTACGCCCTGACGGGACTCAAGGCCGCCGTGCCGAGGACGAGCAGGGTGCCGAGAACGACGACCAGGGGCCGCGTGAGCAGGCGGGACGGGCCCGTCGGGGGGTGATCAACGGAGAACACGAGTTTCCCTTCCATTACAGGCCCAGCCACGACTCGCGAGCACAGGCTAACGCCGGCCAGCGCCGGCCGTGTCACGTATGCGGAATCGATATCCAGGGCTCAGCAACTCAGCGCGCGCCCATCCCGCGGCTCGGCCAGGCACGTGCCACGGTCGGGTGCTCGATGGCAGCGGGTGAGCGGCATGTTCTGCTCGGCCCACTACGGTAGTCGCGTGCATCTGGAGCGACGGGCCGCCATCGGCATGATCGGCCTCGCCCTCTTGGCCGGAGGGTGCTCGGCACGAGTGACTCAGCCGGGGTCGGCGTACAGCGGCTCACCCATTCCGTCCGCTGTCCACGCAGCCCCGTCGGGCACAGTCACGATGGCTGCCCTCGGCTGGAAGAACGGTCCGGCCGACCGGATCTTCCTGCCGATCGGCGCGACCATCGACCGCCGTGTCGACCAGGCGAACGTCATCACCGCGATCGGGCGTCCGGAGATGGCCGCGTTCGTACTGTCCACGCTGACCGAGACGCTCCCGTCGTACGGCTGGACGATCACGGCGGACGCCGGCGGCTCGTTGGTGTTCAGCGACGCCACGTACGACGGCGCCTTCACCTCCGACTCGTCCCTCTGGGCGCTCACGATCCGCGTGAAGGCCTGACGGTCGCGCGACCTGCGGGTCTGTGGGCGACGCCGGCCGGCGTCGAGTCGCCCTCCGTTCTCAGGCGAGCGTCTCCAGCAGGGCCGTGAGGCCGTCGGGGTCGGCCACCATCGCATCATGGCCGCAGGCCAAAGTGGCCACCTCCCAGCCGAGCCGGCCGCTCACCTGCGTCACGGCCGCGTCGAGGTTCCCGGTTGGGAACGCCGTACGGATGAACAGCTTCCTCGGTACGGACTCGAGCCCGCCTGTGACGGTGATCCGGTCGGTGTAGGTCTTGATCGGGTGGGGCGTGCAGAGCTCGTCGACCCAGTCCGCGTCGCTTCCCGAGCATCCCAGCGCCGACGCGGGGAAGCCGGGGATCGTGATCGCGCCCGTCTTCGGTGCCGCGGCGATCGCGTCCCGCAGCCCTTGCGTGGTGTCGTCGACCATCGCGCAGGGGCTCCCGGTGGTCGGCAGGAAGGCGTCGACGAGAGCTACCGCCTTCAACGATCCCGCGATCTGCTCCGCGGCGCCGCTGACGACGTAGCCGGCGTACGAGTGGCCGACGAGCACCGCGTCGGAGAGCTCTTCCCAGTGGATGACGTTGACGATGTCCGTGATGTGCGTGTCGAGCCCGACGTCGGCGGTCAGCAGATGCGACCGCTCGCCCAGCCCGGTGAGCGTCGGTGCGAAGACGCGGTGCCCACGAGCCGTGAGCCGGTCCGCCACGTACCGCCAGCACCACCCGCCGTGCCATGCGCCATGGACGAGGACGAAATCTGTCATGCCCGGACTCCTTTGTCTCAGTGAGCCCTCCCCANNGCACCTCGCGGCGTTGCCGAAGCTCGTCGTACGACCCGGTATGCCTGCGTTTCGGCGCCGTGCGATGCACGCACTCGGACCACGCCAACCGCAAAGAAACCTCGCCGACACCCCACTAGCCCTGCCTGCGGGTGCTCACTGCCCCTGCGCGCGCCTGCTCCACGCCAGGGTGTCCGGGATCACGCGACCCGCGGCATGAGTCGATCCGGGCGAGGGATCCAGGACGAAGCGGCCGGCCCTGTACGGGGAGCCGGTGTCCGTGGTGTCGATCGACCACCAGGCGGCATCCAGGTCGTGTACGGCGTCGGGGCTGATCGTCGCGGCGAGCGCGGCCGCGGCCGAGACACCGAGCTCCGACTCCATCATCGAGCCGACCATCAGGCCTAGCCCAGCCTCAGTTGCCTCGTGCGCGATGGCCAGGCCGGCATGGATCCCGCCGCACTTCGCGAGCTTGATGTTCACGATGTCCCCGCTGTCGGCAGCGATCGCCCGGTGCAGGTCGTGGATCGTGAACACCGACTCGTCGAGCACGATCGGCACACCCCACCGACGGCGCAGCTCCGCGTGTCCGGCGAGCTCCCACGCGGGCAACGGCTGTTCGACGAACTCCAGCGTGACCCCCGCGGCCAGCAGCGCCTCGATGCTCGTCGACGCCGTCTCGAGGTCCCAGGCCTGGTTGGCGTCGATCCGTACGGGCCTGCCGGGTGACTGCTGCGAGATCCGGATCACCCGATCGACGTCGGCCGGGTCGAGACCCACCTTGATCTTCACCTGGCCGAACTGGGACGCGTCGACGCCGTCCCCGAAGTCGCCCTGCGCAGCGATGGTGACGTCGGTCGCAACGGAGAGGGTGGTCGCTCCGACGAACCGTACGAGGGGGAGCTGGGCCCCTTGCGCCAGCAGGTCGAGGACCGCCGTCTCGCTCGCCGACCTCGCGCCGCCGTTGCCGACGACCGCGCGAGCGAGCGCGTCCGCCGCGTACGACGCAGGCTCGGTCCCGGGGTCCCATCCGAGCAGCACGTCAGCCAGCGGTCCGAGCGCGCACGCTTCGATGCTCGCCAGGGACTCCCCGGTGACGCGCCACACCTGCGGGCCTTCGCCGAACCCGACCCGTCCGTCGGCGTCGGTCAGTCGCACGGCCACGCTGACGACCTCGCTCGTACGTCGCAGCGCCGTGACGAACGGCGTGTGCAGCTTCCGGACGAGGCGTGCGGTGGCGACTTCTACGATGCGTGCCATTGGCTCCACTGCTCCCATGCGAGTCCGGAACTCATGCCTTGGAGTCTCTCAGGCCCCGTCTCCTCACGGGCTGCGACGCGTCCGGCGTGTGGAGGACGGTGCGGCAGATTGTGAGGCACGCCACAACTTCGCTTGTCCGTAGACACATGGCAGGGCGGCTTCGAGACTGGTGATGTGACTTGGCTTCGTGATCGTGTGCAGCTGCTCTTGTTCGTCTCCTCCTCCGTGCTGTTGCTCGGCGGCGGTGCGGCGTGGCTGGCGGGTGCCTCGTGGCTGGCCGACCCGCTGTGGGTCGCCGGGACGCTGCTCGGCCTGGTCTTCTCGGTCGCCTGGACTGCTGCGGCGATACGGCGTCGGCAGCCGAGCGTCGACATCATCGCGCTTCTCGCGCTCGCTGGTGCGCTGTGGGTGAACGAGGCGTTCGCCGGGGCCATGATCACCGTGATGCTTGCCTCGGGTCAGCTGTTGGAGGCCAGGGCCGCGGCACGGGCGCGGCGCGAGCTGAGCCTGCTGGTTGCGCGGGCCCCCCGCACTGCCCGGCGCCGAGTGGAGGGCGGTGTCGTCGAGGTCCCTGTGGACGAGATCTCCAGAGGAGACCGGATCCTCGTGGGCACGGGAGAGGTCGTTCCGGTGGACGGGCGCCTCGTCTCGGGCGGGACCTTGGACGAAGCGGCGTTGACGGGGGAACCCCTGCCGGTGGAGCGATCGGCCGGGGACGAGGTGCGCAGCGGCGTGGTCAACGCTGGTCCGCCTCTCGACCTCGTGGCGACCTCGGTGGCGGCAGAGTCGACGTATGCGGGTGTGGTGCGGCTCGTGGAGCAGGCCCAGGCCTCGTCAGCGCCGTTCGTACGCGCGGCCGACCGGATCGCGGTCGTGTTCGTCCCCCTCACCGTCGTCCTGGCGGCTCTGGCATGGGCGCTCAGCGGGGACCCGGTGCGCGGCGTCGCTGTTCTGGTCGTCGCGACGCCGTGCCCGCTGCTGCTGGCCGCTCCGATCGCGATCATGGCCGGGCTGTCCCGCGCGGCGCACATCGGCGTCGTCGTCAAGGGAGGCAGCGCACTGGAGCGGCTTGCTGCCGGCCGCGTGATGCTCTTCGACAAGACCGGCACCCTGACGCAGGGCCAGCCGACCGTGGCGGACGTCGTCACAGCGAGCAACCAGGTCGATGCCGACGAGGTCCTGCGCCTGGCGGCCTCACTCGACCAGGTGTCCCCGCACGTGCTGGCCAGCTCGATCGTCACTGCGGCGACCCGCCGCAGCCTCTCATTGGAGATGCCGGAGGCTGTGCAAGAAGAGCACGGGTACGGGCTGTACGGGCGGGTGGGCGTCCACGAGGTCCGGGTGGGCAAGGCCGAGTGGATCGTCGGCGAGAAGGAACCCGCATGGGTGCGTCAGGTGTTACGGCGCGCGAACCTCGACAGCTCCCTCACCGTGTTCGTCGCGATCGATGGTGAACCGGCAGGGGCGTTCCTGCTCCAGGACCCGATCCGGTCCGATGCGCCGCGGATGGTCCGCGCGTTGCGCGAGGCGGGCATCGGGCGGATCGTCCTCGTCACGGGGGACAGGGCCGACATCGCCGACAGCGTGGGGCGGATCGTCGGCGTCGACTCGGTACTGGCGGATTGCGACCCGGCTGACAAGCTCGCTGCGATCGAGTCCGAGGGTGCACACGCCCCGACGATCATGGTCGGTGACGGCGTGAACGACGCGCCCGCCCTGGCCGCTGCCGGGGTCGGCGTAGCCCTCGCCGCACGTGGTGCGACCGCGTCGTCGGAAGCCGCCGACGTCGTCCTGACCGTCGACCGACTCGATGCCCTGGCCGATGCGATCCTCATCGCTCGTCGGTCCAAGAGCATCGCCCTGCAGGCGGTCCTCGTGGGTATGGGGCTGTCGCTGCTCGCGATGGTCGCGGCCGCGCTCGGGATGCTTCCGCCCGCGGCGGGCGCGGTCATCCAAGAGGTCATCGACGTCCTGGCGATCGGCATCGCTCTGGTGGCCCTACTGCCCGGCAAGGTCCACACGATCGCGATGCCTGCGGTCGACATCGCCATCGCGCACGGGCTCAAGGTCGAGCACGACGCGGTGCTCGCTGTCGTCGAGCAGATCCGAGCCGTGGCCGACGCCCTGACAACGGAGAACTGCGATCTGGCCCCGGCGCACACCCTGCTCGACCGTCTGCAGGGAGAGCTCCTCCCGCACGAGCGGGCCGACGAGGCGCGGCTCTTGCCCCTGGTCGAGCGTGCCTTGGGCGGCTCCGACACGACCGCGGCGATGAGCCGCACNNTCCAGCCCGAGGACGTCGTCGAGCTCCGGCGCCTGCTGTATGGGCTCTACGCCGTGCTGCGCCTGCACAACGCCCAGGAGGAAGAAGGGGCGTTCAGCCTGGTGCCTACCGCCACATCGGGCCGGGTCAGCGCCTAGCCGAGCCAGGCCGGTGAGGCCGCAAGACCGTCGTCGTCCTGCGCTGCGCGCGCCCAGACGGTCAGACGGTCAGACCTGAACGTACTCACGTCCAGGTCGCACTGATCAACAACAACGGAGGAACCATGTGGGAAACACTCAAGAACGCGCTCATCGGTGTGAAGGAGGCGCTCGGGATCGAGATCCCCGGGCTCCCCGCAGACCTCAGCTCCCTGGGCGAGTCGGCTACAACCGCGATCCAGGACGTCGCCGACTCGGCGACCGGCGTCGTTGATCAGGCGACCGGAGTGGTCGATGGCGCGACTGCCGTCACTGACGCCATCCCCGAGGTCCCTCTGGGCGGCATCCTCCCGAAGTAGCCGCGGCGATCAGCGGCCACGGGGGCCGTCGGGGTGCGGGTCGACACTGACCCACACCGCGTCGGCCGCCCTCGTAGCGATCTCGACGCGCTGCGGGTGCTCACCGGCGCTCGAACGAGAGACCGAGACAGAACCAGCTGCCGGGTTGCTCTCATCCAGGTGGATGTGGGTCCCGACGGCTATCTCCCGCTCTTCGAGGTACTTCAGGATCTCGGGCTTGTGATCCGAGATGCGAATGACCCGTCCATGAGCTCCGGGATCGATCTCACTCAGCCGAGCTGCCGAGCTGCGCTCCGCGTTCCACGGAATGCTGCCGTCTGCGCGAGGGATCGGGTCTCCGTGCGGGTCGCAGACCGGGTGCCCGAGAACCTGGTCCATACGGTCGAGGACGAGGTCGGACACGGCATGCTCGAGAGTGTGGGCCTCCGCATGGACTTCGTCCCAGCCGAGCCCCAGGCGCTCCACCAGGTAGGTCTCCAGGACTCGATGCCGCCGCACGACGAGGATGGCGATCTCCTGGCCGGCGAGGGTGAGACCGATGCTCCCGTACGGCTCGTAGTCGATCAACCCGTCGCGTGCCAGCTTCTTGAGATTGGCCGACACAGACGAAGGCGTCACCCCCAACGCCTCAGCGATCTCGTTGGTGGACACAGAGCCGTCGGGCCACTCCTGCGCACTCCAGATGATCTTGAGGTAGTCCTCCACCATCTTCGAAGAGCGGCCACCGTCCATGCCCCGATCCTACGGGCGGCCCTGTGGTGGCGACTTCTACGATGCGTGCCATTGGCTCCACTGCTCCCAGGTGACCGCACTCAAGCGAGCCACCAGGTGCATCCCGGCGTCGTCCGGCAGGTCCGAGGTCGTACACACCGCGAGGACGTACGCGGGCGCGGAGGGGGGTCGTACGAGCGCCACGTCGTGCTTCACCCCGGTCACCCAACCGCCCTTGCTGGCGGACCACGTGCCCTGGGGCAGCCCGGCGGGGATCATGTCGCGGTGCGTCTGACGCGCCAGTATCGCCAGCGCCGTCGCGCTGTCAGGGTCCGTCCCCGTCGCGATGGTCGTCATGAGCGAGGCGAGGGCTGACGCGGTGACGGCGTTGGTGACGCCGGCGTCCTCGGCGGCGGTGTCCCCGATGAGGCGCTCGACGCGGAAACCGGTGTCGAGCCCGGGATCGGCGAGGAAGCTCCGTACGGACTCGAACCCGATCCGCTCGACGATCAGGTCGGTCGCGATGTTGCTCGACACCGTGATCATCCGGTCGGCGAGGTCGAGAAGGTCGACCCCGCTGCCCAGCCGGTCCCACGTCTCGTCATCCTGGTCGCCGGCCTGGTCGAGCTGGAACGTACCGCCGACCACGCTCGGGAAGCGGTCATGGACGACGACGCTCCCGAGGGCTGTTTCCGCGCCGACGGTACGGTCGCGCAGCAGCGCCATGAGTACGGGCAGCTTGATCGTGCTCGCGGGGTAGTGGGACACGTCGGCGTTCCTCGCCGCGACCGGCCCGTCCAGGGTTCGCAGGTCCAGCGAGAAGCTGCCGCGCAGGCCATCGACGACGTCGTCCCAGGCCCGCTCCAGCCGCGTGGCGATCGACACGTCAGTCCCGGTCGGCAAGAAGCTCTGCGAGCGCTGAGACGGCACGGTCCACGTCCTCGACCGTGCTGTACGGGGCGAGCCCGAGGCGCAGACCGGCCTCGTCGTCGATGCCGAGTCGACGGTACGGCTCGTACGCGTAGAACTGTCCCGCCGGCGCCAGTACGTCGCGGGTCGCCAGGAACTCGTACGCGTCGCGCGTCCTCCGGCCCGGCAGGCTCACGAGGAGCGTGGGCGTCCGGTGCGCGGCGCGGGAGTGGACGACGACGCCGGGCAGCACGGACAGCCCCGCCTCGAGCCGTTGCCGCAGGCAGAGCTCGTGCTCGTCGATGGCGGNNTGGCGCCGGCGAGGGTCTCGTACGGGAGCGTGCCCAGCTCGTACCGCTCGGGCACCACGGTCGTCGACGGCAGCAGCTTGTCCGGCCAGAAACGCTCGAGCAGGGCCGGGTCGGCGCCGAGGACGCCGCAATGGGGGCCGAGGAACTTGTACGGGCTGCAGACGACCAGGTCCGCCCCGAGAGCGACCGGGTCGACGAGCTCGTGGGCGGCGTAGTGGACGGCGTCGACGTACACGAGGGCGCCCACGGCATGCGCCAGGCTGGCGATGACGCGATGAGGCGGGATCGTGCCGATGAGGTTCGACGCGCCCGTGACGGCGACGAGCCGCGTGGCCGGCGTGATCGCGGCCGCCACGCTGTCGAGGTCCGCCTCGCCGGTGGCCGGGTCGAAGTCGATCCACCGGACGGTTACGCCCACGGCCTCAGCCGCCTGTACCCAGGGGCGTACGTTCCCGTCGTGGTCGAGGCGCGACACGACCACCTCGTCGCCAGGAGCCCACGTCTTCGCGATGGCGCGCGACATGTCGTACGTGAGCTGCGTGGCGCTCCGTCCGTACACGATGCCGCTGGCGGGGAACCCCAGGAAGTCGGAGAACGCGGCCCGGAACGCGACCACCGTGGCGTCGGCGTTGAGCTCCGAGCCGCCGACCGTCCCGCGGTTCGACAGCGGTCCCATGAGGGTCGTCGCGATCGCTTCGGCGACCACCCGGGGCGTCTGCGTCCCGCCAGGCCCGTCGAAGTGGGCGACCCCGGACGCGAGGGAAGGGAAGTGGTCGCGCAACGCGGCGACGTCGTACGGCATGGGTTCTCCTGTCGGTGACGCTCCGCAGTCTAGGGAGGACGTTTCCGTGGGCGCTCGCTCGATACCGCGTTGGACGTCGTGCCACCCTGGGGCATGGCTGTTCATTGGACTCTGGGCTGCGACGCGGCGGATCCGCAGCGGTTGGCCGCCTTCTGCGGGCACGGGGAATCCCGGGCCACGTTCGACCGAAGTTGTCGGGGTTATGAGAGAGCGATTCACCTGTCCCAACCCCAGAACCGAAGTTGTTCGGGTTCTGAAAGCCCAAACCTCGCCTATAACCCGGACAACTTCGGTTCAGCGTGAGAGGAGTACATCTCGGCTCGCCATACCCCGAACAACTTCGCTGTGGGTCCCCGGCATCCTCGAGCGCCCAAGGTGCTGGTGAAGGCGAGTGGCGGGAGGCGGAGCACGTGCTGCACTGCGCAGCCTCGGGGTCCATCCGCCGCCCGTAGTACACCGGTGGTCTCGGAAGAAGTCAGCCGAGGTGCATGGGTGACGCAGGTTCTAGGGGACTTCCGGGCCGCCCGCCGCCCTCAGCCAGGACAGCGCGCAGTGCTGGACGTACGCAGCCTCACGCAGAGCAGCGAGGAAGCCGTTCGGGCCGGCCCCTCGTGACGTGTGCCCGGCTCGCGGTTCACCCTGAGGAGCTCGCGAAGCCGTCGTCTCGAAGCGCCGTGCACAACCTCAGGGGGACCGGTGCTGCCGCAGTACACATCAAGGGTCGGCTCAGGAGGGGGCGTTCCAGAGGTCGTGCCAGGTCACGCCGAGGTCGGCGAGCATCATGCGGAGCAGCGGGAGGCTGATGCCGACGACGTTGTGGGGGTCGCCCTCGATCCCCGTGATGAAGGGGCCTCCGTAGCCGTCGATCGTGAAACCGCCGGCGACGTTCTCGGGTTCGCCGGTGGCCGCGTACGCCTGGATCTCCGCCTCGGACAGGTCCGCGAAGTGGACGAGCGTCTCCGCGTTGCGGTTCGTGCTGCGTAGCTCGCCGCCTCTGGAGACGATGACGTGGTGCCCGGTGACGAGCAGCCCGGTGGACTCGGAGAGGCGTCGCCACAGGTCGGCGGCGTTCTCGGGCGAGCCGGGCTTGCCGTACGGGACGCCGTCGACCTCGAGCATGGAGTCGCAGCCGACGATCACGACATCGCCGTCGGGCAGCAACTCGGCCGCGACCGCCTCGGCCTTGCGCCGAGCCAGCTCACTGACGAGGTCGTGAATGTCGTCGGTCTGTACGAGCGACTCGTCGACGTCGGAGACGACGACCGTCGGGTGGACGCCGGCGCGCCTCAGCGTCTCGAGGCGGGCCGGCGACGCCGACGCGAGGACGAGGCGCATCCGTCAGTTCTTGCCGAAGAGACCACCGAGGATCTCGTCGACGATGCTGCTGCTGCTCTGCGGCTGTGCCTGCGGCGGATCCTCGCCGGGAGCTGCGGGCGTCTCGTCGACAGACAGCGAGCCGGCGTCACCGCTGCCGGGAGCCGCGTTGACGTCGCCGCCCTGCTGCGGGTCGTACGTGGTCTGGCTCTGCTGGGGGTCGTACGTGGTCTGGTCCTGGGGGACCTGGTCGGCGGTCTGCCCACCACCGAGGATGGAGCCGAGGCCGCCGCCGGACAGGATGCCACCGAGAATGCTCCCCAGCATGCCGCCGCCGCTCGCGGGCTGCTGGCCGGTTTCGCCGCCGAGCACGCCGCCCAGGACGGTGCCGAGGATGCCGCCGCCGAGGCCGCCACCGTTCGGTGACATGGTGAGCTTCTTGGCGAGGTACGCGAGGACGATCGGGGCGAGGATCGGCAGCAGCTGGTTCACGAGGCCGCCGCTGGCGCCTGTCTTCTGGCCGATCGCGTGGGCGAGCTGGGTCGACTGGTCGCCGAAGATGTGCTGGACGATCTTGGCGCCATCAGCAGTGTCGACCCTGTTCAGGTCTACGGAACCCGAGTCGAACAGGGTGGATGAGCTGTGTGCCAGGAGCGCTCCGGCGATCGCCGGCTCGTTGCCCTGCTCGGCGTTGTGCTGCAGCCCGCCGATCAGAGACGGGATGGCAGCTGCAGCAGCCTGTGCCACGTTCGCAGGATCGACACCCAGCTGGGCTGCGATCTGGTCGATGGGAAGCTGCCCGAGGATCTCCTCGACGGCGGAAGTGCTCACTGTGGTCCTTTCGATCCGGTGGGGTTGGTGGCCGGTGGAGCCGAAGTCACCAGCGGTACGTGGACCGCCACGCGTCACGTCCGAGTTTCACAGGCTCGCGGACGACACGCCAGTACGAGCCCCAGGACATCGGTGGCATGCCGCCGTGGTCCCGGGCCTGTCTGGCGTCGGACAGCTTGGCCGCAAGNNAGGACAGCCAGTACCGCGGCGAGCTCGTCGTCGGTGGGGTTGCCACCGACGACCGAGAACGACGTGTCCGTGCTCACAGTGGGATGTTCCCGTGCTTCTTCGGAGGCATCGACTCGCGCTTCGTACGAAGCAGGCGCAGGGCCCGGATCACCGACGCCCGCGTCTCGTGCGGGTGGATGACCTGGTCGATGTAGCCGCGTTCGGCCGCGACGAACGGGTTCGCGAGCGTGTCGTTGTAGTCCTGGACGAGCTCCTTGCGCTTCGCGACCGGGTCCTCGGCGGCGGCGAGCTCCTTGCGGTACAGGATGTTGACCGCGCCCTCNNATGTCGGCGCCGAGGTGCTTGGACCCCATGACGTCGTACGCACCTCCGTACGCCTTGCGCGTGATGATCGTCAGCAGGGGCACGGTCGCCTCGGAGTAGGCGTACAGCAGCTTCGCGCCGCGGCGGATGATGCCCTTCCACTCCTGGTCGGTGCCCGGCAGGAAGCCAGGCACGTCGACGAACGTCATGACGGGGATGTTGAAGCAGTCGCACGTACGGACGAAGCGCGCGGCCTTCTCGGACGCGTCGATGTCGAGGCAGCCGGCGAACACCATCGGCTGGTTCGCGATGATGCCGATCGAGCGGCCCTCGACACGGCCGAAGCCGCAGATGAGGTTCTGGGCGAACAGCGGCTGCGTCTCGAGGAAGTCGTCGTTGTCGAGGACCGTACGGATGACCTCGTGCATGTCGTACGGCTGGTTCGCGGAGTCCGGGATCAGCGTGTCGAGCAGCCGGTCGTGGTCGGTGATCGTGAGGTCGACCTCGTCCTCGATGTAGAGGGGCGGGTCCTCGAGGTTGTTCTGCGGCAGGAAGGAGATCAGCTCGCGGACGTACTCGATCGCGTCGTTCTCGTCGCTCGCGAGGTAGTGGGCGTTGCCGGACTTCGTGTTGTGCGTACGCCCTCCACCGAGCTCCTCGAGCGTGACGTCCTCGCCGGTCACGGTCTTGATGACCTCGGGGCCGGTGATGAACATCTGCGACGTCTGGTCGACCATGATGACGAAGTCGGTGAGCGCCGGGCTGTACACGTGGCCACCGGCTGCCGGGCCCATGATCAGCGAGATCTGCGGGATGACGCCGCTGGCGAGCGTGTTGCGGCGGAAGATCTCCGCGTACAGGCCCAGCGAGACCACACCCTCCTGGATGCGGGCGCCGCCGCCCTCGTTGATGCCGATGATCGGCACGCCCGTCTTGAGGGCGAAGTCGATGATCTTGCAGATCTTCTCCCCGTACACCTCGCCGAGCGCCCCGCCGAAGATCATCACGTCCTGGGAGAAGACGCACACGGGGCGACCGTGGATCGCGCCGGTGCCCGTGATGACACCGTCGCCGTAGGGGCGACGCTGCTCCAGGCCGAAGTTCGTCGAGCGGTGCCGCGCAAACTGGTCGAACTCGGAGAAGGTTCCCTCGTCGAGAAGGGCAAGTACGCGCTCGCGGGCGGTCATCTTGCCCTTGGCGTGCTGCTTCTCGACGGCCGCGGCTGGCGCGGAGTGGATGGCTTCCTCGATCCTTCGGGCCAGGTCGGCGGCTTTGCCGGCTGTCGTGTGGATGTCGATGTCCATGAGCCGACACCCTAGCGATCTGGAACGGTGTGCGAGACCTCTCGCGGCGGTGGAGGCGGGCTGGATCTCTCGAAGTGCCCAGATCGCGACCGCTGCGGCTAGCGTCAGCGCTCATGGGAGCTCTGGATGGCGTCGATCTGCAGACCGTCGGGCCGTGGTCGGTGGACGCCGTGGAGACCACCGGCTCCACGAACGCCGACCTCGCCGAGCGCGCCCGCGCCGGGGCATCCGGCTGGCAGGCGCTGGTCGCGGGCGAACAGACAGCAGGTCGGGGCCGGCTGACCCGTACGTGGTCGAGCCCCCAGGGGACGTCCATCAGCGTGTCGGTCCTGCTGCGGCCGTCGAGGCCCGTGTCGGAGTGGGGTCTGCTGCCCTTGATCACGGGGCTGGGTGTGGCTCGGGCCGTGGAGGCTCTCGGAGCGAAGGCCGTCCTCAAGTGGCCCAACGACGTCCTGCTCGCAGAAGATGGCGAGCGCAAGGTGTGCGGGATCCTGGCCGAGCTCGTGGGCGGCCCGGTGCCAGGCGTGGTCGTCGGCATGGGCGTCAACATCGGGCAGGTCCGCGACGAGTTCCCGGTCGAGACGGCGACATCGCTGCGGCTCGTGGGCGTCACCGTGACCCGACCCCAGGTCGCGACGGCCGTGCTCCAGCAGCTGGGTGAGCTGTACGAGTCGTGGGAGTCGTACGGATGGGCGGCTCTCAAGGACTCGTACGCGTCGGCCTGCATCACGCTCGGTCGTACGGTCCGCGTCGAGCTCCCCGACGGTACGGCGGTGCTCGGTACGGCTCAGTCGATCGCCGGCGACGGCCGCTTGGAGGTCATGACCACCTCGGGCCCGATGGCCTTCGCCGCCGGCGACGTCCACCACCTGCGCTCGCTNNTGAGCCTGGGCGTTTCAGCACCCAGCCTCGTGAACCCAGCCCATGGGACGCTGGTGACATGCGGCTGCTCGACCTGATCCGCCCCGAGCCCTGGGAAGAACCGAACCCGGTCGGGTTCAACTGGTGCCCTGCAACCTTGGTGATGACGTTCGTCGCCCCCGCCGTCGCCTTGTTGCTGATGCTTCTCGAAGGGGGAATCAGGATCGTCCTGCCTCACTCGTTCTTGGACCCGGATGTCCCGAGCGGACATGTGTTCCTGCTGGTGATGGTGTCGATCCTCCTGGCGATGATGCTGTTGGGGGTGGTTGCGGCGATTGTTCGGATGACGTGGGCCGTGGTCGTCGATGCCCGGACGCTCACCACGAACGAGGAACCAGGCACACGCAGTTCGTGGACGCAGGCCCTCCCCTCGCGAGGCTGACTTCGTACAGGCGAGGCTGGGCGGGGAAGGCCGCCCTGTGTGGGATTCTTGGCGCATGGCGTTCTCGGAGAAGCAGCTGGGCACGGGCGAGCATGTGGAGCTGAGCCTGCGCACGCACTGGAAGGCACTGATCTGGCCCGCGGTGGCGTTCATCGTGCTGTGCGCGGCGACAGGGGTGGCGATCGGCGTCGCCCTCCCGACCATTCCTCCGGGCGGCAAGACGGTCGTCGGCTGGATCATCGCGGCCGTCGCCGTCGTCCTCTTCGTCTGGCTGTGCCTGACGCCCTTCCTGCGCTGGTGGACGACGACGTTCACCATCACCAACCGGCGACTCATCACCCGGCGCGGCATCCTCAACAAGCGCGGGCACGACCTGCCGCTGATCCGTATCGCCAACGTCGAGTACGAGCGGTCGTTCCTCGACCGCATGCTCGGGTGCGGCTCCCTGACGCTGACCACCGCAGCCGAC
>PMBM01000066.1 GCA_003153855.1 Propionibacteriaceae bacterium
GGTCGTTGTTGGCAGGACGGTCGCTGCTGTAGCTCGGACGGTCGTTGCCGTGACTCGGGAGGTCGTTGCTCGCAGGGCGCCCGTTGTCGTAGCTGGGGCGGTCGGTGCGCTCGACGGGACGGTCGTTCCGCTCGGAGCCGCGCCACGGCGGCGTACCGGTCTGGGGGCGGTCATCCGTGCGGCGAGGCGCCGAGGACCCACGGCTGTCGCGGGCGTCGGCCCACTGGCCGGAGGAACCGACCTGGTCACGACGGGCGTTCTCGTCCGACCAGTTGCGGGACCGGTTGTCACGGCCTGCCTGCCACCGGCTGTTCGGCAGCTCGCGGGCCCGGCCGTTGTCGGCACGGTCTGCGGTCGAACGACTGTCGGTGCCCTGGGCGCTGCGGTCCTCGTAGCGCGGGCGGTTCGAGCGATCCTCGTAGCGAGGGCGGTCGTCCGTACGACCGGCGTTGGTGCCGTAACGGGGACGGTCATCCGTGCGACCCGTGCTGGGGCGATCGCCCGAGCGGGAACGGTCGTCCGTACGACCCGCGCCGGACCCGTACCGAGGACGGTCATCCGTACGACCCGCACCGGAGCCGTACCGGGGACGGTCATCCGTACGACCCGCGCCGGCCCCGTACCGAGGGCGATCGTCGGTGCGGGGGGTGCTGGGGCGGTCGCCGTAGCGAGGGCGGTCCTGACGGTCGTCGGTACGCCCGGTGGTCGTGCGATCTGCGTAGCGGGGGCGGTCCGGACGATCGGACGACGGGCCACGATCGTTGCGGTCGGGAGAGCTGCTGCGGTCGGTGCGTCCGTTCACCGGTCTGTACTCGCTCCGCCCTGTGCCCTGACGGTCGGTGCTACGACCCGTACCAGTGGTCGGCCGGGGAGCGCTCGTACGCATCTTCTTCTGGGAGGCCGTCCAGCGCTGCTTGGGACCTTTGGACGCGCGGCGAGAAACAGACTCGGCCATGGGGGAAACTCATCTCTACAACAACGGGCGCAGACCAGCGCCATCACCCGTTGCGGACGCACCCGGGCTGGTCCAACTCTACCATCCGCCCGCCTGCGCCCTCCCCGACCGGATTCCCCCTCTCCTTGAGGATGAGAACCTGGCCGGGTCCCGGAGAGAACCTTTCCCGCCGAGGAGAGGACCTGTACGCGTGAGGAGAGGACCTGTACCGCTCGGCCAGAGATTCAGCCGGTGATCCACAGCAGGAGGAACAACCCGCAGCCCACGAGGCCGACGGCGCCACCGGCCGTACGCCATCGCTGCTTCTGCTCGGGGTCGACCCACTGGAGGAACGTGAACGGAAGGGCGGCGAGCGCTGTGGCGAGCAGGGCGAGCACCGTGTAGCCGGAGACGGCCGCCTCGATCCGCGTGTGGCCGTGCTCGAACCCGACCCGCCAGGCGTTCCAGGCGACGAGGCCGGCCCCGACCAGGCTGATCACGGCGGCGGCGATCACACCGCCGAGCACGACCGTACGCGGCACGGGGCGAGGCGCAGCGCGCTCCGGTTTCGGATCAGGGGTGCTCATCGTCAGACGGCGACGAAGTCGTACTCCTGGAAGGCCGCGACCTCGGGCTCCCAGCGTGTCGTGACGAAGCGGACGTGGGCAGGGTGGTTGTTGTACCCCTCGTACGTGTCCTGGTCGGCGAACACCATCGAGAACTGCCACGCCATGTCGCTCTTCGGGCTGACCTGCCGGTTGACCGCGAAGTCGGTGACGCCCGGGATGGCAGTGAGCGTCGCCCGGCCGGTGTCGAGGAAGTCACGCTCGGCCGCCGACCCCGCCTCGTGGACGAGCCGGAACACGACCGTGTGCTGGATGGACATGTACAGCCTTCTCTCCTGCTGGTCTGACCGGGTCAGCCGACCCAGACCCTCGCGTTGCGGAACATCCTCTGCCACGGGCTCACCTGGTCGAGCGGAGCCGACGTCCAGGACAGCTGGGCGTTGCGGGCGACCCGCTCCGGGTGCGGCATCATCGCGGTGAACCGGCCATCAGGCGTTGTCACAGCGGTAAGACCATCCGGTGAGCCGTTGGGGTTGGCGGGGTACGAGACGGCGGGCGTGCCATCCGCCTGCACGAACCGTGCCGAGCGTACGACCGCGCCGGCATCGCCCTGCGCCGAGAAGTCCGCCAGCCCCTCACCGTGCGCCACGGCGATCGGCATGCGGCTGCCGGCCATGCCGGCCAGGAAAAGCGACGGGGACTCGAGCACCTCGACGAGGCTGAGCCGCGCTTCGAACTGCTCCGAACGGTTCCGCGTGAACCGCGGCCACGCCTCAGCCCCGGGGATGAGGCCCGCCAGCGCCCCGAACATCTGGCACCCGTTGCAGATGCCGAGCCCGAAGGTGTCGCCGCGGTGGAAGAACTCCTCGAAGGCGTCGACCAGGCGCGGGTTGAACAGGACGGATCGTGCCCAGCCTTCCCCCGCACCGAGCGTGTCTCCGTACGAGAACCCGCCGCACGCGACGACGCCGGCCACGTCGGCCAGGTCGAAACGGCCCGTCTGCAGGTCGGTCATGTGCACGTCGTACGTCGCGAAACCGGCTGCGTGGAACGCGTACGCCGTCTCGACGTGGCTGTTCACGCCCTGCTCGCGCAGGATCGCCACCTTCGGCTTGGCCCCACGCCCGATGTACGGTGCTGCCACGTCGTCCGCCGGGTCGAACGTCGGCGCGACCACGAGCGCCGGCGCTGCAGCGCCCACCGACTCGTGCTCCTCGTCGGCGCACTCCGGGTTGTCGCGCAGCGCCGAGATCCGCCACGACACCTCGTCCCAGGCCTGGGCCAGGTCGGTCAGCGACTCGTCGAGAACCTCCTCGCCGAGGATGCCCACGCGGACCCGTCGGTCCTCCGTGGTGTGGCCGACGACACTGCTGAGCTCGCCGAGACCCTCGGCCTTCAGCACTTCGAGCACCCGCGAGGTCTCAGCCTCCGGGACCCCCAGGACGATGCCGAGCTCCTCGCTGAACAGCGCTGCGACCCGGCTGACGTCGATCTCCACGCCGATCGCTCCGGCGAACGCGAGCTCGCACGCGGCTGCCCACAGGCCGCCGTCGGACCGGTCGTGGTAGGCGCTGACAAGCCCTTCCACCCTCAGAGCCCCGAGGGCAGACGCCAGCGCGACGAGGCGCGACGGGTCGTCGAGGTCGGGTACGACGTCGCCGTACTGCCCGCTCACCTGCGCCAGCATCGACCCGCCGAGCCGGTCCTTGCCTGCGCCGAGGTCGAGCAGCACGAGAGAGGACCCGGCCTTCAGCTCCGGCGTCCACGTGCCCGCCACGCTCGGCAGCGACGCGAAGGCCGACACCACGAGCGAGACCGGCGACGTGACCTGCCGCGCCTCGCCAGAGGCGTCCGTCCAGCGCGTACGCATCGACAGCGAGTCCTTGCCCACGGGCACCGAGATCCCCAGCGCGGGGCACAGCTCCATGGCGACGGCCTGCACCGTGTCGTACAGCGCCGCGTCCTCGCCGTCCTCGCCGCACGCCGCCATCCAGTTGCACGACAGCTTGACGCCGGACAGCGTCACGGGCGCCGCGAACAGGTTCGTCAGGGCCTCGCCCACGGCCATCCGGCCGGACGCCGGCGCGTTCACGGCGGCCAGCGGCATCCGCTCCCCCGATGCCATCGCCTGACCGGCGAGCCCGGTGTAGTCGGACAGCGTCACCGCGACGT
>PMBM01000101.1 GCA_003153855.1 Propionibacteriaceae bacterium
CAGCCCCTGCGGGTCGAACAGCGCCTTGACCTGGCCGAACAGCTCGATCGCGCCCGGCGAGTACATGGCGCTCAGCAGCTCGGAGCGCGCCCGCCCGTCGCCGTGCTCACCGGAGAGCGAGCCGCCGTACGACGCCACGAGCTTCGCGGCATCCGTGACGAACTCCCGGTAGCGCGCCGGGCCGTCCTCGTCGACCAGCGGGAAGTCGATGCGGCAGTGGACGCAGCCGTCGCCGAAGTGGCCGTACGGGAGACCGTGCAGGTTGTACGAGTCGAGCAGGGCGTCGAAGTCGCGGAGATAGGCGCCCAGCCGCAGCGGCGGTACGGCCGCGTCCTCCCACCCGGCGTAGGCGGGCTTCGCCAGCGACACACCCGCGAGCCCGGCACCGTCGGCCCGGATCGTCCATAACGCGGCAGCGGCCGCCCCTGACGGGATCCAGCCCTCGACCGCACCGGCGGCTGCGAGCAGCTTCTCCGCGCGCGACGTCACCTCGGCCAGGTCGTCCCCGGCCAGCTCCACGAACACCCAGCCGTCGCCGCGGGGGAGCGGCGGGACGGCAGAGTCGCCACGCCGCGTGCGTACGACCTCGACGATCCGCCGGTCGAGACCCTCGACCGCCGTCGGCGCGAACGGCAGCACGACCGCCATCGCGTCAGCGGCCTCGGCCATCGACACGTACCCGAGAGCCACGGTCACGCGATGTACCGGGTCGCGCACCAGCCGTACGGTCAGCTCGGTCGCGAGGCCCAGCGTCCCCTCGCTGCCGGCGAAGAACCGGGTGATGTCGCCGGTCAGCAGGTGCTCGAGCGAGTAGCCCGACACCTGGCGCCCGAACCGCCCGAACTCGGCCTGGACGAGGTCGCGCCTCGACTCGGCGATCGCCAGCAGCGCCTCCCCGGTCGCGGAACCACCCGCGGCCGAGAGCCGCAGCAGCTCGCCCGTACCGGTCACGATCTCGGCGTCGAGCAGGTTGGTCGCGCTCGTGCCGTAGCCGAGAGCGCGCGGCCCGCACGCGTTGTTGCCGACCATGCCGCCGATGGTGCAGCGGGTGGCCGTGGAGGGGTCGGGTCCGAAGCGGAGCCCGTACGGCTTCGCAGCTCGCTGCAGCGACTCCTGTACGAGGCCAGGCTCGACGACCGCGGTCATGGCGTCGGGGTCGATGGACCGTACGGCGGTGAGGTGGGCGCCCATGTCGACGACGAGGCCCGCGCCCAATGCGTTCCCGGCGCAGGAGGTGCCGGCGCCACGACCCGTGACGGGCAGCTCAACTGCGCGGGCAGCGGCGAGAACGGCCTGCAGCTCGTCGGTCGAACGGGGCTTGGCCACAGCGAGAGGGACGATGCGATAGATCGAGGCGTCCGTCGAGTACAGAGCCCTCGCGGTCGTGGTGCCGTCGACGCACGCCGCTGCATCCCCCAGGTGGTGGCGGAGGTCAAGGAGCTGGTCGCCGGCGAGCGCGGTCACGGGTCAAACCCTAGTGTCGCGGCCGCGCGGCTCCCGGCGACAGTGCGATGCTGGACGCCCAGGGATGGTGTGCGAGCAACGATGGGGAGAACCCATGGATATGGCGAGGCTGTCACGGCGTTCAGCGTTTGGTCTCGCGGCGTTCACCGGTCTCAGCGGTTGCACTCTGTTCCGCCAGTACTCGATTAAAGACGACCCCTACCTGCCCACGATGCAGACGGATCCGCTCTACCTCTGGACGCCTTCGGCGAAGTCCAAGCGGTCCGAGGATTACATGTCGAGTCTCGACCATCTGGCGGCCAACTCGCAGTCGTCCTTCACCATCTCCTGGTCGTTCGAGGATCCAGGAGTTGTCTCGGCCCAGGTCGAAGAAGCCCAATCAATCGCGCGCTTGGCAGGCTACGTCGATGACAGGCGACAGCTGAAGACACCCGACGGCTACAGCTTCTATGTGCGTGGTCTGGTCCTCTCCGTGATCGAGCGTGGAGAGGTGATCATCGACCTGACGGCCGCGATGTGAGGCCGGAGGTCCTCAGCCCTTGGCGTCGATCTCGGCGGCGAGGACGGCGGCCATGGCGCGGCCGATCGCTTCGAAGTCCGCAGGAGCTACGGCGTCGACGAAGACCTTGCGGACGGACTCCACGTGGCTCGGAGCGGCATCGACGAGCTTCGCGAAACCGGCGTCGGTGAGCGTGGCGTAGACGCCGCGGCCGTCGTCGCAGGTGCGCTCGCGTGACACGAACCCGTCGGCCTCGAGCCGGCTCACAGTGTGGGTCAGGCGAGAGCGGGACTGGTGGACGAGCAGCGCGAGGTCGCTCATGCGCATGTGGCGCTGCTCGGACTCCGAGAGGACGACGAGGATCTCGTACTCGGCCAGGTCGAGGTTGTGCGGGCGCAGATAGTCGGTCAGGACCGCGTCGATGCGGGCCACTCCGAGGAGCCAGGAACGCCAGATCCGCTGTTGGTCAGCGTCCAGCCAGCGGGTCATGCGAGAACTGTATCCATTGACACATCAACGACGTACGGCGGGTCCCTTGTTCAGGGGCCTCCTGCTGCGAGGGGTTTGTGGCTACGATCGGCGCACCACAACGACGTAAGGGGGCGGACCGTGACGGAACGCGAGACCATTGAGGCCAAGTGTCCGCCATCGGTGGGAGCGATGCTGCGACGCAGGGTCCAGCTGACCCCCGCTCGTCCGGCATTCCAGTACCCCGACGCACGCGATGCGTGGCAGACGTACAGCTGGAGCGACGTCGGTGAGATCGCGGAGGCTGCCGCTGCCGCACTGCTCAGCGCGGGTGTCGAGCACGAGCAGCGCGTGGCCATCTCGGCGACCACTCGGGTCGAGTGGATCCTCGCCTGTTACGGGATCGGTCTCGCGGGCGCCGCGACCACCACGATCTACCCGAACACGACCGACGAGGACGTCGCCTTCATCCTCTCCGACTCGGGCTCCGTGGTCGCGTTCGTGGAGGATGCCGAGCAGGCCGCCAAGATCACGGCTCACGCCGAGCTCGATGACCAGGTACGCCTGATCGTCCTGTTCAGCGGTACGGGTGAGGGCGACCGGATCGTGCCGTGGGACGAGTTCCTGGCCGGCGGCAGGGCGTACGCCAAGGAGCACCCCGACGCCGTCAAGAAGGCCACCGACGCCACCGGGCCCGACACGCTGGCGACTCTGATCTACACGTCCGGCACGACCGGGAAGCCCAAGGGCGCGGAGCTGGCCCACCACGCGTGGACGTACCTCGCGGTCGCCGTCGACGGCATGCACTTCATCGACATGGACGACGTCCAGTTCCTCTGGCTCCCGCTGTCCCACGTGTTCGGCAACTGCCTGATCTACATCCAGCTCCAGATCGGTTTCGCGTCGGCGGTCGACGGCCGGCTGGACCGCATCGTGTCGAACCTCGGCGAGGTGAGGCCGACGTTCATGTGCGGGGCGCCGCGCATCTTCGAGAAGGTCCGTTCAGCGGTGCTGACCGGCGAGAACTCGGTCGGCCTCAAGGGCTCCATCGCGCGCTGGGCGTTCGCGACAGGCCGTGCCGCCATGCCGTACCGCCTCGACGGCAAGCCCCTGCCCAAGGTGCTCTCGGTGCAGTACGCGATCGCGGACCGGCTGGTGTTCAGCAAGCTGCGCGCCCGCCTCGGCGGCCGCATGAAGTTCATGGTGTCCGGCTCGGCGAAGCTGTCCCGCCAGATCCAGGCGTGGTTCTACTCGGCGGGGCTGCTCATCGTCGAGGGATACGGGCTCACGGAGACCAGTGCCGTCGCGTACGTGAACCACTGGAGCGAGCCCCGCTTCGGCACGGTCGGGCGCGTGAC
>PMBM01000157.1:0-3863 GCA_003153855.1 Propionibacteriaceae bacterium
GACAGGTACTCGAAGAAGCTGTCGAGCCACGCGAACTTGCCCCGAGCCTTGGCCCGCTCTGCGGCCTTGACGTCGGCGTCGCTCAGCTCGCCGCTGCCGACGTTCTTCATCGCCGGCAGGTTCATGATCTCCTGGTAGGTCGTCTGGACCGCCCCGCCTATCACGACCTGGTAGCGGTCACCGCTCTGCGGCACGACTCCAAGGACCTCCGGCACCTTGTCGAGCGCCTTCTCGTTGACCTTTGTCGCATCCTTGAGGACGAAGCGGAGCCTCGTCGCACAGTGCGTCACGCTGATGATGTTCTCGGGTCCGCCGACCTCGGCCACAATGGCCTCAGCAGCAGTTCCCTGCGTCGTGGACGTCATTGTTCATTCCTGTCTACTCGCCACGCTCTCGTTCGGGGGAAAACAAAAAAGACCCGGGCAGCACCAAAGTGCGACCCAGGTCTTGCCTCGTTACGAGTAACAACCCTGTTGAGCGGTTTGCTCGATTGCGACAATAACACGCACCCCTGGAGCGGTATCACCGGGGGGGTCACCTAGGCTTCCCGCGGAGGTGAGTCGTGGCCGAGCCGATGGGACGACGGTTCTGGACCGTCTGGGTATCCAGCTCCGCCTCCTACCTCGCAGAGGGTCTGATCTTCGGCGCCTTGCCCGTCCTGGCCGCCTCGCTCACCCTGGACGCACGGCTGATCGCCGTCACGGATGCCCTGCATCAGACGGGGTGGCTGCTGCTGGGACTCGTGTCCGGCGTGGCCGCCGACATGCTGCCCCGGTTGCGGATCATGTGGGTGGCCAACGCGGTACGCGCCGTCACGGCCGGGACGTTCGCGGCCCTGGTCGCGGGCGGGCACGCATCACTCCCCCTCGTGTACGCGCTCGGGTTCCTCCTCGGCCTCGCCGCGCCCTTCTTCGACAACGCGTCGGCGTCGATCCTCCCCGAGCTCGTACCGGCGGCTGAGTTCCAACGCGCCAACTCCCTGACCCAGGTCGCGCTCGCGGTCGCCGGCAACCTGGTCGGACCGGTCGTCGGTACGGCCCTGTTCGTCCTGTGGCCAGGCGTTCCGTTCGCACTGGCAGGGGTGGCCTACGCCGGCGGCACCGCGATCACGGTGTGGCTGTCCCGCCGCGACCCGAGGCCCGTACCGGTCGAAGGCAGGGCCGCACCCCTGAAGCTGCTGGCCGAAGGGCTGCACTACCTGGCCAGGCATCGCGTCCTCCGCACCCTCGCCGGGGCCGTCGCCATCGTGAACCTCGTCACGTCCGGGGCCATCGCCGTGGCCGTCCTGTACGTCCTGTACGAGCTGCACCTGCCCCGTTCCACCTACGGGTTGGTGATGGCGTCATTCGCCATCGGAGCCATCGGCGGAGGTGTGATGACCGTACGTCTGACCCGCTGGCTCGGCGAACGTACGGCCGTGCTCCTCGCACTGGGCGCCTTTGGCGTCTCGATGGTGGTCCTAGGGGCCATCAGGCAGGTCGTCGTGTCGATCGCGGCCATGGTCCTCATGGGCTTCTTCTCGATGGTGTGGAACATCACCGTCAACAGCTACCGGCAACGCGTCGTCCCCCTCACGCTGCTCGGCCGCGTCACCTCGGTCTTCCGGATGGTCGCCTTCATCACGATGCCGCTGGGCGCTCTCCTGGCCGGCCTCGGCACCCACGCGATCGGCCTCCCGTGGACGTACGTGCTCGGCGGCTTCCTCCTCTTCGCCACGGCGATCGTCGCGATCCGGCCGCTGCAGGAGATGCCGAACCGGCCCTGAGCTGAACCGTCCGGCCAGGCGCCCGTCGCCCCGGCCCACGGCAGAATGTGCCTGTGACATTCACCGGATTCCCCGAAGCGGCGCTGGACTTCTACGACGACCTTGAGACCGACAACACGAGGTCGTTCTGGACGGCTCATGCGGACGCGTACGCGACGTGCGTGAAGGAGCCCATGATCGCCCTGTGCGAGGCGCTGGCCGAGGAGTTCGGGGACGCGAAGATGTTCCGGCCGAACCGCGACGTACGGTTCTCGGCCGACAAGTCGCCGTACAAGACAGCGCAAGGCGCGTACGTGCCGGCCGGTCCGGCGCTCGGCTGGTACGTCCAGGTCTCGGCCGCCGGGCTGATGACGGGGGCGGGCTTCTACCAGTCCACACCTGAGCAGCTGCGGAAGGTCCGCGAGATCATCGCCGGACCGCGCGGCAGCGAGCTCGAGAAGCTGCTCGAGCGGTTGCGGGCCGCCGGCTGGGAGGTGGGTGGCGACACGCTGGCCACTGCCCCGCGGGGCTACGACAAGGACCATCCGCGCATCGCCTTGCTTCGCCACAAGACGCTGAACGTCAGGCACATGTACGGCTTCGAACCGGTCATCCACACACAGGACTTCGCCGACGCGGTCCGTGCCGACTGGCGCGCCGGGCGTCCGCTCGTCGAGTGGTTCGCCGAGATCCTCTGACGCTTGTCACCCCGTAGATTTGGCCGCATGTTCACCGGGTTCCCCGAAGCGGCACTGGACTTCTACGACGACCTCGAGACCGACAACACGAGGTCGTTCTGGACGGCTCACGCGGACGTGTACGAGTCGTGCGTCCGCGCTCCCATGAAGGAGCTCGCGGATGCGCTGGCCGAGGACTTCGGCGATGCGAAGCTGTTCCGGCCGCACCGAGACGTGCGGTTCTCGAAGGACAAGAGCCCGTACAAGACGTACCAGGACATGTACGTCCCGGTCGGTCCGGCGCTCGGCTGGTACATGCGGATCTCAGCACCTGGCGTCATCGCCGGCGCCGGCTTCTACGACGCGCCCCCCGACAAGCTGCGCGCTCTCCGTGACGTGATCGCCGGCCCGCGTGGCACGGAGCTCGAGGAGATCCTGAAGCCCCTGGTCGCAGCGGGTTTCGACATCGGCGGCGACACGGTCGCGACGGTCCCCCGCGGCTTTGACAAGGACCATCCCAGGATCGAGCTGTTGCGCCACAAGTCGATCACTGCCATTCACTCGTACGGGTTCGAGCCGCTCATCCACTCGCCGCAGCTGCTGGATGCCATCCGGAGCGACTGGACCGCGGCCCGACCCCTCGTCGAGTGGCTCGCGGAGATCCTGTAGGCGAACACCAGCGGCCGTACGGGTATGGGGCCCGTACGGCCGCGGTCAGGTTCGGATGCGACTACACGCCTAGTCGCGCCCTACGCAGCAGCTCGCCCTCGGTCTGGTTGGACGTGGGGACGTGGCCGGGCAACGGCAGGATCCGCTCGTGGATCGCGTCGATGATCCACTCCGGCTGCGGGAAGTACAGCGACTCCAGCTCCGGGGCGGGCGTGACGTGGTTCCGCGAGCCGACGATGACGACCGGTGCGTCGAGGTGGTCGAAGGCCACCTGGGACACGTTCGCCGCGATCGTCTGCATGACCGAGCCGCGCTCGACGGCGTCGGACGACAGCACGAGGCGGCCTGTCTTCTTCACCGAGGAGAGCAGCACCGAGTAGTCCAGCGGGCACACGAACCGGAGGTCGACGACCTCGGCCGAGATGCCGTACTTCTCCTGGAGCTCGTCGGCGGCGTGAAGCGCCCGGTACAGCGTGGCGCCGTACGTGGCGATCGTCAGGTCTGTGCCCTGGCGACGGACGACCGAGGTGCCTTCCGGCGTCTCGTAGTAGCCCTCGGGGACACCGTCCTTCTCGAACTGCTCGCCCATGTCGTANNAGGAGCTGCGACTCGAGGAACACGACCGGATCGGTACCGGACAGAGCAAGGTTGAGCATGCCCTTCGCGTCCGTGGGGGTCGTCGGGAAGTAGACCTTGAGGCCGGGGATGTGGTTCACGAGCGCGGACCAGTCCTGGCTGTGCTGGGCGCCGTACTTGTTGCCCACCGACACGCG
>PMBM01000157.1:3877-4836 GCA_003153855.1 Propionibacteriaceae bacterium
ACGGCGAACGCGCCGCCCCAGTCACGGTTCTCCTCGCCCCATGCGGCCATCGTCGGGTCGATGGAGAACCGGTGCGCCATGGCCTCGAACAGGCCGTCGCGGAACTGGTACATCTTCACCTTGGAGACCGGCTTGCCGTCAGCGTCCTTGGCGGTGCGGATCTTGTTCGCGATCGCCTTGACGCGGGCGTTCTCAGCCAGCGGCTGCAGCAGCTCCGGCTCACCGGAGCCGAACGACTCGACGTGTCCGTTCGACAGCATGACCGACTCGACGAACGCCGCGTCGACGCGAGGGCACTCCTCGTCGTTTGTCGCGAGCGTCAGCACCTTGGTGAGGCGCTCAACGATGCCGGCGTGAAGGTCCTCGACCTCGGTCTTGCCGACGACCTTCTTGCTCACGAGCAGGTTGGTGAAGGCCGCGATGGAGTCGGCCTGCTCCCACAGCTCCATCTCCTCCTTCGTGCGGTACGAGGAGGCGTCGGACGGCGAGTGGCCGGAGATGCGGTACGTGATGGTGTCGAGCAGGACCGGGCCCTGGCCGGCGAGCAGCAGCTCCTTCTTGCGACGTACGGCGTCGGCCACGGCCAGCGGGTCGTACCCGTCGACGCGCTCGGCGTGCATCGCGGCAGGGTTGACGCCGGCGCCGACGCGAGCGAGCACGTCGTAGCCCATCGTCTCGCCGTCGGTCTGGCCGCCCATGCCGTAGAAGTTGTTGAAGAAGTTGAACAGGATCGGGGGGTTGCCGCCGTCCTCGGGACGCCACAGGTTGCGGAACTGGTCCATGGCCGCGAACATCATGGACTCCCAGACCGGCCCGCAGCCCATGGACGCGTCGCCGATGTTGGCGACGACGATGCCGGGCTGGTGGTTGATCCGCTTGTACAGCGCGGCGCCCTGCGCGATCGGCGCGGAACCGCCGACGATGGCGTTGTTGGGCATCGAGCCGAACGGCGTGAAGAA
>PMBM01000079.1 GCA_003153855.1 Propionibacteriaceae bacterium
CAGTTCCGCCGCAAGTCCGGCTCCGCGTAGTAGCGATGCCCCACCCCGCCGTAGCTGTGCACCGGCTACGCCGGATGGTGAGCCGGGACCCGCATGAGCAGAACCGGGCCGCGACGACTCTGGAGCTGCTGTACGACCTGACGATCGTCGTCGCCTTCTCGGCGTCCGCCGCGCAGCTGGCGCACCTGCTGGCCGAGGGACACCTCGTGGCGGCCCTCCTCACCTTCGGGTTCGCGATGTTCGCGGTGATCTGGGCGTGGATCTCGTACTCGTGGTTCATGTCCGCGTTCGACACCGACGACTGGTTCGTACGGATCGCGACCCTCGTACAGATGTTGGGCGTCTGCCTGCTCACCATCGGCATCGCGCCGCTCGCGCACGGGCTCGACACGGACGGGCACCTGGACAACAAGGTGATGGTCGGCGGCTACGTGGTGATGCGGCTCGCGATGGTCGCGCTGTGGCTCCGGGTCGCGACGAGCGATCCGACGAAGCGCCGCCTGGCGATGTCGTACGCCGTGACCCTGCTCATCGCACAGGCGGGCTGGGTGGTGCTCGCCTTCCTGCCGTTGTCGGTGGGAGCGACGTCCGCCGTGGTCGTGGTGCTGTACGTGATCGAGCTGTCCGGCCCGTACGTGTCGGAGCGCACCAAGGGCGGGAGCCCGTGGCATCCGCACCACATCGCGGAGCGGTACGGGCTGCTCGTGATCATCGCGCTCGGCGAGGTCATCCTGGGCACGGTCGAGGCCGTCGAGACGCTCGTCGGGGAGTCGGGCTGGTCTCTCGACGCTGCTGTTCTTCTGGCCGCCGGCATCACGCTGGCCTTCACGCTGTGGTGGGTGTACTTCACGGTCCCGTTCGGCGACATCCTCCACGCGTCGCGCTCGGGCTCGTTCCTGTGGGGCTACTCGCACATCGTCGTGTTCGCCTCGGTCGCCGCCGTCGGCGCGGGCCTCCACCTCGTGGCTCTGACGTTCGCGCACCAGTCGGCGCTGTCGTCAGTCGGGGTGATCGCGGCCGTCGTCGTACCCCTGGCCGTCCTGATCGGCGTCCTCATCGGCGTGACGCTGCTGATCCTGCCATCGGGCCATCCGATCCACGCCTGGCTGGCGCTGGGGAGCGCGGCGGTGCTGGCGCTGGCCGTGGCGCTCGCTGTGTGGGGAGCGCCCGTACCCGTGTGCCTCGTCGTGGCCGTACTGGCTCCCGTCGCCTGGGTCGTCGCGTACGAGCTCGTGGGCCACCAGCACATCGCTGATGCGCTGTACGAGCTCGAGGCCCGGCGCTGAGCGACCTGTACGAGCGCGGAGCCTGGCACTGAGCGCGCTGTACGAACGCGAGGCGGGCAGTGAGCGACCTGTACGAGCGCGGGCTGGGCCCTGGAGCTACCCCGCCGATTGCAGCGACAGGTGGGGTACGGAAGGATGCGGCCAACGGCCGAGCAGCGAGTTGGTCGTGCCGTCTCGAGGAGGACTCCGTGGCTGACAGGCCGACCGTAGCGCTGGGAATCGACATCGGTGGGAGCGGGATCAAGGGTGCCCCCGTGAACCTGGTGACCGGCGAGTTCCTCGAGGACCGGTACAAGCTGGCGACGCCCGCCAAGTCGACCCCCGAGGCCGTGGCGGCTCTCGTCGGGCAGATCGCCGAGAGGTTCCTCGACACGCTGCCGTCCGACGCCCCCATCGGTGTCACGATCCCCGGCATCGTCCGGCACGGCGTGGTGCAGTCCGCCGCCAACATCGACAAGTCGTGGATGGGCTGCCCGGGGGAGAAGCTGTTCTCCGATGTCTTGGGCCGTCGCGTGCACCTGGTCAACGACGCTGACGCCGCCGGCGTCGGCGAGCTGCGGTACGGCTCGGCGAAGGGCAGGGACGGCCTCGTCATCCTCACCACGCTCGGCACCGGCATCGGCAGCGCGATCCTGTACGACGGGGTACTGGTCCCCAACGCCGAGCTCGGCCACATCGAGCTGAACGGCCACGACGCGGAGTCCCGCGCGGCGGCATCGGCGAAGGAGCGCGAGGGACTCTCGTACGAGGAGTGGGCGACCCAGCGGCTCCAGCCGTACTACGCGTTCCTCGAGTTCCTGTTCTCCCCTGACCTCTTCGTCGTGGGCGGAGGCGTGAGCCGCAAGCCAGACAAGTTCCTCCCCTACCTGAAGCTCCAGACCCCGATCATCCCCGCGACCCTCAAGAACGCCGCCGGCATCATCGGCGCAGCATCCCTGGCCGCCGACTGACCGGCGTCGCCCCTGCTCGTGCATCGACACTCGGGTTATGCGGGGCCACAATCCTTCGGCTGCTGGCGTATCCATCGAAACTCGGGTTCTGAGGCCCTCCAGAGGCGTCACAACCCGTCTTTCGATGGACGGGCTTTGAGGGGGAGCTCCCGGCCCGCTCATAGCCTGAAGTTCGATCGAAACCCAGGTTTGACTAGGGATGTGGGACAGTTTGAAGGTGTTCGTCGCCCTCGGACGCCTGACGACCAGGCACCCGTTCATCGTCATCGCACTGTGGCTCGTGCTGACGATCACCTCCGCGGCGCTCGCGATCGTCGGAGTGGGCGGCCAGGGGATCTTCGACAAGCTCGAGCCGTCCGATCCGCGCGTGCCGGGCAGCGGGTCTGAGCGGGCGAGCGTGATCCTCGACAACTCAGCCGGTGGCTCGACCGTACGGCTTCTCGTGCAGGGCGTGGACATCACGAACACGGCGCAGATGGTCAAGCTGGCTCCTGCGATGGCCACCGCCCGTACCGATCTGACGGCCATCTCGGGCGTCAGGACCGTGGTCGATCCCTGGGCGATATCGCCTCCGGACCCGAGGATCCTGCCGTTCATCGCCACGGACGGAAAGGGCTTCGTCGTACAGGTCCTGCTCGCCGACGGACTCTCGTCCGACGAGGATCGCGTCGCGAGCGATGCCGTGACGACACGCCTTCGTATGTTCGGCTCCGACGTCAGCGCGGCCATCCCCAGTGTCACGGCCATCGCGTCGAGCAACCACCTCATCTCGCGCTCGATCAACGACGTGATGGAGAGCGACCTCGTTCGGGCCGAGGCCGTCTCGCTGCCGATCTCCCTGGTCGTCATGGTGCTGGTCTTCGGCGGCCTGCTCGCCGCCGGGATGCCGATCATCGGCGCGATCGCGTCGATCCTCGGTGGCTTCGGTGCGGTGCTCGCCCTGTCGTACGTGATAACGCTCGACTCGGTCACCGTCAACGTCGTCACTGTCATCGGGCTCGGCCTGTCCATCGACTACGGGCTGCTCATCGTGTCGCGCTTCCGCGAGGAGCTGACATTGGCGGGCGCGGGCCTCACTGGTGGGCCCAGCCGCCACGACCCCCTCGTACAGCTCGCCGTGCGTCGTACGGTCTCGACCGCCGGTCGTACGGTGGCGTTCTCGGCCCTCACGATCGCCACGTCCGTGCTCGGCCTGCTCGCGATGTCGCCGACGATCCTGCGCGGCATCGGCGTGGCGGCCGCGAGCGTCGTACTGCTGGCGCTGCTGTCGGC
>PMBM01000144.1:0-3350 GCA_003153855.1 Propionibacteriaceae bacterium
GCGGAGCTCATCGCTCCCGGCATGTCGGTCGAGGAGATCACGACGTCGATCGGCGCCGACACCCTCGGTTACATCTCGTTGGACGGGCTCGTCAACTCGACGGGCATCAAGAACGACCGGCTCTGCCGGGCATGCTTCGACGGCATCTATCCCGTGCCCGTACCACCGTCGGCACGAGGCCTGGGAATGAGGGGGAACGCATGAGCCAGTCCGCGTACGCGAAGGCAGGGGTCGACATCGAGGCCGGCGACCGCGCCGTGAAGCTCATGTCGGCGTCGGTGAAGGCTACCCATCGGCCCGAGGTGGTCGGCGGCATCGGCGGCTTCGCCGGCCTGTTCGACGCATCGGCCTTCAAGGGCTACCGGCGCCCACTGCTCGCGACCTCCACCGACGGCGTGGGCACCAAGGTCGCCATCGCCCAGGCGCTCGACAAGCACGACACCATCGGCTGGGACCTTGTCGGCATGCTCGTCGACGACCTCGTGGTGGTCGGCGCCGAGCCACTGTTCGTCACCGACTACATCGCGTGCGGCACGCTCGTGCCCGAGCGCATCGCGGCGATCGTGTCCGGCATCGCGGCGGCGTGCGCGGCCGCCGGTGCGGCTCTGCTCGGCGGCGAGACGGCCGAGCACCCGGGCTTGCTGGCGGCCGACGAGTACGACATCGCCGGAGCCACCACCGGCGTCGTCGAGGCCGACGAGATGCTCGGTCCGGACCGGGTCGTGCCGGGCGACGTCGTCCTGGCGCTGGCGTCCAGCGGACTCCACTCGAACGGCTACTCCCTCGTACGCAACGTGCTCCTGCAGCAGGCGGGCCTGCGCCTCGACGCGTACATCCCCGAGCTGGGACGTACGTTGGGCGAGGAGCTCCTCGAACCGACACGGGTGTACGCGGCGGACGTCCTCGCCGTCGTGCGCGGCACTGAGGTCCACTCGATGAGCCACATCACCGGCGGCGGCCTGGCCAACAACCTGGCCCGCGTCCTGCCGTCGACCGTGACCGCCCGGCTCGACCGGGCGACGTGGAACCCGGCTCCCGTCTTCGGTCTCGTACAGCGGCTGGGAGAGGTGTCGCAGCCCGACATCGAGGCGACGCTCAATATGGGCGTGGGCATGGCGATGGTGCTGCCGCAGACCGCCGTGGACGCCGCGCAGCGCATCCTCACTGACCGTGGGATCGCCTCCTGGGTCTGCGGCGAGATCCATTTCGGCGACGGGTCCGTACGTCTCGACGGGGTCCACCAGGCCTGATCCCGAGGGCCTGCGCAGTCCGCCAACATGCTTGCCGATCAAGGTTGGTGGATCGGTTGCAACCCGGTAACCTTGGGCCCACGAACTGACAACAATGTGCCGCGGCCACTCCGCGAGCGATCACAGGCGAGGGGGCTGGCTCTATGGGGCGCGGCCGTGCGAAGGCGAAGCAGACGAAAGTCGCCAGAGAACTGAAGTACAGGTCGGTATCCACGGATTTCTCATCGCTGGAGCGTGAGCTTCGCAGTCCGTCGGACGAGATCCCTGATCAGTACGCAGATCTCGCCGAGGTCTATGTCGACGATGCCGACGAGCTCGCCGATGACGACGAGGAAGACGACGAGTCCGACGAGTCTTGGCCCCTGCGTCGTTCGGGTTAGTCACTGTCCCTGTGACGCCACGTTCCGAGGTACAGCCCGGTCCTGAGTCCGTGCCCGCTGATCCTGACACCGAGGTTGTCGAAGCGCCCGAGCCGCCCCACGTGGTGTGGCTGCCGTGGCACGACGACGAGCTGTTGGCCGGCTACGAGGCGCGAGAGATGCAGCTGGTAGGCCTCACGCGCCACCTCGAGGAGATCGACCCGGAGGTCGGTGACGACGAGCTCGTCGCGACTCTCGTCCGCCGGAACAAGCGTCACCACTCACGAGCCGTCCTGTACATCCATGGCTGGAACGACTACTTCTTCCAGACCCACGTGGCCGACTGGTGGGACGCGCTCGGCTACGACTTCTACGCCCTCGACCTGAGACGGTACGGGCGGAGTCTGCGCGCCGGGATGATGGGCGGCTACATCGAGGACCTCAGCGAGTACGACCTCGAGATCGACGCGGCCATGGATCGGGTCGCTCGGCATCACGAGAAGGTCGTGCTCTACGCCCATTCGACGGGCGGGCTGGTCGCGTCGCTGTGGGCCGATCGGCACCCGGGTGCGCTCGGCGGGCTCGTGCTCAACTCACCGTGGATCGACCTGCAGGGGTCGGCGCTCATCCACGCACTGATGCCGCGGATCGTCCGGAGCGTGGCGACACGTGCGGCGACGTTCATCCTTCCTCTCCCCGACAACGGCTTCTACGCGCGCACGCTCGACTCGCTCCGCGATGGCACGTGGACGTTCGACCCGGAGCTCAAGCGCAACCCGTCACAGCCGGCGCGGTCCGCATGGCTCACCGCGGTGATGGCCGGCCACGACAGGGTCTCGGCGGGGCTCGAGATCGACTGCCCGATCCTCATGGTGACCTCGACCAGGAGCGACTTCCGCCGCCGCTGGTCCGACGAGCTGCTCGGAGTCGACTCCGTCCTCGACGTGTCCCGCCTCGCCGCGAAAGCCCATCGCCTCGGCCGCCACGTGACGCTCGTACGGCTCGAGGGCGCCATCCACGACATCGTCCTTTCCACACGACTCGTACGGGACCGTTTCGCCGACGAGCTCCGCCGCTGGGAGTCCGCCTACCTCCGCTGACACCCTCCTCATTCCTCACAGGAGGGTGCGGGCCAGAGCTACCGCCTGGGCTCCGTAGCCGGCCCCGAAGAGGGCGGCGTGTACGAGGAGCGGGTGGAGCTGGTGGAGGCCGATGAGATCCCGCCAGCGGGGCGGCAACCAGGCTGACGACCGCTCGTACGCAGCCAGGGTGACCTCGAGGTACGGAGCCCCGAAGGCGCGAGCATCGCCAGGTCGGAGATCCGGTGGCCGCCGTGGGCTGCGGGGTCGATCAGTAGGCAGCCNNTCCCGGTCGAGGCCGCCGCGTGCGTACGCCCTCTCGGCGAACGGCCGGCAGCGCTGCTCGGCATAGAACGGGCCCCAGCTGGTACGGGGCGCCAGGGTCATCGGCTCCGTACCGATCCAGCCGTCACCGGCCCAGCCCTCGGGCGGCGCGCCGAAGGCCTCGGCGCCGGCATCGTGGGTCGCGGCCAGCCGCCGCCCGAACTCCGCCGCAGCCTCGGAACTGGGCCGGACCGACTCCACACGAGGCAGCACGATCTCGTGCTCATCAGCGGAGATGACCTCGACGACCGCTGCACCGTCAGTGACAGCAGACAGCCAGCGCAACCCGGCGGCCTCGTACAGCGCAGCGCCTGCAGCGGTGTGTTTGGTGAACCGGT
>PMBM01000144.1:3377-3504 GCA_003153855.1 Propionibacteriaceae bacterium
CTAACCAGCTGCGCTACGGGGCCTTGACAGGCCAACCCGGCTAGCGGGCCTCGTGAACTATAGCCAACCGACGGCGGCTGCCGCCACTTGGCTCGTCGCATCCCCAACCGGATTCGAACCGGCGCAA
>PMBM01000188.1 GCA_003153855.1 Propionibacteriaceae bacterium
GTCTCGCCGCCGCCGAGCGGGCCGTTCCAGCTGCCCGGCGCCGGGAACGCCAGCAGCTCGCGTGCGTCCTGCCGTTGGGCCAGGGTGACCAGATGGTCGGCGCCGTAGTCGGCCAGCGTGTCGACGTCGGAGGGCAGCAGCGGGACCATCGCCCCGACCCGTACCTGGGTCGGGATCTGCGCGATCGGCGCAGCCACATCGACCGTGCCGCCGCCTGGGCGCACGGTCGCCGCTCCGAGCGCCACCGCGCCGTCGTCCGCCATGCTCATCGAGGCCCACAGGTCGACCCACTGGCCCGCCGGCAGGTACACCGCCCGGTCCGTGGCCCCCTGAGTGAGCACCGGGGCCACCAGCAGATCGGCGCCGAACAGGTACTCGTCGTCGAGACCGGTGGCGACGGCGTCCTGAGGATAAGCGAGCGCGAGCTGCCGCATCAGGGGCATGCCCGCGGCCTGATAGGCGTCGTTGCTGCCCGCCAGGTACGGGTACAGCCGGGTGCGCAGCTGCGCGTACCGCTTCCAGACCGGCGCGACCGCCGGGTCGGTGATCTGGGCGCGCGGCGGGCCGAAGTCGATGCCGCCCGACTGCAGCCGCATCACCCCGGAGAACGCGCCGAACTCGATCCAGCGGTTCAACAGCTCGGGCGTGAGGCCGTCGTCCGGCCAGGTGAAGAAGCCGCCGATGTCGCTGCCCCACATCGAGACGCCCGAGAGCCCCATGCTCAGCCCCTGGCGCACCGCCGACTGCAGCCCGTCGAAGCCCCACAGCGTCGAGGGGTCGCCGCCCCAGACGATGTCGGACGCCGGGATCGCGCCGGTCCAGCCCGACCGGTTGAACCGGGCGAGTGGCTTGTGTGCAGCGTCCGCGTAGGCCTTCGCGGTGGCGTGGTAGCCCACGACGTAGCTGTTGTGAAGGGCGCTGCCGGTGCTGGCGTCGGAGGCGACCGCGGCGTCGGGGGTGTACTCGCCGAAGTCCTCCATCCAGCCGTCATAGCCGTCACGCTGGGTGACCTTCAGGACGCCGTCGAACACCCTGCGGCCCGCCGCCGAGGTGAAGTCGACCTGCGACACGACGAAGTTCGCCGCGGTCGAGTAGTGGTAGACCAGCGCCGTCCCGTCCGCGTTCTTCGTGAACGCCGACGACTGAAGCGCTGCCGGATAGATCGGGTTGCTCAGGCTCACCATGGGGTTCACGTAGGTGGTGACGGCGACACCGGCGGCGTGCAGGGCGCTCGTGCGAGCCTGCTCGTCGGCCGGGATCTGTCCCCCGCCGGGCAGGTAGTGGGAGTAGGTCTGCGCCACCGAGACCGGGACCCCGTCGGCGCGTTGCACGGCCAGCTCGGCGGCGGCGTCGAGATCGCTGACCGGCTGCCACCAGGCTCCCAGGACGAACGCCGCCCGGGCGGCGTGCTGCCGTCCGACCGAGGCGGTCATGCGGCGCAGCGCGTCGGCCGGCGTCGGGCCGGGGAAGACCCGCAAGTCCAGGTGCGCGGCGGCCACCTCGGCGCGCCAGCTGTCGGAATGATCCGCGGTGGCGAACGCGAAAGTGGACTCGGCCTCGTTGTCGAGGAGTACCCCGCAGCCACGGGTCGACAGCACCCAGGGCACCGGGAAGTACGTGGCGTCGGGCCGCAGATCCCATCCCGGCGCCGGCACGTAGGGCTGAACGGGCGCCTGCTTGGCCGCGTACGGCCCGTCGAGCACACGGTTGAGCACGTCGTTGCCGCGCTGGTCGACCGCGTTCGAACGCTCGCCAGTGCCGAGGAAGCGATCCGAGGTCGACGCCGCGAAGTCGATCGCCACACGGCTGACGCCGTCACCGTGCCCAGTCGCGGTGAACGAGTACGCCCCGTCAGCGCCGCCCGTGGCGGTGACGTCAACCGTGACACCCGGTTGGTCGGTCGCCGCGGTCGCAGTGACGGAGCGGCCGCGACGCGACGCCGAGACCACAGTGGTGGCAGTGGCACGTCCTTGCGCGGTCATGACACTCAGACCGGCACCGTGGGTCTCAAGCACCGCGGTTCCGTGACGGTCGATCAGACGCATCGACCATGGCTGACCAGGCGTCACGGCGAACTCCATCCGCAGCTGCGCCATGGGGTCAGAGTCAGTGATAGGGGCTGCCGCGGCCGGCACTGGTGTGCCGAACGCGCCCAGCGCGGTGGCAGCGGCCACACCGGCCGTGCCGCCCAACAACGCCCGGCGTCCGAACCGGGGGGGTGAAGTCCGGATCATGTCTGAAGTCTGCCACCGTGGCAGGTGGGCCGTCAGGGATTCGCTGCACGCGGCTCCATCGCCCGTGAGACCAGAAGCCGTGATCGCCGAGGCCGACAAAGTCGGCGTGCCGGCCGGAACACTCGACGGCACGACCGAACCACTACAACGACCGCCACCGCCAGGGCCGCAGTCATCCCACACCGTCGTTGTGTGGGATATCGCCGCCGCCAGTCCGGCGTCTCGCGCTCCGACCCACGTTGAACGGGTTATGGAGCCGTCCAGGAGCCCGACAGCCCGAACAAGTTCGCGACATCCTGGTGGCGCACAGCGTGTGGTCCGCACCACCCGGACAACGTGGGCCGACAGCGGCCCCGGCAGCTCAGACGGCGCCCACGAGTGCCGCGACGCGCGACCGGTGGGCCGGGTCGTTCCAGCGGGACGAGACACGGCGCCACGACATGAACGCCGTGAACGCGACGAAGACACCGACGACGACGGCGAACCACGGTAGGAGGCTGGCAGTGACGGCCACAGCGATGCCGGTCGTGGCGCTCGTCAGCATGATCCGCATGACGTAGCCGAGGCCGACGATCGGCGGTACGAGAGGGTCGCCGCGGCCGGTGAGGCGTGTACGGTGCGGCTTCTCCACCGAGAAGCGCACAGAGAGCCCCGTCGCGATGACGGACGACACGACGAGCCCGGCTGCGTACGGCGGGAGCATCGACCACGGCATCGAGCTCGTGACGACCGCGATGACCATGAGGAGCAGCCCGAGCCCGATCGAGGCAAGGAGCTGTACGACGATGATGTGGCGCAGCAGGGCCTTCCACGCGCGAGGCTGTGCGAGCAGCAGCGTCACCGCTCCGCCCAGCACGCCGAAGACGTTGACGCCCCAGCCCAACGCCATGGCCAGGGGCACGACCATCGTCACCGAGCCGAGCATCGAGCTCGGGTTGCTGCCGGAGTAGCGGATGTACACGAACAGCATCGGCATCGCGATCGCGACCATCATGATGATGGGCCGGCGCACCTCACGTGTGCGGGCCAGGATCGTGACGAGCATCGTGAAGAGCGCCAACGACGGGTGCACGGGAACCGACACGGAGCCCGTCCGCTGCCGTACCCGCTCGATGGGCGCCGGCATGACGAGCGTTCGACGGCAGACGACCACACCCGCGAGGAAGGTGAGTGCGGACGTCAGCAGGATCGCTGCCACCCCGCCGACCACCGTGAGCGTGGAGCCGGCCACTCCGGCTCGGATGGTCGCCTGCACCCAGCTCGCGAGGCCGAAGATCGTACGGCCGTGGGCCGGGTCGACGAAGACGGCCACTGCGACGACGGCGACGGCGCCGGCCGTCAGGTACCAACGCAGGTGCGCCACCCACCGGCGGCGGGAGAACTCGATCGTCCACGCGAACAGCGCCATGACGAGCATCGCGCACAGCCACGTGGCCATCGCGATCACGACGGCGCCGACGCGGCCGCGACCGTCCGGGGTGCTCAGCGACGCGGCCGTCACGAGGAGGAGCAGCGGTGAGAGGCCCACCGGCGACAGCACGGAGTTCCAGATGCCGTCGAAGTAGCGGTACAGACGGCTGGGGCGGATGCCGGCCAGGTCGAAGTCGGGGAACTGCGCCTGAGCGGCCGCGCCGCTGATCGGCGCGAACAGGACACCGGCGAGGACCGTGCCGAGCGCGGCGGCCACGGCGACCGACGTGTCACCCGTCAGGTAGCGCAGGCCCGGGGACGACGGGCCCAGGTTCCCTGCCACCCAGCTCACCCAGTTGCCGGCGTTCGCGGCACCGACGAGGAGGCAGAAGGCAAGGCCTGCGGCGATGCGGATCCTGAGGCGAGCCGCGGGCGTACGGACGTGACCGCGGAGCCGCGACAGGCGGATCGTGGCGGCCAGACCGCGTGAGACCTCTCCGTACAGGCTCCTCACGCCACCGCCTCGACGGGTACGGACTGGAGCAGGTCGGCGTAGCGGCGCTCACCCTCCGGTCCGCTGAACTCCGAGGCGGAAGCCTCCGTCGCCAGCTGTCCCTTGATGAGTACGGCGATGTCGTCGCTCGCCGAGGTCAGCAGCTGCTGCAGGTGCGTGGAGACGACGACCGCCATCCCCGACCGAGCAGCTTCCCGGATCGCCGACACGGTGACGTCGACACCCGTGGGGTCCACGCCGTCGAACGGCTCGTCGAGGACGAGGACCTCGCGGGCGGTGAGCACAGCCAAGAGCACGGACAGCCGACGCTGCATGCCGTGCGAGAACGTACCTGCGGGCCTGTCCCGTACCGCCGACAGGCCGAACCGCTCGACCAGCCCGTCGCTGACGGCTCGTCCCCCACGCGTCCCGCGGAGTGAGGCCACCAGGTCGATGTGCTCGTCAGGAGTGGCCTGCGAGATGAGGCCGCCGATGTCGGGGCAGTAGCCGACGAGCTCCCGGGCCGCGTCGGCACCCTCAGGCGTACCCATGTCGAAGCCTGCGACCGTCAGGATGCCGGAGCTGTGCGCGTTGACACCACCGATTGCGCGCAGCGTCGACGACTTCCCGGCACCGTTGCCACCGAGCATGCCGAGCACACGGCCAGGAGACACGTGGAGCGTGAGCCGATCTACGGCCACCACGTCCCCGTACCGGATGGACACCTCTTGGAGGTCGACGCCTGTCACACGCCCGACCGTACGGAACGGGGCGTCTCAGTGTCGTGAGCCTGGGAAGACCCTCATGTCCTCAGCCCTGCTGGGGGAACTTCCCCTCGGCGGCGATCCGCTTGTTGAGCTCGGCGAGGTAGTCGTCCTCGGAGAAGTCGATGCCGACCTCTTGGGAGAGGAACGCGGACAGGTGCATGGCGTTGGCGATGCGGACACCGTTGATGCCGTCGCTCCCCGGAGCGATCAGCGGGGTGCCGTCGAGGATGTGGGCGGCGAAGTTCGCGAGTACCGACGCGTGCTGCTGTCCCCACTGGGACGCGTACGACCTCGTCTCGGTCGTCAGGAAGTCGTTGCCGAGGATGTTCTCTCCGGAGAAGAGGTTCTTGGCGTCCTCCGCGGTGATCTTCGCCGATGCGTCCTGCTCCGGCTCACGGAAGCGCGTGATCGTCACCGTCTCCGAGTTGTCGACGACGATCTTGCCGCTGTCCAGGAGGATCTCGAGCCGATCCGTACCGGCCGGGTCGTGGACCGCGGTGGTGAACGTCCCCGTGGCCCCGTTGCCCAGGTCGAAGACGGCCACCACTTCGTCCTCGACGGCGATGTCACGACGGAACCCGAAGCCGAGCTTCGCGAAGACCTTCTGCGGCATCCCGCACAGCCACTGGGACAGGTCGATCTGGTGCGGAGCCTGGTTGACGAGCACCCCGCCACCTTCGCCTCCCCACGTCGCCCGCCACGCGGACTGCAGGTAGTAGC
This sequence comes from Propionibacteriaceae bacterium, assembly GCA_003153855.1. Classification (GTDB taxonomy): domain Bacteria; phylum Actinomycetota; class Actinomycetes; order Propionibacteriales; family Propionibacteriaceae; genus Fen-668. The sequence goes on from PMBM01000188.1 coordinate 5,625, forward strand.
CCTGCGGCCGCCACCACGTCGTGATGATCCAGTTCCAGTGGCGGATCGCCCCGAGCTGTCCGGAGTCGAGAAGCTGCTTCAGGTCGACGTAGAGCGGGTTCGTGCGCTGGTTGAACATGATGGCGAAGGTCAGTTCGGGCTTGGTCTCCGCGAACTCGTTCATCGCACGGACCTGCTTCGTGTACACACCGGCCGGCTTGTCGACCAGCGTGTGCTTTCCGGCGCTCAGGGCCTTGATCGCGAACTCCGGGTGGAGGTAGTGAGGAACGGTCGTCACCACGGCGTCGACGACGTCACTGCCGAGGAGCCCGTCGATGTCGTCGAACACGGCGACATCCGGGTACAGCTCGCGTGCGGCATCCCTCTTGGCGGGGTCGCGGTCACAGATCGCTCCCAGGGTCATGCCGGGCACCATGGACGCCGCGAGGATCCGGCTGTACATGCCGCCCTGCTGACCGAACCCGATGATTCCCAGACGTACGGTGTCCATGGTTCTCCTGCCGAGATGAATGACCATGCCTGTCTATCGAAGCCCGGCCCGAGATTCACCCTTCGTCCGAGTGTTGCCGTGTTCTCGCGGCTCAGTGGTGGTCGACGCGGGGGTACGGCAGCGAGCTCGCGGTGCGTACGAGCTCGAGTCCGGAGACCTCGGCAGCGCGCGCCGCCTCCTCGACCATCGCCGACAAGGCGTCCCAGACAGCTCGGTGAGCCGGGGCGTCCTCCTGGAGCTCGGCGAGGACCGACTGGGCGACCTGGCCGTCCTGCGCGACCCCGAGCGTCTCGGTGACCGTCTTCCAGGCAGCGGCCTGGTCGGCGGCGTCCGACCCGAGCGCGTCGACCGCGTACCGCGCGGCCTTGGTGGTCTTCCTCAGCTCATGGAGGGCTGCCGGGCGGTCGGCTCCGCGCGGCAGCTCGGCCGCCTCGGCCGCCGCGGCCCTGGCCGGGACGGCGGCAAGCCCCGACACCAGCAGGCCCGCCGGCACCTCGGCAGCGGGCGACCAGTCCCCCGGCGGCAACGCGGCTGCCAGCTCCGCGAAGCGACCACCGGCCAGCTCGCGGCGCATCTCGGTCAGCGCAGTGTCCCGATCGAGGCTCACCCGCTGCGTCAGCTCCCTGGCCGCGTCGCCGGCACCTGCCACCGCCTGGGTCCGCGGGTCGTCGAGGATCGTCTCGAGCCATCCCCCGACCACCTCGAGGTCCCGCGGACGACTCAGCGCCGATGCGTACCAGCGGAGCTCGTCCCGCAGCGAGCGATGACCGCTGGTCCATAGCGGTCTGTACGTCTTGAGCACGCTGCGCAGGCGCCGCGTGGCCACTCGCGCGGCGTGGATCGCGTCCGGCTCGTCGGCGAGGACCACGGCCAGCGAGGCACGGACGGTGGCGGCGTGCTGCCGAACGTACGGCTCGAGGATGTCCCTCCCGGTCGAGTCCACCGTGTGCTTCGTCATTCCTCGAAGGGAGACGGGTCCCCTGCTCCGTACCGCAGGATCTCGATCTCGTCGCCGCTGAGGTCGACGATGGTGGTCGCGAGCAGCCCGACGTCGCCGGAGTCGAGCACGGCGTCGACCTCGTGGGCCAGCGAGTCGGCGATCGTCCAGCCGTCGGTCATCGGCTCGTCCGTACCGGGCAGGATCAGCGTGCTCGACTGGAGCGGCACGCCCAGCACGTCGAGCAGCGCCCTGGCCGTGACGTGGTCCGGGACTCGCACGCCGACGGTCTTCTTCTTGGGGTGCAGCATCGCCTTGGGTGCCTCGCGCGTCGCGGGGAGGATGAACGTGTACGGACCCGGCGTACAGGCCTTGATGGCGCGGAACTCCCGGTTGCCCATCTGCACGTACGCGCCGAGCTGGCTGAACTCGCTGCAGACCAGCGTGAAGTGGTGGCGGTCGTCGAGCCCTCGGATCGTACGGATCCGGTCCAGCGCATCCCGCGTACCCAGCCGGCACCCCAGCGCGAAGCCGGAGTCGGTCGGGTAGGCCACCAGGCCGCCGTCCTCGAGGATCGCCGCCACCTGCGCCAGAGAGCGCGGCTGCGGGTTCGCGGGATGCACGTCGAAGTAGCGAGCCATGACGACATCCTCCCACCGCGGGATCAGTGAGAACTCGTTCACTGTTAACCGGGCGCTGACGTGATTCTTACATTCGGGGGCCAGAGTCCTCCCATGAGCACAGACGCGTGGCGACGTACGGCTCGCATCATGCGTCGGGCGGCGCTCGGCGTCACCGGCGCGGATGTCGACCGCGTCGGCGCCGGGATCGAGGCGTGGCTCGATGACGCCCTCGCCCCGGGTGCGGATCCGGGTGTCGACGCCACTCCGGCACCGGCGTTCGCGGCCCTGCCCGCCCTGGGCCCCAACCCCACGCAGGCCGACCGGCAGGCGCAGAACAAGGCGCTCAACAACCAGGGCGACCAGCTCGTGACGTGGTGGGTGACCCGGATGGTGTCCGCGAAGCGTCCCGTACGTGAGCGGCTGACCTTCGCCTGGCACAACCACTGGGCGACGAGCCTGTCGAAGGTCAAGCGGCCTGCCCTGATGCTGCGGCAGAACGAGCTCCTGCGCAGCCAGGGGTTCGGCAGCTTCACCGCGCTCGCGCAGCAGATGGTGCTCGACCCCGCCCTGTTGATCTGGCTCGACGCGGAGAAGAACACCAAGGCCGCGCCCAACGAGAACCTCGCGCGCGAGCTCATGGAGCTGTTCACCCTCGGCGTCGGCGGCGGGTACACGGAGGACGACGTCAAGCAGGCCGCGCGCGCGCTCACGGGCTGGCGGGTCGCCGCGGACGGCACTGTGACCAGCGACCCCAAGCGGACCGATCCCGGACCCGAGACGGTGCTGGGCGTGACCGACCACTTCACCCCGGCAACGCTGGTCGCGACGATCCTGGCCACACCGGCGCACCCGCGCTACCTCGCGACACGCTGGTGGCATCAGCTGGCCAGCGGTGACGCGATCCCCGACGACACCCTCAGCCGGGCCGTCGCCGCGTACGGGAGCGGCCGAGAGGTCACGGCCCTTCTCAAGGCCCTTCTCGTCGATCCCGCCTTCATGGCAGCGACCGGCACCATCGTGGCGTCACCGGTCGAGTGGCTCGTCGGCTCCATGCGTACGCTCGCCACCCCATCCACCTCCGACACCATCAAGCAGGGCCTCGGAGTCCTCCGCCGCCTCGGGCAGGTCCCGTTCCTGCCACCGAACGTCTCCGGCTGGCCCTCCGGCGCCTCCTGGTCCTCGACCGCAGCAGCCTCGACGCGTGCCGCGGCGGCGACGAAGCTCGCGGGCATCGCGGACCTCTCGGCGGTGTCCGACGCCAGCGCCGCGACCCGCAACGACGCCGTGGCGCATCTTCTGGCCCTTGACCACTTCACGGAGCGCACCCTGACCGCCCTTGGTTTGGCCAAGGGCGACCCGAAACAGCTCGTCGCGACCGCGCTGATCAGCCCCGACTACCTGGTGGTGTGACATGAGAGCTCCGTACAACCCTCGCCTCCCCCTCGACGGCCTCACTCGGCGAGGCTTCCTCCGAGCGTCCGGCGTCGTCGGAGCGTCCGCCCTGCTGGCCGGTGCCGCCGGCTGCTCGTGGAGCGACGTCACACGTGCTGCGTCCCAGAGCCCGTTGCCGTCGGGCACCCCGGTCCTCGTGCTCGTGACCATGTACGGGGGGAACGACTGGCTCAACACGGTCATCCCCGTGGACGACCCGGCGTACCACGATGCCCGGCCCGGCATGTCGTACACCCACGACGAGGTCCTCATGCTCGACTCGGCCGCCGGGCTCAACCCTGGTCTCAAGAACATGTCGTCGCTCTGGTCGTCGAGCAAGGTCGCGATCATGCGCGGCGTCGGCTATCCCAACCCGGATCGCTCGCACTTCCGTTCCATGGACATCTGGCAGACCGGTAGTCCCAGCTCGCCGCTGACGACCGGATGGCTCGGACGCTGGCTCGACCAGGCGAAGGACCCGGAGCCGCTCCTCGGGTTGAACATCGGACCTGTACTGCCCGTCCTGGCCGTCGGCACCCAGCGGACGTTCGCCGCGCTCAGCGTCAAGGAACCGACCGCGGAGCCGCTGGGTCCGGTCATGGCCGCACTGTCTACCCCGGACAGCTCGGACACGACGGCGCAGCGGATCGTGGCCTCCTCGTACGCGGCCGTGGGAAGGGTGCGCGAGGACGTCGTCACGCATCTCAGCGAGGTCTCCCTCCCTGACGAGATCACGGACGACGGGTCGCTGAAGAACCAGCTGTTGACGGTCGCAGCGTGCATCAGGCTGGGTGCACCGACTCGTTGCTACACCGTGTCCATGGGCGGTTTCGACACCCACGCGGGCGAGAAGGCCACGCAGCAGCAGCTACTCACGATGGTCGACACGGCGATCAGCGAGTTCCGCAAGGCCATGGAGGGCAGCCCCCGCGCGGGCGACGTCGTCCTCGTCGCGTACAGCGAGTTCGGGAGGCGCGTGAAGGCGAACGCGTCGGAGGGTACGGACCACGGCACGGCCGGTGACGTCCTGATCGTGTCCGACCGGGTGAAGCCCGGCTTCCACGGCGACCAGCCGTCGCTCACGGACCTCGACCAGGGCGACCTCAAGGCGTCCCAGGACTTCAGGTCCCTGTACGCGGAGCTGCTGACCTCGGTGCTGGGCACCGATCCCGTCCCTGTGGTCGGATCGGGCATCACGGCGTCCCACGTGCTCGCGTGACCACCTGACGAAGCTGCGGGTCGCACCCCGATAGGCTCCCGCGTCATGGCCATCTTCGACCTCGACCTCGCCGTTCTTCGGCAGCGCACGTCCATGAAGTGGACCCGCTTCGCACCGGATGTGCTGCCCATGTGGGTGGCGGAGATGGACATCCTGCCGCCGCCCGGCGTGACCGCCGCAGTGCAGCACATCCTCGAGATCGGCGACATGGGCTACCCCGGGTACGACTCGCTCCCACGCGCGTTCGCCGACTTCGCCGCCACGACGTGGGGCCACACGCTCGACGCGAAGAAGCTCCTGCCCTGCGCCGACGTGGTGAGCGGGATGGCCGTCCTGGTCGAGGCGTTCACGCCCGCCCGGTCGAGCATCGTCATCAACACGCCGATCTACCCGCCGTTCCGCGTCTCGGGCGCCGTGGGCGAACGTCCGCTCGTCGAGGCCGGGATGACCCCCGAGGGACGGCTGGACCTCGAGTCGCTCGAAGCCGCCTTCGCTCAGGAGGGTGTCGCCGGCTATCTGCTGTGCAACCCGCACAACCCGTACGGCACGGTGCCCACACCTGAGGAGCTGACGGGGGTCGCCCAGCTGGCCCGGAGGTACGACGTCGTCGTGATCAGCGACGAGATCCACGGACCCCTCGTCGCTCCCGGAGTGACGTTCACCTCGTACCTGCAGGTGCCCGGCAGCGAGAACGGCTTCGTCGTCACCTCGGCCTCGAAGGCGTTCAACCTGGCCGCGCTCAAGGCAGGTCTGCTCATCGGCGGTGCCGAGGTCGACCAGGCGCTCTGGAAGCTCCCGTACGAGGTCCGCGCCGGATCCAGCCACCTCGGACTCATGCTCCAGGCGGCCGGGCTGAACGACGACCGCGACTGGCTTGCGCAGCTGAACACCGAGATCGCCGCCAACAAGCTGCTGCTCGCCTCGCTGCTGCCGGAGGTCGGGTTGTCGTACACGCCCAGCGACGGTACGTACCTCGCCTGGGTCGACGCCTCGGCCCTCGGGTTCGACAACGCGGCGGTACGGATCCGTGAGCGCGGGAAGGTCGCGTTCAA
>PMBM01000028.1:0-11231 GCA_003153855.1 Propionibacteriaceae bacterium
CCGGCGTGGCCACGGTGAGCGTCAATATCCACGACAACGGCGGCACCACAAACGGCGGTTCGGACACGAGCGCTGTCCAGACGTTCACCATCACGATCACGACCGACACCATCGGCCCGACGGGCGGGTCGGTCGAAGCCAGCGGTCTGGTCGGCACGGGTTCGCGCTATGCGGCCTCGACAACGCTCAGCCTCGTCCTCGCCAAGGGAACCGACCCGAGCGGGGTGGCCACGACGGGGAACCTGTTGAATCGTGCGACCGCGACCCTGACCTCGGGGGGCACCACCAACGGCACGTGCGGCGCGTACGGCAGCTACACGCTCGTGAGCGGCGGGACCGACCCGGCCTCACAGACGTCCGACACCGTGTCCGACCAGGCCTGCTACAGCTACCAGTACGTCGTCAAGGACACGCCGGGCCACTCCACCACCTACACCAGTCCCGACATCAAGGTCGACCTCACCGCACCCGCGGCGCCCTCGCTGGCACACTCCGCGTTCACCAACACCTACTGGTCCAGCGGCGCCGTCGTCTACTACCGGTCGGCAGCGAGCACTGGCTCCTTCACGACTACCGCCACAGCGACGGACACCGCATCCGGGATCGGGAGCTATACGTTCCCGGCCCTGGGCACGAACTGGACCTCGACGCCCGGCGCGCTCGGCGTCAACACCTACTCCTGGTCCGGCGCACCGGCTGCGCCCGGCACGAAGAACGTGACCGCGACCAACAACGCCACCGGCGCCTCGGGCGGCACGTCCTTCACCCCGACCGCCGACGACACCGCGCCCACGGGGGGCACTGTGACCTACTCCGGGGGCGTCACCACCGGCACGAGTGTCAGCGTCTCCTTCACCTCCGGCACTGATGCCCAGGCCGGGATCGGGACCCGCCTCCTGCAGCGCGCTGCGGCTACCCTCACCGGCACCACCTGCGGCACCTTCGGGTCCTTCGCCACCGTCACCAACGGCACCAATCCGACGTCGCCCCTGACCGACACAATCAGCTCGGGCAGCTGCTACACGTACCAGTACGTCGTCGCCGACGGGGTCGGCAACCTGGCCACCTTCACAAGCGGGAACATCGTCAAGGCCGCGGCAACGTACTCCGCCACGATCGTGGCCACCAGTGGTCTGGTCAACTACTGGCGGCTTGGCGAGGCACTCTCCACGTCCCCGATGGTGGACATCAAGGGGGCCAACAACGGCACCTACTCCGCAACGCCGACCATGGCGGCCGCAGGCGCTATCGCGGGCAGCAGCGACACGGCCGTGCAGTTCAACGGCACGAGCCAGTACGCGTCGGCGGCCCGTCAGATCCAGGACGACTTCTCGATCGAGTTCTGGTTCAAGTCGACCCAGAGCTACGGGACAACCTGCACCCAATGGTGGCAGGGGGCCGGCCTCGTCGACGCCGATTACCCTGGGGTAAACAACGACTTCGGCGTCTCCCTGTGCCAAGGCAAGGTCATCGGCGGCGTCGGCGGCACCACTGAAGTGAGCGCTGTGACGGCCGGGACGTACAACAACGGTTCCTGGCACCACGTCGTCTTCACCCGCACCAAGGCCTCCGGTGCCCTTGCGTTGTACGTCGACGGCGTTTCTGCAGGAACAGCGACCGGCGGCACGACTTCTCTCTCGGCCTCGGCCAACATCAACTTGGGACGACTCGCGTCGGGGGCCCAGTACTACGCGGGCACCCTGGACGAGGTCGCCGTCTACAACTCGGTGCTATCCCCCACGACCATCAGCGGCCACTACCTGAGCGGCACTACTGTGCCGAACACCAGTGGCCCGACGGGTGGTTCCGTCGATGCCGCGGGCCTGGTGGGCACCGGTTCCCGCTACGCGGCCTCAACCACGGTGAGCTTCAACCTGGCCAAGGGTACGGACCCCGACGGTGTGGCCACGACGGGGAACCTGTTGCAGCGCGCGACGGCAACCCTCACCTCGGGTGGCACCGCCGACGGCACGTGCGGCGCGTTCGGCAGCTACAACTCGGTGAGCGGCGGTACGGATCCGGTCTCGCCGAAGTCCGAAATTGTGAGCGACCAAGCCTGCTACCACTATCGGTACATCGTCCTGGACACGCTGGGAAACTCCACCACCTACACCAGTCCGGACATCAAGGTCGACCTCACCGCACCCCCGGCGCCCTCGTTGGCCCACTCCGAGTTCACCAACTCGTACTGGTCCAGCGGCTCGATCGTGTACTACCGGTCGGCGGCGAGCAGTGGTTCCTTCACGACCACCGCCACAGCAACCGACACCAAGTCGGGCATCGCCAGCTACACCTTCCCGACGCTGGGCACGAACTGGACGTCGACGCCGGGGGCGCTCGGAGTGAACACCTACTCGTGGGGTGGCGCGCCGGCTGTCCCGGGGGCCAAGAGCGTCACGGCGACCAACAACGCCACCGGCGTCTCGGGCGGTACATCCTTCACCCCGACCGCCGATGACACGGCGCCGAGCGCCGGTACGGTGACCCCGCCGAACACCGCCCAGGCGAGCACGTCGGTCAGCATTGCCTATTCGACCGGCACCGATAGCGGGTCGGGTGTGGGGACACGTCTGCTGCAGCGCCAGTCGGCGACCCTGACCGGCACCACCTGTGGCAGCTATGGCGGGTGGACCACTGCCGCCACCAACCCGGCCTCCTCGCCGTTCAGCGACACCGTGACCGCCGGGTTCTGCTACCAGTACCAGTACGTCGTCGCCGACAATGTCGGCAACACGACCACCGCGACCAGCAGCAACGTCATCCAGGTCACCCTCGCCCTTTCGCCGGTGAAGGCGCAGTACAAGAGCAATGACGTGACCCTGCCACTCGACAACTCGATCAAGCCGGGTCTGCAACTGGTGAACACCGGTTCGTCGGGCGTGGACCTGAGCACGATCACGGTCCGTTACTGGTTCACCAAGGACCCAGGCGCCTCGACCTTCCAGGCACCGTGCTATTGGGCGTCCATCGACTGCTCCAACATCACCACGAGCGTGGTTGCAGTCACCCCTCGCACTGGCGCGGACGAGTACCTGCTCGTTGGCTTCCAGCCCTACACACTGACGTCCGGCGCCTCGAGCGGCGAGATCCAGCTCGGCATCAACAAGACGGACTGGAGCAACTTCAACGAAGTCGATGACTATAGCTATGGCACGGGCGCGAGCTACACGGACTGGACCAAGGTCACCGTCTACCAGAACGGCACCCTGATCTGGGGCACCGAGCCGTAGGCGTCACCTGCGCCGTCTCTAGACGCCGAGCTGCTGGCGGAGCTTGTTCACGTGGCCGGCGGCCCTCACGTTGTACTGCGCGAGCTCGATCGTGCCCTTGCCGTCGGAGTCGACGTCGATCACGAACGTCGACCGAAGCACACCGACGATCGTCTTCCCGTACAGCACCTTCTCGCCGAACGCCCCGTACGCGTTCAGCACGGTCTTGTCGGCATCGCTGAGCATCGGGAACGTGACGTGCTCGCTCATCTTGAACTGCGCGAGCTTCGACACCGGGTCGGGGGAGATCCCGACGACCATCATCCCGGCACGCTCGAAGTCGCCGAGGTTGGCGGTGAAGTCGACGGCCTGCGTCGTACATCCCGGCGTCAACGCGGCGGGGAAGAAGTAGAGGACCACCTTGCCCGGGGCGAAGTCCGACAAGGACACCGAGTTGCCGTCGGCGTCCGGCAGGGTGAACTCAGGAGCTGCATCACCGATGGCCAAACTCGTCATGCGAACGACGATAGTGGTCGGGCCTGACAAGAGTCACTGCCTGTCCGCGTCGCGAGCCCGCGAAGGGTCCCTGCGCGTGGCATAGAGTGAGTGGAGCCGAACGTACGGCCGGACAAGGGAGGACCTGCGGTGGCAGAGAAGCAGGGGGGAGAGCGCACGCTCACCGAGATCCAGGCGGACATCGATCGCGCACAGCGCCAGATCGAGGACAGCCTCGCGGGCCTCATCGGTGAGCTTCACCCGAAGGCGGTCGTCCACCGCACCGTCGAGGACGCCAAGGCGTTCGCAGGCGAGCAGCTCACCTCTGCCAAGGCCCAGGTCAAGGACCAGTACGGCTGGCGGCTGGGTCGGCTGGCTCTCATCGCCGGTGCCGCGATAGGCGTGGTCACGTTCGTCGTGGCCGTCCGAGCGCTCGGAAAGCGCTCGTCCGCTTCATAATCCCTGGCGCGAACCGTTTCGCCTCTCTCTGAGGGGCATGTCAGCGCCATCGTAATCACTTTGTGACCTTCATTTTTCTCTTACTGGGCAGGGATCCCAGCCGCCCGGCAATGACGTCGGCGAGTTTTGTCGCCCCCCGGTAGCGCGGCCCAGATGGATGGGCTAGTGTCCCATTCGCACCCAAATTGGTTCGTTCAAAGTCGTCCGAGAGCCTCCCGCGGTAACGAATCAGCGGCGATCACCAAGTTGGACCGATTCAAAAAGTGGGCGAGTCGTTACTGTGGCAACGCTCGCCCGAGCCCCTACAACGAAGTGAGGTCTACTTCATGGCAAGCAAGAACAAGCTGGCCCGGCTCACCCTGTCGGTTCTGTCAGCAACGGCGATCCTCGCGACCGCCGCTTGTGGCAGCTCCACGGGTACAACCGGGGCATCCGCGTCGACATCAACTGATGCGTCGTGGAGCAAGACGGGTCCCATCAACTATGTCCAGGGCAAGGACACCTCTGGCAACGTCCAGAAGGTCATCGACAAGTGGAACGCCCTCCACGCCGACCAGAAGGTCACCCTCATCGAGCTCTCCGACAACGCTGACCAGCAGCGCGCCTCGATGATCCAGAACGCCCAGGCGAAGGGTGCGTCGAACTTCGACGTCCTGTCGGTCGACGTCGTGTGGACGGCCGAGTTCGCCGCCAACGGCTACCTCGCGCAGCTCCCGACGAGCATCGACACCTCCGGCTACCTGAAGGCCGCCGTCGACTCTGCGACGTACTTCAACAAGCTGTACGCCTACCCGTCGACCTCTGACGGCGCGCTGCTCTACTACCGCAAGGATCTCCTCGACGCGGCCGGACTGAAGGTTCCCACGACGTGGGCCGACATGAAGACCGCCTGCGCCAAGGTCAAGACCACGAACCCGACGATCGACTGCTACGGCGGCCAGTTCCAGAAGTACGAGGGCCTGACCTGCAACTTCGCAGAGATGGTCAACTCGGCCGGCGGGGCCTTCCTCGACGACAAGGGCGCACCGACAGTCAACACTGACGCGGCCGTTGCCGGCGTGCAGTGGGCAGTCGACGCGTTCAAGGACGGCACGATCCCGAAGGCCGCACTGACCTGGCAGGAAGAGCAGTCTCGGCAGGCGTTCCAGGACGGCAAGCTCGTCTTCCTGCGCAACTGGCCGTACGTGTACTCGCTGGCCAACAAGACCGACGGTTCCTCGAAGATCGCCGGCAAGTTCCAGGTCGCCCCGATCCCGGGCCTCAACGGTCCTGGCGTGTCCACCCTTGGTGGCCACAACATGGGCATCTCGACCTACTCGCAGAACAAGGGCACTGCGCTCGCGTTCATCCAGTGGTGGAACAGCGCTGACAACCAGAAGGCCAACACGATCGCGACCTCCAACGCTCCGACGTGGACCGCTCTGTACACCGACGCCGACCTCACCAGCCAGTTCCAGTACCTCCCGGTGCTGAAGGCGTCGATCGACAACGCCAAGGCTCGCCCGAAGGCCGTGAAGTACGGAGACGTCACCCTGGCGATCCAGGATGCTGCGTACAACGCACTCAATGGGACGACTGCGCCGAAGGCGGCCATGGACGATCTCCAGACGAAGCTCACAGCTCTCGTCAAGTAAGGCATCACTAGGTAGTGTCGCTGGCGTGGTGTTCGGGAACCTGTTCCCGGCGCCACGCCAGCGGGCCATTCTCGCTCAGGAGGTGCCATGGCAGTCACCACAGCGGAGCAGCGCACAGCTCCGAAAGCAACAAAGCGCAAGAAAAACGCCTTCTCGGACGGTCAAGGAACGTTGGCCGCGATGCTGCTCGCCCCCACATTGTTGGTGATGTTGCTCGTGACCGGCGTTCCGATCGTCATGTCGATCACGGAGTCGTTCTTCCGGGCCAACGGCGGCGTCGATCCCAACACAGGCCTGGTGAACACGGGAACCGCCTTCGTCGGCCTGCAGAACTTCACCGACATCTTCGCCCACCCGACCCTGGTGGTCGGTGTCTACGGGTCCCTCGACCGGTTGATCAACGCCTTCATCAACACCTCGCTCTTCACCGTCGTCTGCGTCGTCCTCGAGACGATCCTCGGTGTTGCGATGGCGCTCATCATGGCCAGGGCCTTCCGTGGCCGCGGCCTCGTCCGCGCGGCCATCCTGGTTCCGTGGGCCATCCCGACCATCGTCTCCGCCGTGATGTGGAAGCTCATCTTCAACACGGACGGCGTGGCCAACAAGGTGCTCGGCCTCTCGAACACCCCGATCCTCTGGCTCGGCGACAACAAGTACTCGCAGATGGCGATCATCATCGCGGACGTCTGGAAGACGGCACCCTTCATCGGGTTGCTGACACTGGCAGGTCTGCAGACGATTCCCGCCGAGGTGTACGAGGCGGCCAAGGTCGACGGGGCCAACGCGTGGCAGACCTTCGTGCGCATCACGCTGCCCATGGTCAAGCCGGCGCTCGTCGTCGCGGTGCTGTTCCGCACCCTCGACACGCTCCGCATGTTCGACCTGCCCTACGGCATGATCGGTCCGGGCAAGTACTCGGTGGAGACCCTGTCGGTCTTCGCCTACCAGGAGATGAGCGCGACGCGGTACGGCACGGCGGCGTCGTACTCGATCGTCCTGTTCCTCTACATCGTCCTCATAGCGTTCCTCTTCGTGAAGCTGCTAGGCGCCGATGTCGTCGGTGACGAGGAGCTCAAGGCGGTCAACGATCAGCGCAAGCGCATGCATGCGCTGAACAAGAAGCAGGGAAAGGCCGCAGCGGTTCGTTCCAACATCACGAGCGGGAGCGCAGCATCATGACCCAGATCGCAACCCCCGTCATCGCACACCTGACGCCTGAAGAGCTCGGGGCGCTCCAGAAGCCCAACCATGACGCACGGTGGTGGGTCGGCAAGATCGCCTCGGTGATCGGCATGGCGTTCATCGTCCTGTATTGCCTGGTGCCGTTCTACTGGATGGTCATCTCGTCGTTCCGGCTCCCCACCATGGGCTTGAGCAACGACTACATCCCGAACCCGATCTCGTTCGAGAACTACCCGGGCGTCTTCAGCTCGCAGAACAACTTCTTCAGGGCCATCCTCAATTCGGTCGTCGTCTCCGTCACGACCACGGTGCTCACGCTCGTGTTCGGGATCATCGGCGCCTACGCGTTGGCACGGCTGCGGTTCGCCGCGAAGGGCTTCGTGCTGAGCATCATCATCGGCGCCTCGATGTTCCCCGGCGTCACGCTGCTGATCCCGTTGTTCAAGCTGTTCACCGGCTCGTACGACTGGTTCCCCATCCATTGGCTCAACCAGTACCAGGCGGCGATCATCCCGTCGCTGTCCTTCGGTCTGCCGTTGTGCGTCTGGAACCTGACGGCGTTCTTCCGTCAGCTCCCGGTCGAGCTCGAGCAGGCAGCCATGGTGGACGGCTGCACTCCTGGTGAGGCGTTCCGCAAGGTCATCCTGCCGCTCGCAGCACCCGGCGTGTTCACGACGGCGATCCTCACCTTCATCGCGGTGTGGAACGAGTTCATGATCTCGCTGACGTTCCTGCAGGCGAGGGACATGAAGACGGCCACCGTGGCCCTGAGCCAGTTCACCGGCACGCTGGGCTTCAACACGCCGTACGGTTCGATCATGGCGGCAGGCGTCATCACGACGATCCCGCTGCTCATCCTGGTGCTGTTCTTCCAGCGCCGCATCGTGGCCGGCCTGACAGCCGGTGGCGTGAAGTAGCTCGGTCCAGCTGTCCTTGACGAAGGCCCGGGTGAGCGATCACCCGGGCCTTCGTCGTCTGTACGGGACGTGGCTGATCCGCTCGCACCAACGACGAAGGGCCCCGCAGCTGCGAGGCCCAACTTGTCGTACACCACCAGGGACTTGAACCCTGAACCCGCTGATTAAGAGTCAGCTGCTCTGCCAGTTGAGCTAGTGGTGCGCACCGAGGGTCAACAGTAGCAAACAGGGATCACCCGCGGCGAATCCGATCAGTCCTCCGATCTGCGCGAAGTCCCGGTCCTGACCCTTTCGGGATGCCAGGCTTAGTTCATGGACGACGACCCACCCCCTGGCGTCGAGTACCTCGACGAATGGGACTCGCCACAGGCTCCTCGACCGCCGCGCGGTGGGAGGGGCCGAATCCTCGTCCTGGCAGCCGTTGTCCTCGTCGTGGCCGTGGTCATCGCGGTCGCGCTGGGCGCCACGCAGCGGCGAGCGGTCGGTCCCGTGACCTCGACGTCCCCGACGCCGAGCCCGACCGAAGCCACGAGTACGGGCGTGCCCACCGCCAGCGCGACCGACCTGAGAAGCACCTACCAGGTCACGGCCGAGGTGCCCACTGCGTACATGACCATGCTCGTCGACCCGCCCCAGCCGTACACGCCGGTTCCGGTCGAGAGCGACGTCGAGGCGGACCCGCTGACGATCAAACTGCTGGAGAAGTCGCCCAAGTCGGCGGACATGTCCATCGGCTACCGGGTGAGCGTGTGCGTCAACTCGGCGTCCGCAGGGGGAGGCAAGGTCCGGATCTCTCGCGACAGCTGGTTCCTCGGGTTCGCATCGACGGGTTCGAGCGGACCTGCGCGGGACAGGGCGCTGGTCACGCCCGCCTTCCCGGTCGAAGGCCTGTACGGCAAGGGGCAGTGCGCCACCGGGTACGTCACGTTCGCGAAAGGCGAGGAGTCCCCCTCGTCCATCTCCTACTCGGACGGCCGCTTCGGGTGGACGTGGGTGTTCTGATCGGACTCGGGGGGCATCGCGCCAGCCGGCCTTAGTTGGCACCTCATGACATCCTTGAAAAATGGACGACGAGTCGGATCGCCGCGTCGAGTACCTCGACGAGTGGGACTCCACTCTCCCTCCCGAGCCCCCGCGTACGACGGACCGTCGCCTCCTCGTACCGTTCGCTCTGCTGGTGGTCGCGGCGGTCGTCGTCGCGCTCGCCATCGGAGGCGCAGGACGTGGGCTGTTCGTGGCCCCCAAGCCGCCGACGGTGACCGGGCCGGCGACGGCTCCTGCCACGCCCTACCAGCCCGTCGACGTGCCCACGGAGAGTGCGTTCACCCCGGCACCGCCCAACGACGACGTGGAGGCTCAGCCGCTGATCGTGACGCTGGAGCAGACCCTGCCGAAGACCTCGGACGGCATCCTCAGCTTCAAGGTCAGCGTGTGCGTGAACGCGACGATCGGGAGCGCAGCCGGAGGCCGGGTCCCGATCATGCGAAACTTCTGGACGCTCGTGTCGCGGAGCACGAACGAGCTGCTCGCGCCGATGACCAGCGGTGGCCCGGACCCGACCTTCCCCGACACGTACTACTACCTCAAGGGCCAGTGCGCGTCCGGGTACATCTCGTTCCAGACGACCGAGGGTTTCCTCCCGCAGTTCCTCGCCTACGCCGACAACCGCTTCGCGTGGTCCTGGCGAGTGGTGTAGCTCTACCTGCCCGAGCGGTCCTGCTGGCCCCGTACGGCGGCGATCCGCTGACGGCGTAGCACGTCGATGGTGGGGCGGGGCAGCGGATCGAGCGAGTGGCCCAGAGCCAGCTCCAGCACGTGGTCTGCCAGCTCGGGGTTGCGAGCGAGCACCGGACCGTGCGGGTACGTCCCGACGACTTTGCCCTGCTGCGCCCCTTCGGAACCGTCATAGCCGTTCCCGATGCCCTTCTCGACGACGCCGAGCGGGCGCGCATCGGGGCCGACCCGCGTGAAGCCGCCGTGGTTCTCGAAGCCGGTCACCAGCGACTCCGTACCGTCGGGCTTGGTCCATCGGTACAGGATCTCGCCGACCGCCCGTACGTCCCCTCGCCTGGTCTCGACGTCGAGGATGCCGAGGCCCGGTACGACCTCGTCGCGCTCACCGATCGTGAACGTCGTGCCGCAGATCTGGTAGCCGGCGCACACGGCGAGCACCGCAGCTCCCGCATCGAGTGCGCGGAACAGGTTGCCGTCCTTGGTGAGCTCGCGCACTGCAGTCGTCTGGGCGAGATCCTCCCCGCCGCCCAGGAGGTACACCTGGCCGTCGGCCGGCAGCTCCTCACCGGGCTCGACGACGACGACCCGGGCGTCGATGCCGCGCCACGTGAGGCGCTTGCTGAGAACTGTCGCGTTGCCGCGGTCGCCGTAGATGCCGAGCAGGGACTGGTAGACCAGGACGATCGTCACGGGGCTCATGTGAGGCCTCCGAGCTTTCGCAGACGCTGGAACGGCGTGTACGTGGCCACCACATCCACGGGGTCGGTGTGACCCGCGAGTGCTGCGGCGAGGTCGGGCACCACGCTGTGCTCGACCTCGGCATAGAGGAGACGGACCGAGAGGTCCTGGGAGCGCGGTCCGGTGGCGACGACATGTCGTCCCGCCAGCTGTTCGTACTCGACGTCCCACAGCCAACTTACATCTCTTCCGTCGGCAGCGGCGGAGTCGATGGCGAGGACGACGGTCTTCGTCGTGGTGAGAGGGAGGGCCTCGGCCCATCCGGCCGGGTTCTTGGCGAGCAGGAGGCGCGCGGTCGTCGAGCCGAAGTGCGCCGTCGCGTACCGGCCGGCCGGCGACGTGATCGTACGCATCCCGCGGATCGCCGTCTCGGGATCGATGCCCAGCTCGGCAGCCGCTGCCAGAGCGCACGCGCCGTTCGACACGTTGAACGAGCCGGGGACCTGCAGCTCCAGGGGCCAGCGGGCTCCGTCCGGGTCGACCACGGCATCGCCGTCGACGCGCCACGTGGCCTCGGGCTGTACGAGGTCGCCCGTCGGACAGGCCCAGCGACCGTTCGTCCGGGTCAGCATCGTGCCGCACTCGGGACACAGCGAGGCGTCCTGGGTCCAGGACGTCGCGGTGTCGACCCAGACGACCTTGGGTGCCGAGCGTGCTGCCCAGGTGACCAGCGGGTCGTCCGCGTTGGCGATGACGACGGGTCCGTCGGCTCCGGCACTCAACAGCGCGTCGCGCCAGCCGCGGCCCAGCGACTTGATCTCGTGGTTGCGGTCCATCTGGTCGCGGGAGAAGTTGAGGAGGACGAGGACAGCCGGACGTCCGAGGCGTACGACATCGGGGACGACCCGCTCGTCGGTCTCGAG
>PMBM01000028.1:11245-24313 GCA_003153855.1 Propionibacteriaceae bacterium
TGGCGATCGTGCGGCCGGGGAGGAGGTTCGCGAGCGCGTCCGGCGCGACCTTCATCATGATCTGTCCGCGGATGGACGCTCCGGAGCCCCGGCCCGCGAGCCGTGAGGCGGCACCGGCCAGGCTGCCGGCGGCGAGCGCCACAGCCAGCCGGGCCCGTACGAGAGCCGGCAGCCGGTGAGGGCTGCGGCGGATCGTCAGGTCAGCGGCCATGGGAGCCATTCTGTCCGATGCGTTGACGGCTCGATGACCCGGTCCGGGTGTCGGAGGATCTGGAGGTCTCGGGTGGGGTGAGTAACGGGGCTCGAACCCGCGACCTTCTGGACCACAACCAGAAGCTCTACCAACTGAGCTATACCCACCACGCCACACCGCGATGCCCCCGAAAGGGCGAGCGCCATCTTAGCCGAGCAGTGCAGCGTATGACCAACCCATACTCAGGCGAGCGAGCCCTGGTGCCGCGCGGCGATCTCGGCGAGCACGTCGCGCTCGGGGCCGGGCTGCGGGACGAGCATCGCCTCGCGGTAGTAGCGCAGCTCCTCGATCGACTCGCGGATGTCGGCGAGGGCGCGGTGGTTGCCGGACTTGGCCGGCGCCGTGAAGTAGATCCGCGGGTACCAGCGCTTGGCAAGCTCCTTGAGGCTCGACACGTCCACGTTGCGGTAGTGCACGTGGCCCTCGAGCGTTGGCAAGTCACGCGCCAGGAACGCACGGTCCGTGCCGATCGTGTTGCCCGCGAGAGGAGCCTTGCGGACCTCGGGGACGTACGTGCGGATGTACGCGAGGGCCTGGGCCTCCGCCTCCTCGAGCGTGACGCCGCTCGACAGGAGCTCGAGCAGTCCGGACTTGCGGTGCATGTCCGTGACGAACTCGCCCATCTGCGCGAGCGCATCGTCCGGTGGCCTGATGACGATGTCGACGCCGTCGCCCAAGACGTTCAGCTCCGAGTCGGTGACCAGGACCGCGAGCTCGATGAGAGCATCAGTCCCCAGGTCGAGGCCGGTCATCTCGCAGTCGATCCACACCAGGTTGTCCACCCCGGCAGCCTAATGTGTCGGCGCTACTCGGCGCTCAGCGGCTGCGGCGGGATGCGCCGTGGGATGAAACGCAGGAGCCAGGCCGCGCCGCCCCACGCCATGACACCGAGGACCACGGAGGCCACCCCGAGCGTGGCGACCGTTGTCACCGCGGCGATGGCGAGCGGACCGAGCGCGTTGCCCGAGTCGGACAGCAGCCGCCAGCCGGCGAGGAACTTCGTACGGCCGACCGCGGGCGAGGCGTCGGAGCCGAGCGTCATGACGACGCCGGACGATATGCCGTTGCCCAGGCCGAGGAGGCACGCGACGGCGATGATCGTGGCGACGTGGTGGGTGAGCGGGAGGATCGCGAGGCCGATGCCCATGACGATCATCGCGGGGAACGCGACCCAGACGCGTCCGAACTTGTCCATGAGCGAGCCGCCGAAGAAGAACAGTGCGACGTCGAAGGCCATCGAGATCGAGTAGACGAGGCTGGTGGCGGCCGGGTCGATCCCATGCGCGTTGCACCACAAGGGGATGATCGCCTGCCTCGCCGAGCGGACGAGCATGATCACGAGCGCGCCCACCCCCTGTGTCGCCAGGATGCCGACGCTTTGGCGCAGCACGACGAACATGCCGGCGCTCTGCGGCGCGTTCTCGCCGTGGGTCTCTCCAGGCAGGTCGGGCAGGGTGAGCGTGACGATGGCCGCGAGAAGGCTCATGCTGGCGGCGAAGAGGTAGGCCTTGGGCAGTCCGAACGCTGCCACGACGGCCGCGCCGATCAGCGGACCGATCAGGCCACCGATCCGGAAGACGCCGCCGAGCGACGAGAGGGCGCGTGCGCGGTACTGGAGCGGTACGGCGACCGTGAGGTACGTCTGGCGTGCCAGCCCGAAGACGGCGCCAGTGATGCCCGTCACGAATGTTGCGATGGCCAGGTGGAGCAGGCTGTGCGTGAACGAGACCGACGACAGCATGAGTACGTCGACGAGGCAGGCGGCCACGATCGACCACTTCTCACCGAGTCGTTCGGCGACCCAGCCCGCCGGCAGGTCGGCCAGCAGCTGACCGATGCCGAGAAGGCCGGTGATGAGAGCGGCGATGCCGGGCGAGGCGCCCCGGTCGATCGCGCTCAGTGCGACCAGCGGGATGACGGCTCCGTACCCGACCGACGCCAGCGCCGTCGGACCGTACGCTGCGACGGCTATCTGTTTCCAGGAGAACCCGTCAGCCGTTGTCACTCGCGCGAACCTACTCGCCTGAGCCCTAGAATCTAACCNNGTGCAACGGCTAGTCGATGGGCATGTCACGGTCGGAGAGAGTGACCGGTTGACGCATCGTCCGGCTCAAGGCCGCCACGAAGCCTCCCACGAAAGTGTCGCCGAGCCCGATGGTTGTCGGGTTCGCGACGTCAAGGGCGTGCGCCGGTACGCAGCAGACAGCATCGCCAAGGCGAGCCTCGAGCAACTGGGAGAAGTCGCGTCCACCCGCATGGGGGGTCAGCGCACAGACACGTTCATAGTCCGCGAGTGTGAAACCGTCTCCGCAGCAGTACAGGGTGCTGGCCAGGTCGATGCCGCCCTGCAGTGCCTCGCGGTACCGGGGAGCGTCGTCCCCGTAGGCAAGTGACCAGTACTTCGTGTGGACCACGACAGTGCGGGCCACAGCGAAGGTGAGGCTGTCCTTCAGGGCCGCGACCACCTGATCCGCGTCGAGGAGGTCCACTGATCGGCTCAGGTAGTGCTGGAACTCGTCCTCGTTCATGCTGTGGACGTCGACGCGGGTCAGATCCTCCCGAACGATCGCCCGCATCCCCGGATCGTGGAACCCGGCATCCTCGTACAGGACGACAGCACCAGGGGGNNGCGTCGGGCAGGTCGTCGGCCAGCACGAGGTCCCGGTTGGGCGGGTCGTTGGTGTAGATGATCCGGTTCGGGTGCGGCGCACGGATGTCGATGTCGCCTGCGCGGACGGCAGTCCCTGCGGGGAACTGGATGATGAGGTGCGGGTCGAGGGTGTCCCGCGTGGCACTGGAGACGTAGCGGACGGTCCGAG
Organism: Propionibacteriaceae bacterium; assembly: GCA_003153855.1. Taxonomy (GTDB): domain Bacteria; phylum Actinomycetota; class Actinomycetes; order Propionibacteriales; family Propionibacteriaceae; genus Fen-668. The sequence goes on from PMBM01000028.1 coordinate 14,318, forward strand.
GCAGGAGCCGACGAACGTTGTCGTCGATACTCACGAGGTGCACGGTCGCCGGTACGCCCAGCACCTGCATCGCTATGGCCGCGCGTACGCAGGTGCCGCCGAGGGTGATGCGCTTGGTGAATCGGCTCGCGAACTGCTCCACGATCTCGGAGGACGCGATGAAGCACTCGCCGCCGACACCGTCGCGAACGAACGCGAGGACCGACGCGACGAGGGACCGCTCGTCCGTGACTGGTACGGATGCGTCGAGATCTGCGGCCTTCAGACCGTAGAGCGTGACGAGATCCTCCAGGACCCGGGAGTCCCAGGCGATCTCATAGTCGACGCAGCCGCCCAGCCCCAGGACGAGTTCGTGGTTCACGTGGCGCCTATCAGGTAGTCAGTCGGGCTCAGTACAGGGACACCTTGCCAGTCGCGCCGAACAGGTCGATCTTCTGGGCGGCGACGACGTTCATGGCCTCGATGCACGCCGGCTGGATGGCGTTGGGCTCGCGCAGCTGAATGTCGGTACCGAGGACCTCTCGCATCTTCTGGTGGTAGGCCACCTTGATGTCGCTGGAGATGTTGATCTTGTTGATGCCGCACCGGGCGGCTTCGCCGATCTCGTCGTCGGGGTTGTTCGAGCCGCCGTGGAGCACGAGGGGCAGGGGGGCGACCGCCTTGATCTCGCGCAGCAGGTCCAGTTTCAGCTCGGGTTTCATCCCCTTGGGGTACAGACCGTGGAAGGTACCGATCGCGATGGCAAGGCTGTCGACGCCGGTCAGCTCGACGAAGCGGACGGCGTCGGAGGCCACGGTGTAGGTGACCTCCTTCGCACCCGACTCGCCGTACGAGTCGTTCGCGCCGATGGTGCCGAGCTCGGCCTCGACGGACAGTCCCACCGCATGGGCCGCATGGACGACCTTCTGGGTGATCGCGACGTTCTCCTCGAAGGGAAGCAGCGAGGCGTCGATCATGACGGAGGTGTAGCCCAGCTGGATGCAGCCCAGAACCTGCTCGTACGAGGCTCCGTGGTCGAGGTGGATGGTCATCGGCACGCTCGAGCGGTGCGCGCGGGCGATGATCGCGGCGATCAGGTCAGGACCGGTGTGCTTCAGCTCATCGGGATGAATGGCGACGATCCAGGGGGCCCCCTTCTGCTCGCAGATGTCCGCGATACCCGTGAACATCGCGTAGTCGCTGATGTTGAACGCGGGGACCGCGAAGCTTGCCTCGTTGGCGACCCTCAGCAGGTCGATGCCGTTCATGAGCATGATCAGATTTCTCCTTGCGTTCTCTTCGGTGGTGTGGGTTCGAAATCCGTTAGTTCTTTACTGATCCGGCCGTCATTCCCCCGATGAAGTAGCGCTGGAAGAAGAGGAACAGCACGAGTATTGGAATGCATCCGAGGACGCTCATGGCCATCATCTCGTTCCACTCGTAAGAGTGCTGACCCATGAGAAGCTGGATTCCGATGGGAACCGTTCGCATTTCCACGGTCTTGGTCAGGGTGAGGGCGAAGAGGTACTCGTTCCAGGCGATCATGAACGTGTAGATCCCCACGGACACGATCCCCGGGACGGAGATGGGGACCAGGATCTTCCAGAGCGTCGTCCAGGAACTGCCCCCGTCGACCTTCACGGCCTCGTCCAGCTCCCGCGGCAAGGTGTTGAAGTAGCCGGTCATCATGATGATGGCGTACGGCAACGTGAACACCATGTACGTGAGAATGAGCCCTTGGTAGGTGTTGTACAGGCCGAGGAAGACCACAAGGCCGAAGTACGGGATCAGCAGCGTGATCGGCGGAACGGCCTGGACCCCGATGATCATGACATTCAGCACCTTCTTCAGCGGGAACTCGTAGCGGCTGAACGCGAAGGACGCCAGTATTGCGACCACGAGGGTGAGCGCGGTCACCGTGAGCGAGATGAAGTAGCTGTTGATGAAGAACTGGACCTTGGTGGGGTCTGTGAAGATCGTGGCATATCCCGAGAGCGTGGCAACCGCAGGAATGAGCTTCGGGGGGTATTGGAAGATGTCGGTGTTGGGCTTGAACGAGCTCGAGATCATCCAGAGCACGGGCAGTCCGGCGTACAGGGAGCCGAGCACCAGGAGCAGGAGGACTCCGGCCTTCGCCAAGAGCCGCTGTTGACGTCGAGGGATCATGTCAGTCACGGGCCTTCTGTGCACGCACGTAGAAGAAGGCCAGCACCAAAGAGATGACCAGGACGATCGCCGCGCTCGCCGAGGCGCTTCCGAACTGGTACCGGCTGAAGGCCAGCTTGTACGTGAAGGTGCTCAGCATCTCCGTCGTGTTCAACGGGCCACCTCCGGTCGTCATCCAGATGAGCGCGAACTGCTGGGTCGTCCAGATGAAGTCGAGCAAGGCCATGCTGATGACGATCGGCCGAAGCTGCGGGAGCGTGATGGACACGAACCGCTGCAAGGGGTTGGCGCCGTCCACTTTGGCGGCCTCGAAGAGCTCCGTTGGGATCCCCTGAAGGCCGGCCAGCAGGCTGGTCATGTAGAAGGGGTAGCCCGACCAGATGTTGATGAACGTGACCGCGAGGAGCGCGTACTGCGGCTCGGCCAGCCAAGCGATCTGGCTGCCGATCAGGTGCGAGGAGGTCAGCACGTAGTTCACCACGCCGTTGGGGGCGAGCAGAAGGCGCCAAAGGATCGCGATGATCGCGACCGTGAACAGCCACGGAAGGATGTAGATCATCCGGAAGACGGCTTTGGTCCTATTGCCGAGCAGATCAGTGTTGAGCAGGAGCGCGAAGACCAAGCCGATGACAAGGTGCGCGATCACGCTCGCGCCGGTGAAGAAGAGGGTGTTCACGACCGCGCCGTGGAAGCTGTCGCTGGTCAGGATGTCGATGTAGTGCGCGAACCCGACGAACTGCGGGTTCTTCTTCATGATGACGTTGTCCATGAGTGAGTAACCCAGAACCATGACGATCGGGATCAGCATCAGGACGACCATCAGGACCACCGTCGGGGCGACGTACCCATAGGGCGCCAGCTTCCCCAAGAGCTGGGACCGTGTGCCCGCGGCGCGAGCCGAGGGTTTCGTAGCTGTCTTCAGGCCGGACATGCGGTGCTCCTCTCTTGGTGAGTGATCCTCGAGTGTGTGGGATTCAGGTGTCCATGCTCAGGGGCCGCGAACCTATCTCCGCGGCCCCTGAGGATGGAGGTGCCTGAGGCGCCTATCCTGCGAAGTCCTTCACCCAGGCTGCCTGGGCCTTCGTGAGCGCGTCATCGACGGACTGCTTGCCGTCCAGGTACAGCTGGAACTGGTCGTCGAAGTCACGCATCAGCTGCTCCGCCACCGGCAGGCCGGTGAACTCGTTGGCCGGCGTGCCGCTCTTGTAGATGTCGAAAGCGGCCTTGTAGATCGCGTCGCTGGAGACGTAGTCCGGGGTCGACGTCTTGTTGCCCGGGAACCCGTGGGCCAGCGAGGAGATCTTGGCGTTGACGTCCTGGCTCATGAGGTACTGCACGAGCTTGAACGCCTCGGGCTGGTGCTTGCTGTTCGCAGCGATGCCGATGCCCCACGAGGCATACGGAAGGCCGCGCTGGCCGCTGAAGCCATCGACGGCCGGGATGGCCGCGACCGCGAACTTCAGATTCGGGTTGTTCTTGCGGATCAGGCCGACGTGGGCGAGCGAGTCGATCATCATGCCGACGCGACCGTTGGTGAACTCGTTGACCTTGTCCTGCTCCTGCATCGTGAACGACCCGGGAGAGATGACCTTGGCGTCGTACAGGCTCTTGATGTACGTGGCGGCGCTCTTGACGTCCGAGTTCGTCACGTCAGGCTTGCCGTCCTTCAGCATGCTGGCGCCGGAAGCCCACACCCAGGACATGACGTCGTTCTGGATGCCGTTCGGGTTCTCCGTGGACAGGGGGAGCACCCAGCCGCTCGTGTTGTTGCCGAGCTTGGTGAGGGCCGTCGCGGCCGCCGTGAACTCGGTCCGGGTGGTCGGCACGGACGTGACGCCGGCCTTGGTGAGGAGGTCGGTGTTGACGAACAGCGGGTAGACGAAGTTCGCAACCGGGATCATGTACGTGTTGCCGTTGAGCTTGATCTGGGCGGCGAGCTGGCTGTCGTCGTACTTGGCGTCAGACATGAGTTGGCTGACGTTCGCCAGGGCTCCCTGCTTGACGAAGTCGCTGACCCACGCCCCGTCGAGGCCGACGACATCGGACATCGTGCCGGATGCCGCCGCCGCAACGACGGTTTGCTTGGTGGCCGCGTAGGGGCCGCTGATCAGCTTGACCTTGATGCCGGCGTTCTTGGCCTCAAAGTCGTCCATGATCGAGCGCAGGGCACCGGCCGGCAGCTCCGGCTCCCACCACTGAGCAAACTCGAGGGTCACGGTGCCGCCGCCGGCTCCGCCTGACGACGAACTCGTTGAGGCGGCACCACCACCGCACCCTGTGAGCGCAAGGGCAGTGGCCGCAACTACGGCGAGCCCTGCGATGTACTTCTTTGGCATCGCTTCTCTCCTGTATGCCTCGCGCCCCGGAGGAACGGTGACTCCGCTCTGGACCCCGACCGCGCTGGTGAGAGGAGTCTCTGCCCGTTCCTGCCGATTAGTCAAGCATTTCTGCGGTTTTGTTCCTATGTTGTGCGTATATTCGCGGGGAACCTTGCAGAATGCGTGTTTGTGCGGCAAGATGCTGGAAGTACTCGCAAACCAAGGGGTCCGAATGGGCAGTCAGTCGAACTATCCGGCGCGTCGTCGCGCCGAGGTGCTGGATCTTCTGCGACAGCGCGGGCAGGCCTCGATCCACGAGCTCGCCGTGGAGTTCGGTGTGTCGGAGGACACCGTCCGGCGAGACGTGGACGATCTCGCCGCGCAAGGATCTGTGGAGCGCACGCACGGCGGAGTGACGATCTCCCCGGAGGACCGGCTCAACGTCAACCTGCCGTTCGGCCGCCGAATCGTCGCGCAGGCTGCGGCCAAGGACGCGATCGCCAAGGCTGCGGCCGCGCTCGTGCAGGAGGGACAGACACTCTTCATCAACGGGGGCACCACCACCCTGGCGATGGCCAAGTACCTCGCTCCCACGCGGGGGATCACGGTCGTGACCAACAACCTCCCCTTGCCGGAGGAGCTCTACACGCGCGGGGCGCGCGAGGTGTACGTCCTGGGGGGGTCGTTCCGGCTGCGATCCCAGGTCACGATCGGCCCGGTCGCCCTGGCTGACGGTGGCGGCAGCTTCGGCGCTCTGCACGCTGACTGGGCGTTCATCGGTGTCGGCGGCGTCTCGGACGACGGGGTGGTCTCCACGACCAGCCTGCCCGAGGCCGGGATGATGCGAGGGATGATGGATTCAGCCAGCCACTCCGTCCTTCTGGCCGACAGTACGAAGTTCGGCCGCAAGCAGTTCGCCGAAGTGGGCGGCCTCAGCGCGAACACCACGCTGATCACCGAAGTACGCCCCTCACAGGCGCTGCTCGACCACGCCGCCGAGGTCAATGCCCGGGTCATCATCACGTCAGAGGAGCCCTCGGCCCTTGCCTCCGACGCGTCGCCAGGTTCCTGAGCCGCGCCGGGCGGGGCCTCACCTGCACCGTCCGCCGCGACGTCTATCGCGTCCTGCCGTACACAGCGTCCCCGAAGGAGAGTCGTGACCACACCGTTCGAGACCGTCAGGTTCACCAAGCTGGGAGCGGAACGCTCCCTGGGGGCCGGTGAGGGCGTCGTCCGGCTGGCCCCCACTTGGGTGCCCCGTGTCTTCTCGACGCCCGGGCGGCGGCTCCGGCTGCACCCCGACGACTACTACGCGTACGGCCGGGATCGCGGTGGGATCGACGAACGTTGGATCGCGTCCCCGATCCTCGCCGACAACGGCCCGGCGGCCACGGCGTACGAGGGGTTGAGCCTGGTGGTCGACCCGGATGGTGACTTGCTGCCGTTCGACGAGTTCATCGCCTACCACGCCGAGGCCCTCATCGGTGCGCGGATCTGGGACGCCTACGGCAAGTGGCCGGTGTTCGCGAAGTTCTTCGACAACGAGGGAGCACTGCCCTTCCACGTGCATCACCGCGACGAGGACGCTTTTCCCCTAGGGAAGGTCGGCAAGCCCGAGGCGTACTACTACTCCCCGCAGATGAACAACCACCTGGCGGATCAGCCCGTCTCGTTCCTCGGCCTCCAACCGGGTACCACGGTTGACGCGCTCAAGGAACGCCTTGACTCGTTCGGTCGCGGCGGCGACAACCGCATCACCGAGCTGTCCCTCGGCTACAGGACCCAGCTCGGAACGGGTTGGGACATCCCGGGCGGAGTCCTGCACGCCCCCGGCAGCGCCTGCACGTACGAACCGCAGGCTGCCTCCGACGTCCTGTGCATGTGCGAGTCGTGGAGCAACCATCGTGAGGTTCCGAGCGAGCTGCTCTGGAAGGACGTCCCGGCCCATCGAGTGGGTGACCTCGACTACATCATCGAGTTGCTCGACTGGGACGCGAACGTCGATCCGAACTTCGCGGTCACCCGCCGACTGGTGCCCTTCGAGACCTCGCAGTCTGTGGCGGACGGCGGTGTCGAGTACGTCGAGAAGTGGATCGTGTTCAAGTCACCCACGTTCAGCGCGAAAGAGCTGACGCTGAGGCCTGGACATGCCGTGACGGTCAGCGATACCGATGCGTACGGCGTGATCGTGGTCCAGGGTCACGGACGGCTGGGAACTCACACGGCTTCGGCCGCGACCCTTGTCCGGTTCGGGCAGCCCACAGAGGACGAGTTCTTCGTGTCCGAACCTGCGGCGCGAGCCGGTATCCGGATCGTGAACGCCAGCCAGACCGAGGACCTCGTGCTGTTGAAGAACTTCGGACCGGGGACCGGTCCGTACCGTTCGTGACAAGGGGGCAGGACGCATCTCGCGTACTCGGCGCGGGAATGGGTCGTCCGCCCAGCCCCACTGGGCCGTGAACCCAGAGGTGCTACAAGCCGCGGGTCAGGGTTCAAGACTTCCCCGGGGGCGCGTTGTGATGGTCGAGTTCCGTTCGGTCACTCCGGTACGGCCTTCCCGAGGTAGGCCTCCTGGATCTGAGGGTTGTCCAGCAGCTCACGGGCCGCGCCCTGCAAGACGATCTCGCCGGTGGCGAGGACGTACCCACGTGAAGCGATGGACAGTGCCAGCTCGGCCTGCTGCTCGACGAGCAGTACGGAGACGCCGAGCTCCTTGTTGATGCGCACGATCTCGTCGAGCACCTGGTCGACGAGCTTCGGGGCGAGGCCCATCGTGGGCTCGTCCATGCAGATAAGCTTCGGACGGCTCATGAGGGCCCGCGCGAACGCGAGCATCTGCTGCTCACCACCGGACAACGTGCCCGCCTCCTGGCGTCGGCGCTCGCCGAGACGGGGGAAGTGGTCGCGCATCCGGGCGAGGTCCTCGGCGACGCCCGCCTTGTCCCGGCGGGTGTACGCGCCGGCCATGAGGTTCTCGTCCACCGTCATCTGCGGGAACACCCGGCGCGCCTCGGGGACGGACGCGATCCCCGATCTCACGCGGAAGTTCGTCGACGCGTTCGTGATGTCCTTCCCGGCCAGGCGAATCGTTCCCGACTTCACCTTGACGAGCCCGAGGATGGTCTTCATCGTGGTCGACTTGCCGCTGGCGTTGCCGCCTAGCAGCGACACGATCTCGCCATCGCCCACGCTGAGGGTGTTGCCGCGCAGTGCGTGGAACGGGCCGTAGTAGACGTTGACGTCCTCGAGCGAGAGCAGGTCGGTCATGCGGACTCCTTTCCTCCGGGTACGCGACGGTGGCCCAGGTAGGCCTCGATCACCGCGGGATCGCGGCGTACGTCATCGGGGGAGCCCTCGGCGATGATCCGCCCGCCGTCCATGACGATGATCCGGTCCGAGACCCTCATCACCAGGTCCAGCTTGTGCTCCACGAGGAGGATCGCCTGTCCTTCGGCCTTGAGCTCGAGCAGCTGCTCGAGCACCTCGATGGTCTCGGACTGGTTCATCCCGGCCGTGGGCTCGTCCAGTACGAGCAGCTGGGGTTTCAGCGCCAGGGCCCGTGCGATCTCGGTCCGCCGCCTGTTGGCGTAGCTGAGCGAGTACGCAGGGTCGTCTCGCCGAGGACCCAGACGGGTCTCGAACCGATGGATCTCCTCCTGCACGGTCGCCTCGATCTCCACGCGCTCCCGTCGGGAGCCCGGAGTGCCGATGATCGCGATGTACAGCTCTCCCAGCAGGGAGATCCATCGCAGGAGGAACAGGTGCGACAACCGGCGGAAAGGCCGGCTGGCCTGCAGGGTCGAGTGGATCCCCACCTCGATGTTGTCCGCGACCGACAGGGTGGCGAACACCCGCCCGTTCTGGAAGGTNNCCGATGATCGAGACCACCTCGCGGGGTGCGACGGTGAACGAGATCCCGTCCACCGCCTTGAGACCCTCGAAGTGACGTTCGAGGTTGACGACCTCCAGCAACGGCCCGCTCATGAGTTCCTCACCAGCACTCCGCCCGGACGGAACCTGACCACCAGGATCAGCACCAGCCCGTACACCACGATGCGCAGCTCCGGCGTGAACCGCAGCAGCTCCATCGCGCCGATGAGGACGATCGAGCCGACGACGGCTCCGTACGGCAGGCTGACTCCGCCCATGATGACGATGGTCACCACCAGCAGGGACATCAACATCGTGAAGATCGTCGGGTCGATGTACGTGTACTGATGCGCCAGCAGCGAGCCGCCGACGCCGGAGAAGAAGGCGGAGATGGCGAACGCGAGAGCCTTGTAGTCCCGGACGCGGACGCCGGAGGCCAGGGCCGCGATCTCGTCGGAACCGACCGACGAGATGACCTTCCCCAGGTGCGAGTGACGGATGCGCCACATGACCGCCAGGGTGATGACGAGGGCCCCGAAGTCGATGAGGTAGTACGCCAACGGCGTCGCGAGCATCGTGTCACCCCACGTGGGCATGGGGATGCCGTAGATGCCCTGAGGCTCGACCAGCCGGATGATGGCGACGATGACGGTGCCGATCCCGAGGGTGGCGATGGAGATGTAGTGCCCCTTCACTCCCCAGATGGGCGACGCCAGGATCGAGGCGACGATCGCCGCGGAGAACCCGGCGAGCGGCACGGCGAGCCAGAAGGACACCGGCAGGTACAGCGTCAGCAGCGCGGACGTGTACGCACCGATGGCGATCGGTCCGGCCTGGCCGAGCGCGAGTACCCCCGCCTGCCCGGCCGTGACGGTGAACCCGGCCGCGATGACGGCGTAGATCAGCACCTGGGTGCCGGTGGTGAGGACGTAGTTGTTCGCGAGGACGGGAATGAGGATGCCGCCGACGACGAAGGCGGCGGGCCAGACCCAGCGAGGGATCTTGAGCGGGCGACCCTTGCCGAGGAACGTGCCCGTCAACGGCTCGGTGGAGAGCAGCGGGACCTTGCCCATCAGCCCACCCGGCCGGACGATGAGCACCACGATCAGGATGAAGAAGATGATGATCTCGCGGGCGGTGTCCCCGAAGAAGTGGATGCCGAACGCCTCGAGGATGCCGAGGACGAACCCGCCCACGACGGCTCCGCCCAGTGAACCGAGCCCGCCCAAGGTGGCCGCGACGAACGCGGTCATCCCGACGTTGAGGCCGGAGGTCGGGTTCGCGATCCCGACGTACAGAGCGATGAACACTCCCGCGAGGCCGCCCAGGGCTGACGCGATCACGAAGGCCACGTGCTGGATCCGTCCGACCGGGATGCCCATCTGAAGGGCGGCTTCCTGGTCCTGGGCGGTGGCGCGAATGGCCTGACCCGTACGTCCGTACTTGAGGAAGAGCGCCATGACGCCCATGACGACGCCGGTGACGGCCAGCATGACGACGTCCGACGTGCCGAAGCGCATCGAGCCGATGTGGAAGTTGGAGGTGGGAAGCACCTTGGGGAACACGCGGAACTCGGCGGTGAACGTGATCTGGGACACGTTGTCGAGGATCTGCGAGACCGCGTACGTCGACAGCATCGCCGCCAGTGGCAGGAACTTCGCCA
>PMBM01000006.1 GCA_003153855.1 Propionibacteriaceae bacterium
TCGCGGGCACGCCCGACGCCGGCCGATCTGCTCCGGGCCTCGGACGCGACCGGCATCCCGTTCGTCGAGCTTCTCGAGTCACTCTGGGGGATCGAGCCCTCGAGGTCCGCCGACGAACTCGCCATGCTCGGGCTCGGCGGGTCGGCAGATCCCCGCCTCGTCGGGCTCTCGGAGCCCGAGCGCGCCGAGGTCCGCGACTTCGTCGCGTTCCTCGCGGCACGCCACCGGAAGGCCGGTCCCCGGCCTCGCTAGAACCAACTGACCGACGAGCCGAAGGTGAACTCGTTGCCGCCCACGTCGGCGGCGTAGACTGCGGCATCGACGAGGTCGTCATGCTCGCCGTTGGGAAAGGCAACCAGCTCCGTCTCCAGCTCGTCGATGCCGGGGGCTCCCCGCAGGTGGTAGACCTTGCCCTGCTCGTAGAGGACCGCGAGCGAACGGGCCCGGGTCACCTTGTCACGGTCGGGATGAACCTCGCGGGCCGGCAGGCGGGTCGTCCGGAGCAGCTCCCGGGTGAACGTCACCTGGAAGGCGGTCGACTCGACATTGAGCGAGCAGAACCGACGCGGGGCCGGGTAGCGCTCGGTCACTCCGGCGAACCCGGCGGGGAGCCGATCAAGCGGCCAGGAGAGGCGTGGGCCGGTGGACGCGAGGCCTGAGAGGATCGGTGTGCCGGCGCCGTCGAGCCCGGTGAGCCACCCGCAATGGCCCTCCTCGAGCCGCGCGCTCCAGGCACCGACGACATACAGGTTGTGCTCATCGTCCTCGAGCACTTCGACCGCGGCGGTGTAGTCGGAGCGTTGGTTCGCCGTGATCGCGAGGTCCACCCCGACTCGACGCGCTCCCTCGGGCACGCGGTCGACGGTATTGAACCAGTCCCGCCTGAAGATGTTGCCACCCATCCCGGACGGGTCGTTCTGGTATTGGAGATCGAACCGGGCCGAGCCGATCAAGGTGCGCTTGGCGAGCAATCGCTCGAGCGACCAGTAGTCGGGCCAGAGCGCCGTCCCGTCGTCCTGGATCGCCTTCCGCAGGAGCACCGACCAGCCGAACTGGCGGGTGAACTGCGCGTACAGGTCGTCATCATCCCACTTTGTGCCGCACGCCCAGAGCGTGCCGCCGGGGACGAGCATCGGCTCGATGACGAGCCCGAACCGATCCAGTGTTCGCTCGCGCATGGCCCGGTTCGTGACCTCGTCGGGACCGATGAGGTCGTCGAGGACGAGGACATCGAAGCGCGGTCCGGGTTTGATCCCCATGAGCGACGAGGCGAGCAGGGTCGAGTCCTTCTCGACGTACCCTTCGGCACCGGCCACCGTCCACTCGCCCTCGGTCCAGTGCTCCCCGGCCGCCCCACTTCGGGCCCAGGGGAACACGTCGGCGAAGGCGGGACTCATGACCATCCGCCGGATCGCAATCGACCGCTTGACCGCATCGCCGTCGGCCTCGGTGAGGATGCCGACCTTCACCTTGCCGCGGCGCTCCCCGATGAGGCGGGCAATCGCGTGGGTGAGAACGGTCGTCTTGGCGTGCCCGCGCGGCTCAAGCACAAGCGCACGCGAATGCTCGTGGAGGAACCCCACCATTTCCTCGAGGTGGGGCGGGTAGACCAGGTTGGAGATGTACTCAGCGAACGCCACGTCATCGGTGGCCGCCAGCGCTCGAACGAACGCGCGGTACTCGTTCACTGGATGCCGCCAGCAAACCGGGCCTTCCAGGTCTCGACCCGGGCGAAGAACTCGGCCGGGCTGAGGTTGTCGAGGGGGTGCTCGGCAGCGACTGCGGGATGAGCGTCGCGGGTCTCGCTCGAGGCCCCCCGACTCGTGCGCTCGGCCTTCATCGCGACGTCGAACATCCGGGTCAGCTCGCCTGGCTTCATCTGCGCCGGATCGAGCTTGGCGAGCCCGCTCACGACCTTGCCGAGAATGGCCGCCGAGATCCGGGCATGGCGGGACCGCATCTCGACGATCTCCTCCTGCTGAGCCGCGGCGACCTTGACGGCGGTGTCGGCGTCCCACGTCGCCACCCGGGCGACCCAGGCCCACCGACCACTCCAGCGCGCCATGAGGGTCGTCGACTTGCCCAGGGCGAGGCCGACCTTCGCGACGCTTCGTCCGGGTCCCATGTCCCGATAGGCACAGAACGCCTCGAACGCCTTGGCGGACTCGCGCGGGAGAGGCTTCGTCGGGTCCATCGGACCCGGCCCGAACAGCAGGGGCGGGACGCCGGTCGAAGACCCTCGGTCCGTCTGCAGGCCGGTCATCACAGCCGCACCGCCTGGCGTCCCGTGAAGTTCTGCCAGCGCTCGATCGACATCTGGACGTAGACGGGGTCAATCTCCATGGCGAAGCAGCGTCGGCCCAGCTGCTCGGCGGCGATCAGCGTCGTGCCCGAGCCGACGAAGAAGTCCGCAACGTCACCGGCATGGTTGCGGAGCGGTCGGAGCGCGGACTCAACGGGCTTCTGGGTGCCGTGGTTGGTGATCGCGTCATCGCTCGTGCCAGCCGTCCGGTGGACCGACGGGATTTCCCACAGGGTTGACTGCTTGCGATCCCCGATCCAGTGGGCGGTGGCCCCCTTGCGGACGGCGAACCAGGCTGGCTCGTGTTGCCAGTGATATGCACCCCGGCTGAGGACCAGCGACTGTTTGGCCCAGATTATCTGGGAGCGGATCTCGAACCCGGCCGCCTCCAGCCCCTCCGCGACCACGGCGGCATGGAGGCCGCCGTGCCAGACATAGGCGACATCGCCCGGCAGCAGGGCGAACGCCTCGCGCCAATCTGCCCGGTCGTCGTTGGCGACGCGGCCGAGGCGATACTGCGCGCCCGGCGCGAGGTCTCGCCGCCACGAGGGGTTGTAGTTCACGGCGTAGGGGACGTCCAAGATGGCGATTTCCGGCCGCTCGCCGCCCAGGACGCGGGCAACGTCATCGGGGCTCGTGGCGTCCCCGCACAAGATGCGGTGATCATCGAGCGCCCAAAGGTCGCCCGCCTTGACGTACGGGTCCTCGGCTGGCTCCGGGGTGTCATCGGGGTCGGTGAGGCCGGTCATCGGCTCGTCGGGGCCCAAGCTCGCGAGGAGCGCGGCGAGCCCTTCGAGCTCCGCTTCGTCGGGGAGGGTGATGTCGGCGAGCAGCTCGGCGAGCTTCGCCTCATCGGTCGTCGCCATCGCCGCGAGCGGGTCGAGCGTGGCGAGGATGAGCGCCTCTTCGGCAGGGTCGAGGTCGACGTACACGACGGGTACGGAGCGGGCCGCCTCCCGCAGCGCCAGGCTGATCCTCAAGTGGCCGTCGACGACGTGACCGCTCCGCCGGTTGACGATGATGTCCTGGACCCAGCCGACCTCGGACAGCACCCCGGCGAGCGCATCCTGCTGTGCCTTCGGATGGAGGCGCCAGTTCGCGGGGTTGGCGAGGAGCCCCCCGGGCGCCTCTTCGCCGTGGCCGACGATCCGGTTGGCCCATGCGGTCGCAGCCATCAGGCGGCCCCCCTGGTCGGCCCGGCACTCGGATGCTTAACGACGGTGGAGGCGATCGCGGCGCAGGCGCACCGATCCCTCGCGGCCATCTCCTGGCCTGCCCACGGAATGCTGCGATCGCGGTCGAAGTGGTTGTCCACGCTAGCTCCCTACCCGGAAATGTGACGGTCGCGCTCGATCTGAACGCGTCTTCGACCATTGTCGGAGGGGCGGTCTACGGCCTTCGCGTCTACGTCGCCAGACGGGGCTGGCGAGGCGCCCAAGAACGAAACGCAATCGAGACGGTCTGGGCTACGGGCGTGAGCCGTGAGTATCACGGTGGGTGCGTCCGGACCGCCGATCCTTCAGTCGCGCCGCTGGTTCAGGGTCAACACCCAACGTCGCGGGGTTCGGGAGGTCCTGGATTCGCTCAACGTCCGCTCAACTCTTGATGTACCCGGGAGCGGAACGGAGCGTGCTCGAGCGACCGACCGGCGCACGGTAGGGAGTGGGGGAGAAGGGTTGAGCGGTGCCCAAGGACGTGCTTGGGAAGCAGACACTCTGCCA
>PMBM01000204.1 GCA_003153855.1 Propionibacteriaceae bacterium
GGGGCGCGACCTAGCAGTGGCGGCTACCGCGACCGTCCCGAGAGCTCGGATCGTGGCCCGCGTACCGGCGGTGCGCATCGGGAGGAGAGGGCGCCGCGCGCCGAGCGGTTCGTACGGACAGCTGAGCAGTCCGGCCCGCCGATGCCTCGTCAGGACCGCGGAGAGCGTGAGCCGCTGCCTCCGGGTGTCGGGCCCCGTGACAACGAGCCGGAGCTGCCGGAGATCGACCCTCGCGACGTACCGCGCAATGTGCGGGCTGAGCTGAAGAGCCTTCCGAAGGAGCTCGCCACCTTGGTAGGTGCGCATCTCGTCGCTGCAGGGGAGCTCATCGAGATCAACCCGGAGCTGGCGTACGCGCACGCAGAGGCGGCGAAGCGGCGTGCTGCTCGTCTACCGATCGCCCGTGAGGCACTGGCGGAGACTGCGTACGCGGCAGGTCACTACGACGTCGCGCTGACGGAGTTCCGTGCGCTGCGTCGGATGACGGGATCGCCGGACTACATCGCCGTCCTCGCGGACTGCGAACGCGCTCTCGGGCGCCCCGAGGCCGCGCTCAAGCTGGTGCGCGAAGGCGAGGAGTCCGTCAAGGACCCCGCACTGCTCATCGAGCTGCGCATCGTCCAGGCCGGCGCCCGCGCCGACGCAGGACAGCAGGCAGAGGCGCTGCGACTCCTGTCGAACGAGATCGAGTCGCCCCGTGGCGTGGTTCCGAAGCCGGCCCAGGCCAGGCTGCGGTACGCGTACGCCGCGCTGCTCCTCGAGCAGGGCGATCGGGACGCAGCCATGGAGTGGTTCACGGCGGCTGCGCGGATCGATCCCGACGGTACGGACGCCGCCGATCGTCTCGACGAGCTGAACGGGTTCGTCCTCATCACCGATTTCGACGACGACGAGGATGAGGAGACCGACGAGGTCACCGGAGACGAGTCGGACGACGAGGAGCTCGAGGAGGACTCCGACGACACTGAGGACTCCGACGAACCCGAGGACTCGGACGAGTCTGAGGGCTCGGACGACTCCGATCCGCCCTCGGAGGAAGGCGACATCACCGACGTGCTGCAGGAGATCGACGCGGCTGCGGTAGAGGAGCCGTCCGCGGAGGCTGATTCGTGACGGCGGTGATCGACGCGTACGACGCGGCGCTGTTCGATCTCGACGGGGTGATCTACCTCGGCCCCCATGCCGTACCGGGTGTTGCCGAGGCGATCACTGCGCTGCGGGAGCGTGGCGTGAAGCTGGGCTTCGTCACGAACAACGCCGCGCGGTCGCCGCAGGCGGTCGCCGAGCACCTTCAGGAGCTCGGGATCGACGCGACCTCCGACGACGTCGTCACGAGCGCCCAGGCGGTGGCGCGGCTGATGGCCGCGGCTCTGCCGGCCGGGGCTCCCGTCCTGGTTGCCGGTACGCCGGCGCTGCTGGCGGAGATCCAGGCCGTCGGGCTGGCGCCTGTGGCCTCGTCGAAGGACCATCCGGCCGCGGTCGTGGTCGGGTACGCGCCACAGCTCACGTGGGCGGACCTCAACGACGCCTCCTTCGCCGTACAGGCGGGTGCGGTCTGGTACGGGTGCAACCCCGACCGGACACGGCCGCAGGTGGAGGGGCAGGCCATCGGTCTGGGCGCCATGCTCGACGCGATGCGCGTGACGATGCCCGAGCAAGAGCCGATCCTGGCGGGCAAGCCTCGACGCCCACTGCTCGACGAGACGCTGCGCCGTCTCGGAGCGAAACATCCGATCTTCGTCGGGGACCGTCTGGACACCGACATCGAGGGCGCGCACGTGGTCGGCATCGACTCCCTGTTCGTCCTGTCGGGGTCCCACGGGGTCGACGAGCTGCTCGCCGCACCACCGGAACAGCGCCCCACGTACATGGCGGCTGACATCTCCGGGCTGCTGCGACCGGCCGTGGGTACGGGTGATGGACCGCTCGACGATCTGTGGCGCTCGGCGCTCGCGGCCTGGCGCGAAGCAGGCCCTCGCGGGACGGACCAAGAAACCAGGCAGCCCTAACGTAGGCTTCTGCCGTTCGTCCGCCGATCAGGAGACTCCATGAGGACACGTACCGCGACCACCGACCTGGCCCTCGTGGCCGTCTTCGCCGCGCTGGTCGCCGCCTGCACCCTGGTGCCGGCGATCCCCGTCGGCATCGGCGTCCCGATCACGCTGCAGACGCTCGGCGTCATGCTGGCCGGGCTCGTCCTCGGACCGCTGCGCGGCTTCCTGGCTGTCCTGCTGTACGTGGCGGTCGGTCTGGCAGGCCTCCCGGTCTTCGCGCAGGGTGGCGCCGGCCTGGCGAACCTCGTGAAGCCGTCGGCCGGCTACCTGCTCGCGTTCCCGTTGGGCGCGCTCGTGACGGGCGCCATTGCCGTGTGGACCCGCAACCTCAAGGTGTGGCGGCCACTCACGCTGGCGCTCAGCGCGATCGTGGGCGGCATCCTCGTCGTACACCCCCTCGGCATCCTCGGCCTGATGGTGAACGCGAAGCTGTCCCTCGCCAAGGCATTCGGTGTGGACCTCGTCTTCCTGCCCGGAGACCTCGCGAAGGTCGCCATCGCCACCGCCGTCGCGGCTGTCGTCCACAAGGCGTTCCCCGTGCTGCTGGCCGCTCGCCCGCGGCCCGTACCGGCACCCTCGCAGTGATCGAGCTGCGCGAGGTCGGGGTCACGGTCCCGGGAGCGGCGCCTGGCATCGCACCTCGCGCGCTTCTCGCGGACGTCACGCTGACCCTCTCCGAGCAGCGGATCGCCGTCATCGGCGCGAACGGCTCCGGCAAGTCCACTTTGCTGCGACTGCTCAACGGCCTCATCCTCCCTAGCCAGGGCCAGGTCTGTGTCGATGGTCTCGACACCGCGAGGGACGGCAGTGCCGTACGCCGCCGCGTCGGCTTCGTGTTCACCGACCCGCTCGCGCAGCTCGTCATGCCGACGCCGATCGAGGACGTCGAGCTGAGCCTGCGCCGCACGGTGCCGCGCGCCGAACGTCGGGCAAGGGCAGCCGCGCTGCTGGACGCGTACGGGCTGGGACACCTCCAGCACTCCAGCGTGTACGACCTGTCCGGCGGCGAGCGTCAGCTGGTCGCGCTGGTGAGCGTCCTGGCTGTCGAGCCACACGTCGTCGTCGCCGACGAGCCGACGACCCTGCTCGACCTGCGCAACCGCAACCGCATCCGCGACGAGCTCGCACGCCTCGACCAGCAGCTGGTCGTCGCGACGCACGACCTCGAGCTCGCCCAGGACGCCGAGCGCGTACTGGTCGTCGAGGGCGGCCGGATCGTGGCCGACGGTCCTCCGGACACCGCCATCGCCGCGTACGTCGAGCTGGTCCAGAGATGAAGGCCGGCAACGAGCTGTTCGGCACCTACCAGCCAGCCGGGAGCCGCCTCGAGGCCCTGTCCGTCGGCTGGAAGTACGTCCTCCTGCTGGCGCTGACCATCCCCGCCATCGCCGCGGGGCGCTGGTGGTTCTCCCTGGCGTCCATCGTCGTGACGATCGTGATCCTCGTCGCGGCTCGCGTCGGCGTCCGCCGCGCCGCAGGCCTCAGCATCGGGATGGTCGTGGTCTGCGCCCTGGTCGTCGCCGTCCAGGCTCTCGCGGGACATGTCGTGACGGGGGTCGTCGTCGTCGAGAACCTCGTCCTTGCCCTGTACGCGACGCGGGTGCTGACCCTCACGACGCCGATCCCCGAACTGGTCGACGGCATCGCCATCGCGTGCCGTCCGCTCCGGTTCTTCCGCGTCGACCCGGAGCGCATCGCGCTTGCCGTGGCCGTGATGGTGCGCAGCCTGCCCCACCTCCTGGGCGCTTTCGACGAGGTGCGCGAGGCGGCCACCGCCCGGGGCATCCGCCGCAACCCCGTCGCGTACGTCGCCCCCGTCGTGGTCCGCGCCGTCGCGTACGCCCACGCCACCGGGGACGCGCTCGCGGCCAGAGGCCTGGGCGAGGACGATCTCGCGATGTCCACGGACACTACGATGGCGCCGTGACCGAGCAACCGCCCGTCACGGGCCGAGACGACATCGACACCGCCTGCCGCGACGTCGCCGATCTCAGCGACGTGGCGATCACCGAGCACGTCGACCGGCTGACGCGCGCCCACGAGGTCGTCTCCAGCGCGCTCGCGAACGTCCCTCTCGTGGCGCTGCCCAAGCCAGGCGGACCGATCGAACCCCAGCTGCCCCAGCCCGGTCGGTGACGTGCGCCTCGACCAGGCACTCGTGAGCCGTGGCCTTGCCCGGTCGCGGCAGCACGCGAGCGAGCTGATCCGTTCGGGTCAGGTGACCGTCGACGGCGTGGCGGCCGTCAAGCCGTCCCTCCCGGTCGATGACACGGCCCAGCTCGACGCACCACTCGACATGTACGTGGGACGCGCGGCCCACAAGCTCCTGGGTGCGCTGGCCGACTCGGCGACGACGGTCCGCGGCCGTGCCCTCGATGCCGGCGCCTCGACCGGGGGCTTCACGCAGGTGCTGCTCGAGGCCGGAGCCGAGCGGGTGTACGCGGTCGACGTGGGGCACGACCAGCTCGCGGCGGCCGTGCGCACGGACCCGCGCGTCGTCGTCCACGAGGGCACCAACCTGCGCGACCTGACGCTCGAGCTCCTGGAGGACGAGCCCCTGGACCTCGTCGTCGCGGACGTGTCCTTCATCTCGCTGCGGCTCCTCGTCGGGCCTCTGCTCAACGTGCTCCGCGCCGACGGCGTGGCGTTGCTCATGGTCAAGCCGCAGTTCGAGGTCGGCAGGGAGCGGCTCGGGTCCGGTGGTGTCGTCCGTGACGAGAAGGACCGGGTCGCCGCCGTCGACGGGGTGGCACACGCGGCCGAGGCCCACGGCTGGTCGGAGGACTGGCGCGGTCCGTCGAGGCTTCCCGGGCCCGCTGGAAACGTCGAGTACTTCCTTCGTCTGCGTAGAGCGGGACACTAGGGTTGTGGCCATGACATCCCCCTCCAGCGTGCAGCGGGTGGTGGCTGTCCAGACGCACCTCGGCAGGCCCGAGGCGATCGCCGCCACGTGCGAGTTCGTGCGCTCCGTCACGGCCCACGGCCTCGTCGTCGCCGCCGAGACGGACGTCGCCAAGGCACTCCAGAGCTGCTCTCCCGGCATCGGCATCATCGACAAAGACGGCATCGACGGCCTCGAGGTGGTCGTCGTGTTCGGGGGCGACGGCACGATCCTCAAGTCGGCCGAGTGGGCTCTCACGAAGAAGGTCCCCGTTCTCGGCGTGAACCTTGGACACGTCGGCTTCCTCGCCGAGCTCGAGGTCAGCGACCTGCCGCGCATCGTCGACCAGGTGATCCGCCGTGACTACGTCATCGAGAAGCGCCTCGTGATCTCGGTGGAGCTCCGGACCGACCCCGACGGCCCTGTGACCTGGCACTCGTTCGCCGTGAACGAGGTGTCGATCGAGAAGCTCTCGCGGCGTCGCATGATCGAGGTGCTGGCCCAGGTCGACGGCCTGCCGGTGTCGCGGTGGGGCTGCGACGGGCTCCTGGTATCCACCCCGACCGGCTCCACGGCGTACGCGTTCTCGGCCGGCGGCCCCGTGATGTGGCCGGAGCTGGAGGCGTTCCTCATGGTGCCGCTCAGCGCCCACGCGCTCTTCGCCCGTCCGCTCGTCCTCGGCCCCGAGAGCGAGGTCGTCGTCGACCTCGTCGGCGGCGAGGGTGCCGTGCTGTGGTGCGACGGGCGACGTACGGTCGACGCGCCTCTGGGGTCACGCGTCACGGTCCGGCGCCACGAGAACTACCTGCAGGTGGCGCGGCTCTCCGTGCAGCCGTTCACGAACCGCCTCGTCAAGAAGTTCGGGCTGAGCGTCGAGGGCTTCCGCACCCGCTACGGGCAGACCCTCAGCTGATGCTCGTCGAACTGCGGATCGTCGGGCTGGGCGTCATCGGCGACGCCCTCCTCGAGCCTGGCCCCGGGCTGACCGTGGTCACCGGCGAGACCGGTGCCGGGAAGACTCTCGTGGTGTCGGGACTGGGACTCGTCGCGGGTGCGCGAGCCGAGGCCCGGGTCGTACGGCAAGGGTCTGACCGCGCCGTCGTCGAGGCCCGGTTCGTGGACGTCCCCGCGGCGGTGGCCGCCGGCGTCGACGACGCCGGGGGAGTGCTCGACGAGCGGGAGCTGCTCGTCTCACGCCAGGTCGCGGCCAACGGCCGGTCCCGTTCCATGCTCGGCGGCGTACAGGTCCCTGCCGCGGTCGGCGCCGACATCGGCGCACAGCTCGTCACCATCCACGGACAGTCGGAGCAGCAGCGTCTAGCGGCGCCCGAGCGGCAGCGCGACGTGCTGGACCGATCGGCGGGTACGGAGCTGGCCGACGAGCTCGCCACGTACAGGGAGGACTACGCGGCCCGGCAGCTGGCGAGGACCGAGCTGGCCCGTCTCAAGGAGCAGGCGCGCGAGCGGGCGCGCGAGCAGGACCTGCTCGAGTACGGGCTCCAGGAGATCGCGGCGGTGGCGCCCGAGGCCGACGAGGACGTGGCGCTCGCCGCGGAGGCGGCCCGGCTGCAGGCCGTCGACGACCTCCGCCTGTACGCACAGCGAGCCTCGGTGGCCCTGTCGGGTGACGAGGACGCGGTCAACGACGAGCCGAGCGCGCTCGGCCTGGTGGCGACGGCGCGCAAGGCGCTGGAGGCGGCCGCGGATGCCGATGTGCAGGCCACCGAGCTCGCCTCGCAGGCACGGGAGGTCACGGCGCTGGTGGCCGACCTTGCCGCGACCACAGCGTCGTACCTGGCGGACCTCGACGCGGACCCCGTACGTCTCGAGTGGGTGGCCTCTCGCAGGGCGCAGCTGCAGGGCCTGACCCGCAAGTACGGCGAGACGATCGTCGAGGTGCTCGAGTGGTCCGCGGTCAGCGCCTCCCGGCTCACCTCGCTCCAGGCGAGCGACGACCGGATCGGCGCCCTCACGCAGGAGGTCGCGGCCCTCACCACGCGCATCGAGGCTTCGGCGAAGCGGATCACGACGATGCGGCGCGCCGCGGCGACCACGTTGTCCGACGCGGTCCAGCACGAGCTTGTCGCGCTCGCCCTGCCCCACGCTCGGCTCGAGTTCGCGGTGACGCCGCTGTCCGAGCCCGGCCCGTACGGCGCCGACGCCGTGAGCCTGCTGTTCTCCGCCAATCCGGGGTCTCAGCCGGGTCCGCTGGCGAAGGTGGCGTCGGGTGGCGAGCTGTCGAGGGTGCGTCTGGCGCTCGAGGTGGTGCTCGCCGACGCCGGCGGTGGGGAGACGTTCGTGTTCGACGAGGTCGACGCCGGCATCGGTGGCGCGGTCGCGCTCGAGGTCGGAAGCCGGTTGGCGCGACTCGCACGCCTCACCCAGGTCATCGTCGTGACCCATCTCGCGCAGGTGGCCGCGTACGGCGACCGCCACTTCGTCGTCGCCAAGTCCGACGACGGCACGGTGACGACGTCCGGGCTGCGCGCTGTCGACGGCGACGAGCGGCTGCGGGAGCTGGCGCGGATGATGGGTGGTCACGACGACACCGAGGCTTCGCGGACCCACGCCCGCGACCTGCTGGCGCGAGCCACCAAGGACAAGGGAACGCGATGAACCGCTTCGACGGGATGGCCGCCACCTGGGAGGCCAACCCGCGCCGCGCCGAGCGGGCGAAGGCCACCGCCGACGCGATCGCCGCACGCATCCGGTTGCAACGCACGTGGTCGGTGGTCGACGTGGGCAGTGGCACGGGTCTGCTGAGCCGCATGCTCGCGGACCGCGTGGGCAGGATCGTCCTCGTCGACACCAGCCCCGGGATGACCGAGGTCGCGGCTGAGCAGATTGCGGCCAGCGGCATGAGCTCGCTGTCCGCCGTGTGCCTCGACATCACGACCGAAGTACCACCCGGCGGCCCGTTCGACCTCGCCGTGAGCCTCCTGATGCTGCACCACGTCCACGACGTCGAAGGGTTCCTCGAGGCGGTGCTCTGTCGTCTGGAACCGGGCGGCTACCTTGCGTTCGCCGACCTGGCCGCGGAGGACGGGTCCTTCCACGAGGACCCCACGGAGGAGGTGCACCACCACGGCTTCGAACCGCACCAGCTCGCCGCGATGGCCGTGTCGGCAGGCTACGTGGACGTGGCCGTCGAGGAGATCCACCAGATGGTGAAGCAGAGGGACGGCCAGGACAGGTCGTACGGTCTCCTGCTGCTCACCGGCCGCGTACCGGTGACTGTGACGACGGCCTGACCGGCCGACGCCTCAGCGAAGCCGGTTCCGGCTGGCCGGAGTGGTCGTCCCTCCGGGCGGGATCGTGCCACCGCGGCCGAGGGCCTTGCGCTGTGCCTTCATGTGGCGGCGGACGTTGCCGAGCACCGTGCTGGTGACGATCGCGATGAGGATCGCCGGCCACCAAGGGACCGCACCCATCAGCGCGAGCACGATCATGACGGGCCAGACCACGCCGCCGACCGTGGCGATGGTGGTCTCCATCACCGTCGGAGGCGGCACCGCGCCACGTGGGACCAGGACCGATCCGGACGCGACCGGACCCTCGGCCGGAGCGGCTTTCGGGTCGTTGTCCGACGGGAAGGACGGCTGCCGCCACTGCGGCTCCGGCTCCCCGGTGGGTGTGTTGCTCACCTCCTCATCGTAGGACGCGGATATCGCCGCCACATCGGCCGCGGCGCGCCAAGGGGTGGGCGTCCGACGGTGGAGGCCCGGTCGGCATATAGGCTGGAGGCCCGTGGGGAAGACAGAGAACACCAAGCATATTTTCGTAACCGGCGGCGTCGTGTCCTCCTTGGGCAAGGGCCTTACTGCTTCAAGCCTCGGGTCGTTGCTCGTCGCTCGCGGCCTCAACGTGACCATGCAGAAGCTGGATCCGTACCTCAACGTCGANNCACTACGAGCGCTTCCTCGACGTGAACCTGACGGCCGACGCGAACGTGACGACCGGCAAGATCTACTCCTCGGTCATCGCCAAGGAACGTCGCGGCGACTACCTCGGCGACACGGTCCAGGTGATCCCGCACATCACGAACGAGATCAAGGACGAGATGCTCGCCATGGCCAAGCCTGGCGTCGACGTCGTCATCCACGAGGTCGGCGGCACCGTCGGCGACA
>PMBM01000008.1 GCA_003153855.1 Propionibacteriaceae bacterium
CGTCCGCACCCGCACGAGTTCGAGATGTACTACGACCAGTAGGCAAAAGTGCTAGTCAGAGGGCAGTAACCACCCCCTGAGTCCGCACAGAGTCCGCACGGGCAGCGAGAGCAGCAGCGACCGCCGCTCGTGCGGACTCGTCTTTGTCCGGGAACATGTGGCCGTAGGTGTTGAGCGTCGTGACGGCCGACGCGTGCCGGAGCCGCGTCTGAACCAGGATCCAAAAAAAAGCACGCCTGACTCAGGCACGATGTCCCGCCGAGGCCGCAGGTCGAAAACCGGCCCCCCGAGGACACGCAAGCCAGGACCGTGCTAGTTCGAAGCCCGACGACAGGTTCGAATCGTGTCGTCCCGATGATCCCTGGGTGGTTCGCACTTCACTTCGGGTCGACTCGCAAGCTTGCGGTCGTCCTACGGGCCACGAGGTATGGCTGGATGACCTCATGCGCCGGTTCGGTTCGGCCGGCAATGCGTTCGAGCAGCAGGCGAACGACCAACTCGCCCATAAGGGTGCCGGACTGGTTGACGCTCGTCATGGACACCAACGGGTGGGCGGCGATGTCGGTGTCGTCGTACCCGACCACGGAGACGTCGGCCACGCTGAGCCCGAGCTCGCTGAGCGCCTGCAGCACTCCAAGAGCCAAGTCGTCGTGCCCCGCGAAGATCGCGGTCGGCCGGTACGCACTGCTGAGTAGAGCCAGCGCTTTCTGCCTCGTGTCCTCCCCATATGGCTCGACATGGACGACGCGAGCCCGATTCAGGAGACCGAGCTCGGCCATGGCCAGCTCGTACCCCCGCTCGCGCAAGGCATGCGGCGCGGTCGTCATGTTGATCTCGGCCTCTGGCCTGATGGTGAGGTGGACGATGTCGCGGTGGCCCAGGTCGTTCAGGTGTCGGACGGCGAGCCGGGCGCCTTCGAGGTCGTCGTCGACGACCGTGTCGTAGTAGCGGGAGTTGTCGTGCCGGCCAAGCATGACCAGTGGTGTGCGTTGCGCGAGGTCCTCCAGCCATTCCGGGGCGACGGCCGGCGAGATGGCGAGGATGCCGTCGACTTGACGGTCCGCCAGGGCCTCGATGGCCTGCGGCCCGCCGTCGTGGTCGGGACCCGCGGCGGCGATGATCAGCTGGTACCGGCTGCCGACCAGCGCGGAGGCTGCACCCGCGATGATCTGGGTGAAGAACGGATTCCGGATTGTCGGGATCTCGATACCCAGCGTGTACGTTGCCCCGCGCATCGCGCGTGCCGACACCCGCGGGCGGTAGCCGAGCTGGGCGATGGCGACCTCGACCTTGGCTCGCATCTCGTCGCTCACCCCGTAGGCGTCCCTGATGACCTTCGAGACTGCTGCCCGCGAGACGCCGGCCAGATGGGCCACGTCCTCGATCGTGACCGTGCGATTCAGCGGGCTTGTCATCGGCCTCTCCCGGTGGGTGTTGGGTGCGTATAGCTGCCGGTCAGTGCTCGGACCGGGATATCTCCAGGCGGTTCGAGGCATCGCTGATGGCACGGGTGGCGTTCAGTGCTACGAGGCTGTCTTCGACCGCCGCGGCGACTGCAGGCGAGACCAGTCTGAAGGCGCCGTGGAGCGGTTGGTTGGGCACCCAGGCGATGCGACGATGCACGTCCCCGGCGGCCGGGTCGATACGCGTGAAGGCATCGATGACCGTGTGGTACGCCTCGGGGTCGTCGATTATCGCCGCGAGCGACGTGGACGTGGTCACGGGGGCGGGAGTGGGCCGCGGCTCGGCATCCACAGTCCATTCGTGATGGCCCGCCGAAACAGTGAATGCCTCGGTGGCGGGCAGGCGGACCGTGGCGGTGGTGTTGGGAGGGACCTCGGCGGTGATCGTGATGCGACCGTCCACACGTCGCCAAGCCACAACGGCCGCGCCGTAGGGCGTGTCGTGCCGAGCGGTTGCCCAGGTCAGGCCGGGGAGTGGTCGGGGTGCGATCTCGATCGTCTCGTAGCCGGGTGCTGCGGGTGCGAGGCCGGCGACAACGCGGTGGAGCCAGTCGGCCACCGCGCCGAGTGCGTAGTGGTTGAAGCTCGTCATCTCGCCCGGGTTGATCGAGCCGTCCTCGAGCAGCGAGTCCCAGCGTTCCCAGACCGTGGTTGCCCCCATCGTCACGGGATAGAGCCATGACGGGCATTCGGTCTGCTGCAGCATGCGGCCGGCCTCTGTCACGTGGCCGGTGTCACTGAGGGCGTCGGTGACCAGTGGGGTACCGACGAAGCCGGTGCTGATCCGATAGCCGTCGCGCCGCACCAGCCACGCGAGCCGGTCACCCATCCGCTGCCTGAGCTCTCCCGTGGCAATTCCGAACTCGATGGCGAGGGCATAGGAGGTCTGGGCGTCGGAAAGGATCCGGCCGGCCGGGGTGACGTACTCGCCGAGCCAGGCGGTCCGTACCTGTTCCGCCTTCTCGGCGTAGCAGACTACGTCTGCGTCCCGCCCCAGCACGGCTGCGGCGGCGGCGAGCAGGTTGGTCGAGTGGTACAGGTAGGCGGAGGCAACGAGGTCTGGGTCAGCCTTGGCCTTGGCCGGATTGTCCGGCGGGGCGTCGGGGTCGACCCAGTCGCCGAACTGGAAGCCGCCCTCCCACAGATGACGTTCTCCAGCGAGTGCGTGAACCTCCTCGACCCAGCCCTTCATGGATGGGTACTGCTCGTGAAGAACGCCGAGATCGCCAAAGCGTTGGTAGAGCACCCATGGCAGCACGACCGCCGCATCACCCCAGGCGGCGGCCGGAACCTTGGCGGAGTCCAGGACGTCCGGCACGATGGAAGGCACGCCGCCGGCTGCTTGCTGCTCGAGGGCGAGGTCTGCCAGCCAGGAGGCGAGGAAGCCGTTGCAGTCGTAGAGATAGCTGGCGGTGGGGCTGAACACCTGGACGTCACCGGTCCAGCCCAGACGCTCGTCGCGCTGCGGGCAGTCGGTGGGCAGGTAGAGGAAGTTCCCCCGCATGCCCCACAGGACGTTCTCGTGGAACTTGCTGACCATGGGGTCGGAGCAGTCGAACCAGCCGGTGCGAGCCATGTCCGACCCGATCACCTCCGCAGTCGCGTCGGCCGGGTCAAAGCCGCCCGGCCAGCCGGAGATCTCGGCGTACCGGAAGCCGTGGAACGTGGACGTCGGGGCCCACTCCTCCACCCCGGTCCCCGCAAGCGTGTACGTGTCGGTGGCCTCAGCCGCACGTAGCGGCCGAACGCCGAGGCCGCCGTGCTCGAGCACTTCCGCATGCCGCAGCGTCACCATCTCCCCGGCTGCGCCAGAGACCCGTATCCGCAGGCGCCCGACAAGGTTCTGACCGAAGTCCAAGATCCTCGCACCGGATGGTGTCGTCACCACTTCGGCAACGGGAACCAACTGAGTCACCCGAACTTCCGGCCCGGTGCGCGGCCCCGGCACAGGACCTGGCTTGGCCATGCTCGCTGCGACCCAACCGGACGAGGCGAAGCCGGGCGACGACCAGCCATTCCGCACTAGCCGTGCGTCGTACCGCTCACCGAGGTAGATGCCCGCGGCCGTCCACGGACCGTCACCACATGCCTGCCAGTGCTCGCCTGTGACGACCCATTCGCAGCGTCCATCGTCGTACTCCAACAGGACCTGGCCGGCGAACGAGGGCTGGGTGCCGTAGAACGGCCGAGCATGGCCCTGGAAGCCGTACCTCTCGGTGAACCAGCCGCCCGTGAGCGCGACGCCGATCGCGTTTCGCCCGCCGTGCAGCAGGCCAGTGATATCCGCGGTCTCGTGGACGAGCCGGTGCTGGTAGGGGGTCCAGCCAGGTTTGAGGATCTGGTCGTCGACCTGGCATCCGTTGATCTCGACCTGGTAGGCGCCCAGCGCCGTGGCGTACAAGGTCGCCCTCACCAGTCCGTGCTCGATGCTGAACTCGTGACGCAGCAGCGTCGGCTGCGCGTGGCGGAGAGGTTGTGGCAGGCCGATGAAGTCCGCCCGCCACTCCCCCTCACCGAGGAACGACGCCACCACCGGCTGGTCGTCGCTCCACGGCGACCAGCCGTCCACCCCCCGTACCCGCACCCGCAGGGTTCCGCGCTGGCGCGGAGCCAGGGCTGGAAACGGCCAATCGACCAACACGGAACAGCCGCCGTCCAGCAGGACCTCGGTGGTGGTGGCCGTCCCTTCGTCCCAGGAGAGCTCTGCGGCCACCTGGCGCCACCCAGGCACGTCGCTACGAGTAACCCACGACACCCTTGGCCGGGGCAGAGCGGTCTGCGGCGACCCGAGCCGGTACTCGAGGCGCACGGAGTCGACAGTGGTGGACATGTGGATCCTTCGGAGGTGGAGCGGTGGGCGTCGAGCGCTGAGGTCAGCCCTTGACGGCGCCTGAAGTCATCCCCGCCACGATCTGACGGTTGAAGAAGACGTACATGACGAGCATGGGGACGGTGATCAGGAGAATGTCCATGAAGAGCAGATTCCATTGACTGAGCCCTTGTGCGTGGAAGTTGTACAGCGTCAGCTGGACGGTGGGAGTAGCGTTCCCGGGCAAGAAATACAGTGCGTTCTGGAATTCGTTGAACACGAACACTGACTGGACCACAACGACGGTCACGATCACCGGCTTC
>PMBM01000094.1 GCA_003153855.1 Propionibacteriaceae bacterium
CCGCCACCACCTCGGGCGCTGCGGGCGGCGCGGCCGAAACCTCGGGCGCGGACACCGTGGCGGACGACTCGTCCGTGGTGCCGGCTCCGACGAGCACGGGCACCGGGTCGGAGCTGTGCAGGTGCGACGAGGCGAGGACGGATGTGCCGCAGTTGCCGCAGAACGCGGCGCCCGGCAGCAGCGGCATCTCGCAGCGGCTGCAGAAGGCCAGAACACCGTCTGGCCCGACGCCCGCGTTGCGCGCCTGGGACTCGAGGGCCGCCTCGAGCAGACCCTTGTGAAGGACCGTACGGACGCGGACGAGCAGTACCCCGAGCAGGACCAGCCCGTACAGGATGCTGATGACGGTGCCGACGACGGGGTTGGGGACGAAGCTCAGCAGGTACGTGCCTCCGAAGTAGAGAACAGAGGCCAGTACGGCCTCGCCGAAGCCGCGGAAGTACCGGTTGGTGAAGCCGTCGTAGCCCTCGCCGAGCCCCGAGAACTCCGCGCAGGCGATGCCGGTCGCGGTGCCCAGCACCAGCGGCTTGATGAACCCTTCGAGAACCAGCAGGGCGAGCCACGCTCCCCCGTCGTTGCCCGACGAGAAGCCTCCGGTGATGAGCGCCCAGTGCTTGACCAGCGTGTCGCCGGTCGCGTACGCCACGCCGGAGATGACGCCGAACGTCAGTCCGTCCATGAGGTCGTCGAACTTCGGACGGCTCGCGAGGAAGATCGGGCCTGCCTCGCGGATGATCTCACCGACGACGGGCGCGAGCACCGCGGCGATGAGGAAGCCGAGGAACGTGGGACCACCGACACCTGCGGTGACCTGTATGACGGTGTTGTGGCCGCTCAGGGCGACCCAGATCAGCGTCCAGCCGATCCCCAGCGCCAAGGTGAGCACGAAGGCGGCACCGGTGACGGTGACGGGCTCGTCCTCCCAGAGGTTCACGTCGTAGAGGTAGACGATGTAGACCACCGGCACGGCAAAGGCCGCGATCATCACAGCGATCGGTACAGCCCCCACGATGGCGGTCAGCGCCACGAGGGCGAGCGTGATCTCCAGGGCCAGACGGTATGTGTTCGGCCGTCCGGTCACCCCTCGCGGCATGATCGTCGAGACCAGGGCGAACGAGGCCACAGGCTCGTCCGGCTTGAGGGCGAACGACGCCTTCCTGCCCCCGTCCTGGCCGACGAGGTCGTTGCCACAGACATGGCAGAAGTGCGCGACCTCGGGCAAGGAGGTGTTGCAACGCGGACACTCCACGTGAGTACCTTTCGCTTGTCCCCTGGGCCATTCATGGCCCATGCACAGCGTGGCGTATCACGGGGTCGCGCGGAAGGCGTTCGGCCCTTGTCAGGCAGGTTTTTCGGGGCGGATGTTCGGAGCCTCACCGAAGGTCACCAGGCGTTGCCAGAGCCGGTCCACCTGATCCTCGAGATCGTCCGGGGCTCCTGAGTTGTCGACCACCACGTCTGCGGCGGCGAGCCGTGCCTCGCGGGTCGCCTGTGCGGCGATCCTGGCGCGGGCGGACGGCTCGTCCAGAGAGTCGCGGGTACGCACCCGGGCGAGTTGTGACGCCTCGTCCGCGTCCACCACGACGACCAGGTCGAAGCGGTCAGCCTGCCCCGTCTCGACCAGCAGCGGGATGACATGCACCACGACCGAACCCGAGGGGGCGGCGGCCTCGAGCTCCGCGGCACGGCGGCGCACGGCAGGGTGGATGAGCGCCTCCAGGTCGCGTCGGGCGCTCGGGTCGGAGAACACGACGCGGCCCAGCGCCGCCCGGTCGAGGGAGCCGTCCTCGCTGAGAATGGCGTTGCCGAACCGCTGCGCGACCTCAGCGAGCAGCGGGGCGCCGTTGGCGACGACGTCACGGGCGAGTACGTCGGCGTCGATGACCACAGCGCCGCGGGCCGCGAGCAGCGTCGCGACGCTGCTCTTGCCCGTGGCGATGCCGCCCGTCAGCCCGACAACCACAGACGGGCCCCCGCTGGTGCGAGGGCCCGTCTGTGACATGTACGTGATCAGCTGTTGCCGCCGGTGAGCTTCTCGCGAAGCGCCTGCAGCGCCTCGTCGGAAGCCAGCGAACCCTCGGCGGGCTCGGCTGAACCGGATGCGTACGTCGTGCCGGTGTTCACTTCGACAGCAGCGTTGGTCTCGGCCTGCTCGGCCTCCTCCGCCTGCTTCTTGTGAGCCTCCCAGCGAGAGTGGGCCTCTGCGTACTGCAGCTCCCATGCACGCTGCTGCTCCTCGTAGCCGGACTTCCACTCGTTGGTCTCCGGATCGAAGCCCTCGGGGTAGATGTAGTTGCCCTGCTCGTCGTAGGACGCGGTCATGCCGTACAGCGCGGGGTCGAAATCGTCAGCGGCGATGTCGATGCCCTCGTTGGCCTGCTTGAGCGACAGCGAGATCCGGCGACGCTGGAGGTCGATGTCGATGATCTTGACCATGACGTCGTCGTTGACGGCGACGACCTGCTCGGGGATCTCGACGTGACGCTCGGCGAGCTCGGACACGTGGACCAGGCCCTCGATGCCCTCCTCGACACGAACGAACGAGCCGAACGGTACGAGCTTGGTGACCTTGCCCGGCACGATCTGACCGATCTGGTGCGTACGGGCGAACGTCTGCCACGGGTCTTCCTGCGTCGCCT
>PMBM01000127.1 GCA_003153855.1 Propionibacteriaceae bacterium
TCCTTCGACAACGTCCCCGCCGCCAAGGGACCCGCCTTCGCCGCCAACTCCGATGCCGTCGGCGCCCGACCCAAGAAGTCTTGGTACGCAGCCTTCACGAACGCGTCGTAGCTGACCGCGGCAGCCCCCACAGTCACAGAGCCCGTGGCAGCCCCAGCACCATCGATCGACACCACGGTGCCCGTGCCATCCGCAGCGGCAGCATTCAAGGTGTACGAGTACGTCCCCCCCACGACAGCCTTGCCCGAGGCATCCTTGCCATCCCACGACAGACCCCGGATCGACCCGTCGGCAGAGGCAGCGGTCGCCAGCGAGCGCACCACAGTGCCCGCGGCGTTCTTGATGACCAGCGTGCCGGCGTTCAGCGCCTTCGTCGTGTCCAGATCCGGAACCCAGGTCGACGTCGACGAGAAGTCCACCGAGGCCGGAGCCAACACACCCAACAACCGGGGAGCCGACGTCGACATCGACGAGAAGTCACGCCAGATCAGCTGGGTGCCCGACGTGCACAGCACATGGCCGACACCGTCTGTCACCACGCCGCTGACGCAGTCGGAGAGTGCAATCGACGATCCCCCGGAGATCGGCGCGATCTCGTAGACGTTTCCCTGCGCTGCCGCGGAGTACGACCCCAGAACCATGTAGCCATCGCCGAACGCCTCGACCCATTTGTCCGCCTGGGACACCACCTGATTGCCAGTGGCCAGGTCGTACACGTCGGCAAAGGTCTGGTTCGTGGTGAAGTGGTAGCAGGACATGGCCACGCGGTTGTTCCAGACGCTGAGGCCATAGCAGTCGGGGTTCGCGCCCTGATTGATATCGACAGTCCGAGCCGCGCTCTTTCCCGTCAGGTCGTTGACCGTGAGCGTCATGGCCCCGGTGCCGGAACCGAAAGTGACATAGGTCGAGCCGAACAGCGCTCCCGCACTGTCGAACGTCGCGACCTCCTTCCCGTCGGCTGTCATCACCTGCTCGGACAAGAAGCTACCGTCGGCCGCCCTGACGTCCCGGGTCACGTAGGGTCCGCTGAGCGAGGTCATCCCGGCTTTGGCGAACGTGTAGCGGAGCTGACCGCGGTCATAGATCGACACCCCGTCCGGGCCATCGACTGCAGCCCTTCCGGCCGATGCGTACATCTCCGACGCACGGCGAGGGAGCACTGTCTCTGTCCCGTACGCAGCGGCCGTGACCGAGCGGGACCACGCGACGTACTGGTCGGTGCGATAGGTCGAGGTCCCGTCATTGCCCCCGACGTTCCGCGCGTCGGTACCGACCACTCGATCTGGCGTCACCGCGAAGGTGATTGGCGCCTCGGGCGACGTGGGCAGCGTGATGGCTGCCCCCAGGGAACCGTCAGAGTTGATCTTGTGGACCGACGGCACGGCCAGGCTGTCGCGGATCACGACGTACGGAATCTCACCGAATGCAGAGGGATTCTCCACAGGGTTCGTGAGCACCGACCCGCTGGGGACCTGCACCGTGACCAGTCCGGTCCCGTTCCACAGAAGGTCCCTGGTCTCGGTGGTCGTGGCCGTGGAGCGGGTCAGCTCCACCACTGCCGAAGAGACGTAGTCCCGCACGGTGCCGCTGCTGGAGACGTAGCCGCTGCTCGCGCCCGGCCACGCATCGACACACGTCGCCGCGGCCGCGAGGTTGGCGAGAGACCTCCTGCAGAACTGCAGTCCCGTCCCGGCGTCGAAGACGTAGCGGAGCTCGGATGCCGAGGCCACATAGGCGCCGTCCCAGAACCCGCCGACGATCCCGTCAATCCGGACCCAGCCGCCTGATGTCGCCGATGGGGACGCGGCAAAGGCGAAGACCTGGTGACCGTCGCCGGACTGGGCGGTCCACAGCACGCCACCTGTCGGAGTGAGGGCTGCGAACTTGGTCGACGCGACGAGGAAGGTTCCCAAAGGGTCTTCGACTGGTCCCCCGGTCGGTATGGACGCCGTGGCCGACGCCCCCGTCACGAAGTTGTAGGCAGGCACGGTCTCTCCGGAGGAGGCCGACAGGATCCACGAACCGCCCACCGAGATCGGGACGTCGGGGAGCGTGTACGTGCTCGCCGTGCCGGAGCTCATCGTGTACACGACCGCAGTCCGGGTCGTCACACCGTTGGAGTCGACGGCTGTCGTGCCGATCAGCTGTCCGTTGCCATAGCTGCGCCACTCGGACGCCCGCACCGGTACGAGCGACGGGTCGGTCGCCCACGAGGACCCNNCTTCGGGGATGGCGGCGAAGGCTTTCGCCGGCAGGAAGGCGACGCTGCCGACGCCGAGGAGGACGGCCATGATGGCTATGAAGAGGATACGGACTCCGTGCCGCCCATTTCTGGCAACCCGAACAAGCGCGCGCGTACTGATCACGGTCAACTCTCCTCGAAGATGAGTGCCGACACTCCCCTGTGCCGACTCAACGTCGAAAGGCTATCGCCGGACGTGGCCGCAGAAAGACGGGTTGGTGGAAAACATCGGGGCATCCAAGCAATTGTCCACAATTTGTCACTTAATGGAGCGCGCCTTCGAGCCTTTCCCAGGAGTCGTGGCCACCTCTGACGATTGTCGTCATCGACGCGAATGCTCCGGGCGATTCTCCGCCGGATAGAGTCCAACCGTGGCCAAGAAGAAGCGCCCCGCGAGCGCTCCCGAGGCGTCCCCCCTTGCTGCGACGTGCGCGGCGCTCCTCCTGGGGGGCGTACTGCCGCTGTTGTCCAGCCCCACCGCCACAGATCCCTTCATGCCCCTGCGGCTCCTCGTGCTGGGTCTCGGCCTCGCGGTGGGCATGCTCGCTGTGTCGCGTGACCGGCTCAGCCGACGGATCGTGGTCGTCCTCGGTCTCGGGGCGGCGGCGTTCACGATCGCTGCCGTCACCGGTCGGACGCCGGTGTTGTCGCTGATCGGGCGCTACCCCCGGTATGAAGGCCTCCCAATGGTCGCCGCGTATGCTCTCGCGCTGGCCGTGGGAGCACGCATGCTCTCCTCGTCCTTGCCCAGACGCACCTTCACCGCTGCCTTAGCCGGGGCCGCCGGCCTCAACGGGGTGGTCGCGGCGGGCCAGGCGTTGTTCGGTGGCGGCGACCGCGTCACAGGGCTACTGGGAAACGCGACCACTCTCGGGACGTTCGGTCTCGTCGCCGCCATCGTTGTCGGGTGGTCGCTGAGGACGTCACCGCGCGCGCTGTCGTGGGTGGGGCTGATCGGGGCCGCGGCGTGCGTCGCGTTGAGCGCGTCACGTGGCGTCCTGGTCGGAGTCGCGGTCAGCGTCGCGGTCATGCTGCTCCTGCGGCGGCGCGATGCGACATCACCCCGCTGGCAAGCCATCGCCGGTGCCGGTGCGGTCCTCCTCGTGGGCTCCTTGCTCATACCCCAGACGGCCGCCCGGATCACGGGCGCATCTCCCTTCGCCGAGTCCACGATCTCGGGACGCCTGCTGCTGTGGGGAGAGTCGGTAAGACTCTGGCTGGCACATCCCGTGACCGGCACCGGGCCCTCCCGCTTCGTCGACGAGATCAACCCCTTCAACACGCCACAGTGGGCGGCTGCGG
This sequence comes from Propionibacteriaceae bacterium, assembly GCA_003153855.1. Taxonomy (GTDB): domain Bacteria; phylum Actinomycetota; class Actinomycetes; order Propionibacteriales; family Propionibacteriaceae; genus Fen-668. The sequence goes on from PMBM01000127.1 coordinate 3,545, forward strand.
TAGGTCCGTACGCCCCACCGGACTCACCCCACAACGTCGCTCTGCAGGTGCTGTGCGGCACGGGTCTTCTGGGACTGGCCGCACTCGTCGCGATCGCCGTCACCGCTGCCCGCGACGCCCTGTCCGCGCGTACGCCGCAGCTCATCCCGGCGACGGCCATGGCTGCGGGACTCGTCGCCACGTACCTCACGTCGTTCACCGACCCGGTGACGACGACGCTCGGCGCCCTCGTGATCGGGGGTGCCATCGCGACCCGTCACGACGGACCCGTACCCACATGGGTCAGGGCCACCTCCTCGGCAAGCGTTGCGGCGGTCGCCCTGTGGCTGGGGATCACCCTCGTCGTGGCCGAGGCGCAGTACTCACGGGTCCTGACCTCGTCAGCTCCTGAGGCGTCAGCAGTGTCAGCCATGTCCGCTCGTCCGTGGGACCCGGACGTCACGCGGCGGGTCGCCTACACCGTCACCAAGCTGGCCGAGACGTCACAGGCCGACATCACGTACGTCCTGGAGCCGCTCGAGGCCGCCTGCAACAGCCTCCCCGGCTCGGTCGAATGCCAGCTCACCCTGTCGTCAGCCCGCGACGTCACGGGCGACCATGCCCGCGCGCTCGCAGCCGCCGACGCGGCTCTGACGTTCGACCCCACCAACGTCGACGCCCACCTCGCTCGCGGGATCGCACTTGCGGGGCTTTCGAGGTACAACGACTCCGAAGCGTCGTTCCTCGAAGCCTCCCGGCTACGGCCGACGGCTTCCGAACCGTGGAGCGACCTGGCCCACCTGTACACGCTCATGGG
>PMBM01000078.1:0-12140 GCA_003153855.1 Propionibacteriaceae bacterium
GAGGTGGTCGCGCTCAGCGGACCGAGCGGCGGCGGCAAGTCCACGCTGCTGGCGGCGCTGCTCGGCTTCCTCGTTCCCACATCCGGGTCGGTGACGGTCGACGGTGTCGGACCCGCCGACGCAGACGGCCGTACGTGGCGTCGCCGCTTCGCGTACGTCCCGCAGACTCCCGGTCTGATCGCCGGCACGGTCGCTGACAACGTCCGGATGGCCGACCCCCAGGCGGGCGACGACGAGGTACGGGAGGTGCTGGCGGCGGCCGGTGCCCCTGAGCTGGAGCTCGACCACCTGGTCGGCGACGAGGCCGAGGGTCTGTCCGCCGGTGAGCGCCGACGCGTCGGCATCGCGAGGGCGCTGCTGAGGATCCGGCGCGACGCCGACGTGCTGGTCCTCGACGAGCCGACCGCCGGCCTCGACGCGGACAGCGAAGCGGTCGTCGTCGAGAGCGTACGAGCCTCGGGCGCGTCCGCGATCGTCGTGTCCCACCGTCCCGCGGTGCTCGCCGCCGCGGACAGGGTCGTACGGATCGGGGCGCGCGAATGAGGTCCGGCTGGCAGCGGCTGATCGCCGACCTGTTGCGCTCCGTACCGAAGGGGCGCTGGCTCCTCGCTGCGTCGATCGCCCTCGCCGCCGCGGCCAGCGGCGCGTCCATCGCCCTCATCGGCGTCTCGGCCTGGCTCATCTCGAAGGCCGCCGAGCACCCCAACTTCCTCGACCTCAGCGTCGCCGCCGTCGGCGTACGGTTCTTCGGCATCTCCCGCGGCGTCTTCCGCTACACCGAGCGGCTCGTCGGGCACGAGCTCGCGCTCCGGATGCAGTCGGCGCTCCGCCTCCGGACGTACACGACGCTCGCCCGTACGACGCTCATGGGGAAGCGTCACGGCGACATGCTCGTACGCGTCGTGGCGGACGTCGAAGCGGTGCAGGACGTCGTCGTACGCGTCGTGCTGCCGTTCGCGTCGGCCGTCGTGGTCATGGCCGGTACGACCGCGATGCTCGCCCGGTTCTCGCTCAGCAACGCGGGGGTGCTCCTGGCGACGGCCATCGTCGCGGGACTCGTCCTTCCCGCCTGGGCACAGCGCGTGTCACGGGACGCGGACTCTGCCGCTGTCCCACTGCGGGGCCGGCTCGCCGACCAGGTGCGCCAGACCGCGCTCGTGGCGGTCGACCTCGTCGCGTACGACGCCGACACCGCGGCGCTGGCCCGCATCGACGACCTCGACGCCCAGCTGCGGGAGGCCGAGCGTCGCGCAACGGCTGTTCGGGCGTGGGCGGCGGCCGGTCAGGTGCTCGCAGCCGGTACGGCCGTCATCGCGGCTCTGTGGATCGGCGGCGCGGCCGTCGTCTCGGGCGCCATCGCGCCGCGGCTGCTGGCTGTACTGGTGCTGACGCCCCTCGCCCTGCACGAGGTCCTCGGTGGTCTGGCTCAGGCCGCGCAGACCCTCACCCGCGCGCAGACGGCCCTGGACCGCGTCGTGGAGGTGCTCGACGCCGAGCCCGTGGGCCGCGGTGACGCGCCACTCGGTGACGCGAGCGAGCACCCCTCCGTACATGTCGCCGACCTCGCCATCGGCTGGCCGGGGTTCGCGCCGGTGGGTTCCGGCATCTCGTTCGACCTCGCCGCCGGCGAGAGCGTCGCGGTCGTCGGTCCCAGTGGCGTCGGGAAGACGACCCTGGCAGCGACCGTCCTGGGGCTGATCCCACCGGTCTCCGGAGAGGTCTCGACGACCGGCCGCGTGGGCTACCTCGCCCAGGACGCGCACCTGTTCGCGACGACGATCGCCGAGAACGTACGGATCGGGAACAAAGACGCCACGGACGACGAGGTGCTCGCGGCGCTCGACCAGGCAGGACTGCCGCTCGACCCGCTACGCGAGGTGGGAGAGCTGGGCGCCACCCTGTCCGGCGGGGAGGCACGCCGCCTGGCACTGTCCCGGCTGTTCGCCGGCTCGTACGACGTCCTCGTCCTCGACGAGCCCAGCGAGCACCTCGACGCCCCCACCGCAGACGCGCTGCTCGACGACCTGTGGTCCGGCATCGGTACGCGCCCGCTGCTGGTCGTGACCCACGACGAGCGGGTCGTCGCGCGCTGCGACAAGGTCGTACGGCTGACGGCGTAGCCGATCGCGCATCGTGAGGTCGCCCTAGCGTCCGCCGCATCAACCGGAACGCGACGTTTTCGGGGTTGTGAACGGGGTTCCGGCGGGCCAGGTCGGTCACGCGAAGTTGTTCGGGCAATGAGCCCCCGATCCAGCCTCATAGGCCAAGGAACTTCGCGCGGACGTTCGCGCGGCATGACGCCGCTCGGGATAGCCCGAAGAACTTCGCAAACAGCAGAACGGGTGCCAGGCCGTGAGGCCCAGCACCCGTTCGGGTGTTAAGTGGCGATCAGCCCTTGGTGAGCGGGCCGAGCGTCTTGTCGTTGGCGTACACGGTCGCCGCGTTGTCCTTGGTGACGATCACCGGGGCCAACAGGTACGACGGGACGACCTTGATGCCGTTGTTGTAGCTCTTGGTGTCGTTGACCTCAGGCGTCTTGCCCTGCTGGAGGGCCTGCGCCATGACGATCGACTGCGCGACGAGCTTGTTGGTGTCCTTGAAGATGGTCGAGTACTGCTGGCCGGCCATGATCGACTTCACCGACTCCACCTCGGAGTCCTGACCCGTGACGACGGGCAGGGGCTTGTTGGCGGCAGCGATGGAGGCCATCGCAGCGCGGGCCAGGGTGTCGTTGGGCGACAGGATGCCGTCCAGCTCGGCCTTCTGGTAGAAGCCGGACAGCACGGTGTCCATGCGCTTCTGCGCGTTCTCGGCCTTCCAGCCCTGGGTGACGACCTGCTCGAAGGTGGTCTGCTTCGAGAGGACAGTGAGGGTGCCGTCAGCGATCTTGGGCTGGAGCACGCTCATGGCGCCGTCGAAGAACACCTTCGCGTTGGAGTCGTCAGGGGAACCGGCGATGAGCTCGACGTTCCACTTGGTCTTCGTGCCCTTGCGATCCGCGAGGCCCTTGAGAAGTGCCTCGCCCTGCAGGACACCGACCTTGAAGTTGTCGAACGCGACGTAGTAGTCGATGCTCGGCGTGTTGGTGAGCAGGCGGTCGTAGGCGATCACAGTGATGCCGGCCTTCTTGGCCGCATCGAGCTGCGTGCCGAGCTGCGAGCCGTCGATGGCGCCGACGATCAGCACCTTCGCGCCCTTCTCGATCATCGCGCTGATCTGGTTCTGCTGCTCGGTGACGCCTCCGTTGGCGAACTGGACGCTCGGCGTGAAGCCGGCAGTCTTGAGTCCGTCGTTGAACAGGCCCTCAGCGAGGACCCAGTTCTCGGACGTCTTCTGGGGGAGCGCGACGCCGATGACGGCATCCTTGGCGAACCCCGCCGCGCTCGCGCTGCCACTGGCTGCGGTGTCGGTACGACCGCTTCCACAGCCAGACAGGGCCAGGGCGCTGACGACTACGAGAGCAGCCGCAGCCTTGGCGAACTTCCTCATCTCTACCTCTTCCTTTTTCCGGTTGCCGTTCTGGCCGTTCCGGGGTTCACCCCGTCCGCGTCTGGCTGGCGGGGAATTCTCTGCTGTGCGTACGGGGGGATACGACCCGGCCGTACGCGTCCTAGGCAGCGTTGGTGATCGGCGCTGTCGCCTCACCGGGCTGTGGCTTCTTCGACGGGAACAAGAACCCCGTGATCGACGGCTTGTTCTGCGACTTCTGCCACACGTCGAGTGCGACAGCCGCGAGCAGGACGAGGCCCTTGATCATCTGGGTCGCGTCGGACCCGGCGCTCATGAGCTGGAGGCCGTTGTTGAGGACGGCCATCACGAGTCCGCCGATCACGGACCCGACAACCGTTCCCACGCCACCGGACACCGCCGCGCCGCCGATGAAGACGGCCGCGATCGCGTCCAGCTCCCAGCCGACGCCGTCGAACGGTCCGGATGCAGTGGAGCGTCCGACGAACATCATCCCGGCGAAGGCCGCGAGCATCGACATGTTCATCATCACGAGGAAGTAGGTCCGCTTCGTGTTGACGCCCGAGAGCTCTGCGGCGAGCCGGTTGCCACCGACCGCGTAGATGTGGCGACCGAAGACGGTACGGCTCGTGAGGTAGCTGTACAGGATCACCAGTGCCATGAGGATGAGGCCCGGGACGGGGAAGGACGAGCCGGGCCGGCCGGTCCCGAACATCCACGTGAGGTAGCCGATGACAACCGTGAGGAGGACGAGCCGGATGACCATGACCGACATCGGCGGCACCTCGGCGCCGATCTTCGCCAGGGCCCGGCGCTGGCTCACCTGCATCCACACGAGGATCGCGACGGCCAAGACTCCCAGGAGCAGGGTCGAGTTGTTCATGAGCGTGTTCGGGCCCCACTCGGGGAGGTAGCCGGCTCCCAGGTACTGGAACGCCTTGGGCACAGGGACCGTGAGCGACTTTCCGACCCACTGGTTCGCGCCGCGGAAGAACATGTAGCCGGCCAGCGTCACGATGAAGCCCGGGATGCCCATGTAGGCGACCCAGAACCCCTGCCACGCGCCACAGATGGCGCCGAGCGCCAGGCCGAGCACGAACGCGACGTACCAGGGGATGCCCCAGTCGCGCATCGCGATCGCCACCACGATCCCGACGAACGCGGCCACCGATCCGACGGACAGGTCGATGTGGCCGATGATGATGACCATCACCATGCCGATGGCCAGTACGAGGATGTAGCTGTTGCCGTTGAGCAGGTTCATGAGGTTGGTCGGCGTGATGACCAGGCCGCCCGTGAGCCCGTGGAACAGCAGGGCGAGGGCGACCAGGACGAACAGCATGCCGAACTGGCGAAGACTTCCGCCGAACAGTTGCTTGAGAGCGTTCATCGTCAACTTTCTCGCGTCACACCGCGGTGGTCGTGTTGGTGGGGACAAGGGTCATGAGGCGCATCAGGCCCTCCTGAGTGGCTTGCTTCGCGTCGACGCAGCCGGTGATGAGGCCGGCGCTGACGGTGTAGATGCGGTCGCACGTCCCGAGGAGCTCAGGGAGCTCGGAGGAGATCATCATGATCGCCTTGCCCTCGTCGGCGAGGGCGTTCATGATCCCGTACATCTCGTACTTGGCCCCGACNNTCGATGCCGCGCGTGGGCTCGTCGAGGATCAGCAGCTCGGGCTGGGTGAACAGCCACTTCGCGACGACGACCTTCTGCTGGTTGCCACCCGACAGCTTCACGACACCCTCGTTGACGCTGGGCGTCTTGATGCGCAGGTCACGGCGGTACTTCTCGGCAGCGACGTGCTCGGCATTGCGGTCGACGACGCCACGGGGGGAGATACGCGGCAGGTCCGCCGACACGATCGTCGTACGGATAGCGTCGAGGAGGTTCAGGCCCAGCACCTTGCGGTCCTCGGTGACGTAGGCCAGGCCCAGCTCGATGGCCTGCTCGACGTTCTTGGGCGAGACCTCCTTGCCGTGCATGAACATCGTGCCCTTCACGTACCGGCCGTACGAACGGCCGAACAAGGATCGTGCGAGCTCCGTACGTCCCGCGCCCATGAGGCCGGCGAAGCCGACGATCTCACCGCGGCGGATCTGGAACGTCGACCCCTTGCAGACGAGGCGTTCGGTCACCTCGGGGTGACGGATCGTCCAGTCCTTGACGTCGAGGAGGACGTCCCCGGGGTGCGACGTGTGGTCCGGGTAGCGCGAGGTGAGCGGGCGGCCGACCATGCCGCGGATGAGCCGGTCCTCGTCGACCCGCTCCCCGGCCGGCACGTTGATGGTCTCGACGCTGTGACCGTCGCGGATGATCGTGATCGAGTCGGCGATGGCGGCGATCTCGTTCAGCTTGTGGCTGATCATGATGCACGTCATGCCGTGGCTCTTGAACTCGCGGATGAGGTCGAGCAGGTGGGCGGAGTCGGACTCGTTCAGGGCGGCGGTCGGCTCGTCGAGGATCAGGAGCTTCACGTTCTTGCTGATGGCCTTGGCGATCTCGACGAGCTGTTGCTTGCCCACGCCGAGGGTCTTGATGCGGCTGTCGGGGTCGTCGTTGAGCCCGACGCGGTCCATCAGGTCCTTCGCGCGCTTCCGGGCAGTCAGCCAGTCGATGCCGCCACGTCCTCGCACCTCGTTGCCGAGGAAGATGTTCTCCGTGATGGACAGCTCCGGGATGAGCGCCAGCTCCTGGTGGATGATGACGATTCCGGCGCCCTCGCTGTCGCGGATGTTCGAGAAGCTGACAGGCTGGCCCTCGTACAGGATCTCCCCGCGGTACGACCCGTGGGGATGGACGCCAGAGAGCACCTTCATGAGGGTGGACTTCCCCGCGCCGTTCTCGCCGCAGATCGCGTGGATCTCGCCGCGGCGCACGGTGAGGCTGACACCGTCCAGCGCTCGTACTCCGGGGAACTCCTTGACGATGTCTTTCATCTCGAGGATGTCGTCGGGTTGGTCGAGCACCTGATCCCCTCTCCTGTGTCCGGTCACCGGCTGCGAGCCACGCCTTCGTGGCTGTCGTGATCGCGGAAACCCGTGCTCACGCAAGCGTCAATGCCCGCCGTCAATGGAGACTAGGACGACCTTTTTGCCCTGTCAACGATGAAAGGTGACAGGTTGATCACGATCTTAAGGGCCATTATCGACGTAAAAGACTTGACATTTGTTCGCTACTTCAGCAAAATTCCCCCCATGATCGTTTCACCGGTCGCATCGGAGCGTCAGTCTCCGAGGGACCGCACCCGTGAGGAAGTGTTCGACCTCATCCGCGCCTCGCGGGGATTGACACGGTCAGCGCTGGCGAAAGCGACGGGGCTGTCGACCAGCACGGTGGGGCACGCTGTCGCGAGGCTGCTGGCGGAGGGCCGGATCGTCGACAGCACGTTGTCGGCGATGGGACGAGGCACGGGGAGCGGACGCAGGGCGGCAATCCTCAGTGCGGTGCCGGGCAACGCCCGCGTCGGTGCGATCGACTTCGGCCACCAGCACTTCCGTGTGGCGATCGGCGACGAGGCCGGCCATGTCATCGGCGAGAAGGACGTCCGCTGGAATGTCGACGACGCTCCTGTCTCCGGCCTCGACGCCGCGTGCGAGGAGATCGAGCAGCTCTGCGAGCGGCACGGGGTGTCGTCGCTGTCCGGCGTCGCAGTGGGCGTTCCAGGGCCTGTCGAACTGGCCACGGGCATCATCCGTACCACGACGATCCTGTCGAACTGGTCAGGGATGAGGCCCGCTTTCGAGGTCGAGAAACGACTTGGGGTGAGGTCGATCGTCGAGAACGACGCGAACCTCGGTGCCGTCGGTGAGCGGCACTACGGCGCGGGCCAGGAGCACGAGGACTTCATCTACGTCAAGGCTGCCCACGGCATCGGTGCCGCGATGGTGCTGGCAGGCCAGTCCTACCGTGGGGGTAGGGGCTTCGCGGGCGAGATCGGGCACGCGCATGTCGAGGGACGTCCGGAACTGTGCCGCTGTGGCTCACGAGGGTGCCTCGAGGCGGTGGTGTCGGTGCCGTCGGTCATGGAACAGATCATCCACACCCACCCGCAGCTGGAGGAAGCCACGGTCGACCTGGCTACGCTCACGGATTCCGTCTCGACGCGGGTCATGAACGAGGCAGGGCGAATCCTGGGAGGCGCCCTCTCCGACCTGGTCAACCTCCTCAATCCCACCGCGGTGATCATCGGCGGTGAGCTGGGCAGCTCTGGTCCCGCATTCATCGGTGGCGTGCGGTCCTCGATCAGCAGGTTCGCCCAGATGCCGCTGGCGTCGGCGTGCGTGGTGCTTCCGGCCGGACTCGGGACGCGAGCCGAGTTGATCGGTGCCCTGGTGCTGGCGGGCGGTCTGGTGCGCCCTGGGAGCTGACGCGTTCCCGCGGGTCGTGCCTTTCCGCCGTCTCGGGCGACCGTGCTGCGGTAGCGTCCGTTCCGGTGGAATCCGGGGGGCGGGGCTCGTCTCGTACCACCCGTGAGCGAGGGAGACGACGTGGTCACCGACCAGGTGTCGAGGCCGATCTCGGACCGGCGCAACAAGTGGACGTTCGGCGTCGGCACTGTCGGCCGGGACATGGTCTACACGTTGGTCAGCATGTTCCTGGTCGTCTACCTCACCGAGGTCGTCAACCTGCCCAACGACCAGCTGTGGTGGGCGACGACGCTGATCCTCGCGGCNNTGGGGCCACTACAAGCCGTGGATCGCCGGTGGCGCGATCGCGTCGGCGACCATCACGACCCTGCTGTTCACGGACCTGCACCTGTCCGGCGGTGCCTTCGTCGCCGTCTTCGCGCTGCTGTACCTGCTGTGGAGCCTGTCGTGGACCGCGAACGACATCCCGTACTGGTCACTGCTGCCCGCTCTCACGCTCGACCAGAAGCAGCGCGAGAGCTTCGGATCGCTCGCGAAGATCTTCGCGACGATCGGCCTGTTCACCGTCGTGGTGGCGATCGTCCCCGTGACGAATGCGCTCGGCGGTGACGTNNCGCGAGCCGAACATCGTGGTCGAGAACGAACGCACCACCCTGAAGGAGATCGCCGGCGTCGTGTTCCACAACGACCAGCTGCTCTGGACCGCGATCGCGATGGTGCTGTTCATGACCGGCTACGTGACGACGACGACGTTCGGCGTCTACTTCTTCAAGTACGTCTACCGCAACGAGGCGATGTACTCGCCGTTCGCGGCGGTGCTCGGTGTCGCCCAGCTCATCGGCTACGTGACGTTCCCGATCCTCGCCAAGCGGATGAAGCGCAGGACCCTGTACACGCTGGCCACCGCCCTGATCCTCGCCGGCTACGTGGTCTTCTTCTTCAGCCCCATGAACATGATCCCCATCGGCGTCGCCGGGCTGCTGCTCTTCGTGGGCCAGTCGTGGGTGACGCTGCTCATGCTCGTCTTCCTCACGGACACGATCGAGTACGGCCAGTGGAAGCTCGGACGCCGCAACGTCGCCGTCACCTTCGCGCTGCAGCCGTTCATCAACAAGGTCGGGGCCGCCCTCGCCACCCAGATCGTCAGCGTCGCCGTGATCATCTCGGGCGTCAACGCCGCAGCGACCCCCGACGACGTCACCCCCGGTGGCCTGCTCATCGTCAAGGTCGCGATGCTCATCGTGCCGCCGATCCTCATCATCGTCGGCTACCTCATCTACCGCGCGAAGTACAGGATCGACGAGGCGATGTACGCATCGGTCGTGGCCGACCTCAAGGAGCGCGGCCAGGTCCACTGAGCGACTCTGCGGGTCTAGAAGGTCGGTGAACCGAAGTTCTTCGGGTTATGCGGCAGTCGCCGCAGCGCGCGGCGGACGAACCGCCGGCCGTTGGTCGGCGTCTCAGGAGCGCAGATGCCGCCATCCATAACCCACAGAACTCTGGTTGGGGCCTCGCTTAGGCCGGATGGCGTGCCGAGTCAGTTCGTGAGGGGATCGTCTGTGTTCCAGGAAACGGTACGGGTCCCGTCGGTGGCGAACCTGCAGCCGTCGAGCTGGACCAGGAACTCGGCTGTGACGGCCGTACCGGTCGTGAGGAACAGCAGCTCCTCGCGGGTGGAACTGGGGCACCGCATGAGGGTGTTGGCGGCGGGCAGGTCGTTCATCTCCACCACCACGGCCGTTGCCCACTGTCCCGTCAGGACGCCTGAAGCATCGGGTGTCCAGGTGTCGAGGCTGTTCGAGACGTAGCGGCAGACCAGCACCTCAGTGGTCGAGGGATCCACCAGGCTCAGTCCGGCCCGGGTGTTGAACGGCCGGACGGCCCCATCGATCGTGGCCGGGCACGCCGACGTACTGGAGCTGGGCTGAAGGGACACATGACTGCCGTGGCCGGACACCTCCGGCGCCGCGACGCAGCCGGTGGCGCTCAGAGCGGTGGCCACGAGGAGCAGCGCTATCACACGGGCTCTCACGTCTGTCTCCTCACCTCAGTCCTCATGCTGACAGCCAACCCCGATGGTTCGTGTGCGGATCGGACATCTTCAAGGGAAACGCCCGCCGTCGCAGGTGTCCTGACAAGGGCGCCGGTACGGGCCAGACTTGGCACATGCTCGTTGCGTTCTCCGTCAGTACAGCCGGCTCCGACGAGGGGTACGTGCACGAGGCGGTCGCCGCCGCCGTACGTGTCGTGCGCGACTCGGGGTTGCCGAACCACACCGACGCCATGTTCACGACGATCGAAGGCACCTGGGACGAGTGCATGTCGGTCGTCAAGGAGGCTGTCGGCGCGCTCGCCACGTACGGGCCGCGGGTCAGCCTCGTCCTCAAAGCCGACATCTTCGGTGACCGCAAGGGCGAGCTCACCGGCAAGCTGGCGCGCCTCGAGGTCGCTCTCGAGCAGCTCGAGGCATGACCCCGACCTTCGACAGCCCCGACGCGATCCACCAGTTCGGGCCGTACGTGATTCGGCGGGCGCAGCCGTCGGACGCCCTCGAGTACTGCCGCACCGACGCACAGATGGTGGCGAGCTCGTACCCCGGGGTGATGCCCGAGATCTGGTCCCAGGACCGCCTGGCCGAAGCCGATGGGCTCGTGCCGGAGCGCGAGCTGTCGTTCGGGGCCAACCTCGCGGCCGAGACCCGTGGGGAGGTGCCGCAGGACCGCACCTGGCTCGCGCTCGAGAACGGCACGATCGTCGGCATCTGCGTCAGCCGCTCGACGCCGCAGGACTGGGAGTCCATCAACGACGTACAGCCCATCCCGGGCGTGACGCAACAGCTCAACCACCTGTACCTCCAGCCGTCCGCACAGGGCACCGGACTCGCGGACATGCTCATGGGTCTCGCGCTGCCTGACCGCATGCCCGCGTACCTCTGGATCATCGGCGGCAACGCCCGCGGCTGGCGGTTCTACGAACGGCACGGCTTCGTGGGCGACGGCATCACGTACAGCTGCGGTCCGATCTGGTACGACATGCCGCTGTTCCGCATGTACCGGACCTGACGGAGATGCCCCTGGGGGTATTCATATCAACCCCCACCCCCGCCCGCAGGCGCCGATCGCGCTCAGGTTAGCCTTTCTGGAGATTTTGATCTTTCAACACTCCGGGAGCACTGTGGCTGACCAGCGAGACATCACCCAACGTCCCGACTTGTCGGAGGGCACCGGCCGAGTCGGCCCGGTGCGTTCGCGCATGCCGGTGTACATGGATCTGCTCCCGCCCTGCAACAACGCCTGCCCCGCCGGCGAGAACATCCAGGAATGGCTCCGGCTGGTGAAGGCCGGCCAGGCAGAGCTCGCCTGGCGCCAGCTCGTCCAGGACAACCCGTTCCCCGCCATCCACGGTCGAGTCTGCTACCACCCGTGCGAGGGCGCGTGCAACCGCACCGGCCTCGATCAGGCCATCTCCATCCACGGTGTGGAGCGCTACCTCGGCGACCTCGCGATCGAGCAGGGATGGCAGTTCCCCAGGCTCGAGCACCCGACGGGCCTCAAGGTCCTCATCATCGGCGCCGGGCCGTCAGGCCTCGCGGCCGCCTACCACCTGGCCGCGCTCGGACACTCGGTCGAGATCCGTGACGCGGGCGACCTTCCCGGCGGCATGATGCGCTACGGCATCCCCGAGTACCGCCTTCCCCGCAACATCCTCGACGCCGAGATCGACAGGCTGCGAGCACTCGGAATCGTGTTCACCCAGAACCACAAGATCAAGGACCTGCTCGCCGAGCAGAAGGAGGGTGGCTTCGACGCCGTCTTCGTCGCGATCGGCGCCCACCTCTCCAAGCGCGTCGACATCCCCAGCATGGACGCCGGCCGGATGATCGACGCGGTCTCGTTCCTCCACGACGTCGCGAGCGGCGAGCGGCCGGTCATCGGCCGCCGCGTGGCCATCTACGGAGGCGGGAACACCGCCATGGACGCGGCCCGTGTCGCGCGACGCCTCGGTGCCGAGGAGTCGATCGTCATCTACCGCCGTGGCGAGGAGCAGATGCCCGCCCACGAGGCCGAGAAGGAAGAGGCCATCCGCGAGGGCGTACAGATGAACTGGCTCCGTACGATCTCGGCGATGGACGCCGACTCGATGACCGTCGAGATCATGGAGCTCGACGACCAGGGCAAGGCTCGCGGAACGGGCCGGTACGAGACCATGGCCGCAGACACCGTCATCCTCGCCCTCGGGCAGGAGGCCGACTCGAACTTCCTCACGAAGATCCCCGGGATGAAGTTCGAGAACGACGTCGTCCG
>PMBM01000078.1:12169-12819 GCA_003153855.1 Propionibacteriaceae bacterium
CTGGCGACCCTCGAGATGCTCAACCTCTGGTACTTCGGTGACCACGAGCGCCGTGTCGAGCCGGAGCTGGGGCTCGAGCACCGCATGGACTTCGCGGAGGTCGTCGAAGGGCTCAGCGCCGAGGAGGCGAGCTTCGAGGCGTCCCGCTGCCTGTCGTGCGGCAACTGCATCGAGTGCGACGGCTGCCTGGGCGCGTGCCCGGAGGATGCGGTCATCAAGCTCGGCAAGGGCTACCGCTACCAGTACAACTACGAGAAGTGCACCGGCTGTGCGAGCTGTTTCGACCAGTGTCCTGTCCATGCCATCGAGATGATCCCGGAGCACTGAGACATGACCACGATCTCCCGTAGTCGTACCGACGACCGCGTCATCATCGACGGCAACGAGGCGGCCGCCTCGGTGGCGTTCCGCCTCAACGAGCTGTGCTCGATCTACCCGATCACGCCCAGCTCGACCATGGCTGAGCTGGCCGACGAGTGGTCCGCACACCACCTGCCCAACGTCTGGGGGACCGTACCGACGGTCATCGAGATGCAGTCCGAGGCCGGCGCCGCGGGCGCCATGCACGGGGCGCTCCAGGGCGGCGCACTGTCGACGACGTTCACCGCGTCGCAGGGCCTGCTGTTGATGATCCCCAACATGTACAAGAT
>PMBM01000084.1:0-1885 GCA_003153855.1 Propionibacteriaceae bacterium
CCCTTAGGCTGTGGGAATGCAGGACTTCCAGCGTAACTTCATCGATCTCGCCCTTGCTCACCAGGTGTTGCAGTTCGGCGGGTTCACGCTCAAGTCCGGTCGCACCTCCCCCTACTTCTTCAATGCCGGCAAGTTCAACACCGGCGCCAAGCTGGCGGGCCTCGGGCGCGCGTACGCCGCCGCGATCAACGCCTGGGACCTCGACTTCGACGTGCTTCTGGGACCGGCGTACAAGGGGATCCCGCTGGCAGCCGCCACCGCGGTGCAGCTCGCCGAGCACTTCGACCGCGACGTTCCTTGGGCGTTCAACCGCAAGGAAGCCAAGGACCACGGCGAGGGCGGCCTGTTCGTCGGAGCCGAGATGGCCGGCCGGGTCCTCGTGATCGACGACGTCATCACGGCCGGGACGGCGATCCGCGAAGTCATCGACCTCGTGACCGCCGCCGGTGCCCAGCTGGCCGGGGTCATCGTCGCCATCGACCGCCAGGAGCGCGGCACCGGCACCCTCTCCGCGATCGGCCAGGTCCGCGCCGACCACGGCGTCGATGTACGAGCGATCGTCACGCTGGATGACGTCGTGGAGTACGTCTCGGACGATCCGAGGTTCGAGTCCTACCTCCCCGCCATGCAGGCCTACCGCGACCAGTACGGAGCCTGACGAGCGCCGGGTCCACCGGGCCAACGTCCTCAGTAGCCGACGAAACCGCGCGTGAGACGCGGGTGCACGCTTGGTGGCCAGAGTTAGCGTGACAACGTGAGCCAGCCGACCATCCGTACAGTCTCCGAGCTTCGGGAATCCGGGCATGTGCAACAGTCGCTGCGCCAGGAGATCCAGCACAACCTCCTCGGCGCGCTCGCGGAAGGCCGCAACCCGTGGCCGGGCATCCACGGCTTCGACCGTACGGTCATTCCTCAGCTCGAGCGCGCGCTGATCGCGGGGCATGACGTCGTACTCCTCGGCGAGCGCGGGCAGGGCAAGACGCGACTGCTGCGTACGCTGTCGGGGCTGCTCGACGAGTGGACCCCCGTCATCGCCGGTTCGGAGCTCGGCGAGCACCCGTACGACCCGATCACGGCGGAGTCCCGTCGCCGCGCCACCGAGCTGGGCGACGCACTGCCCGTCGCATGGAAGCACCGCTCGGAGCGCTACTCGGAGAAGCTCGCGACGCCCGACACCTCCGTGGCCGACCTGATCGGCGACGTCGACCCGATGCGCGTCGCGGAAGGACGCCGACTCGGCGACCCCGAGACGATCCACTTCGGACTCATCCCCCGTAGCCACCGCGGCATCGTGGCGATCAACGAGCTGCCCGACCTCGCCGAGCGGATCCAGGTCGCGATGCTCAACGTGATGGAGGAGCGGGACATCCAGATCCGCGGGTACGTGCTNNCCGCTCAAGGACCGCTTCGGCGCGGAGATCCGTACGCACTACCCGCTCGAGCTCTCCGACGAGGTCGCCGTCATCCAGCAGGAGGCGAACCTCTGCGCCGACCTGCCCGAGCCGCTGCTCGAGATCCTCGCCCGCTTCACGCGTCAGCTTCGCGAGTCACCGGCCGTGAACCAGCGCTCGGGCGTCTCCGCACGCTTCGCGATCGCCGGCGCCGAGACGATCGCGGCGGCGGCGCGTCACCGGGCGACGCTCCGTGGCGAGGACGAGGCCGTCGCCCGCGTCGTCGACCTCGAGAGCGCCGTCGACGTCCTCGGCGGCAAGATCGAGTTCGAGTCCGGCGAGGAGGGCCGCGAGCGCGACATCCTCGACCACCTCCTGCGCATGGCGACCGCCGAGACCGTACGCGAGCTCTATCGCGGCATCGACCTCGGCCCGCTCGTCGAGGCACTCGACGGGTCGGTGACCGTGACGACCGGCGAGCAGATCACCGCTGC
>PMBM01000084.1:1930-15691 GCA_003153855.1 Propionibacteriaceae bacterium
GTACGCAGGCGGTCCGGACCCGCTCGCGCCGCCCGTCGACCTCGCCGAGGCACTGAAGGCCGTCTCTGACGACGTCATGGCCGGGTACTCGCCCGAAGGCGCCCTCCGCGAGTACCTGAGACGCGGCGGCCGCGAACAGCGCGGGCTCGACGATCTTGCGCGTGACGTCCATCGGAAGCGCCAGGAGCTCCTGCGTAACCACCGCCTCGACGGCACGCTCGAAGAGGTGAAGAAGCTCCTCGACGAGGCCGTGCTGCAGGAGCGGAAGCAGCTCGCGCGGGACGCCACGATGGACGACGGCGATCGCGCGCTGCGCGAGATGACGCTCGACAGCCTCCCGAGCTCGACGGCTGCGGCGGTGAACTCGCTGAGCTCGTACGACTGGCAGTCCTCCGACGCCAAGGACGCCTACGAGAAGATCAAGGACCTGCTCGGGCGCGAGCTGCTCGACCAGCGCTTCGCCGGCATGAAGGAGGCGCTCGAGAACGCCACCGACGAGGACCGGCAGGCGGTCTCCGAGATGCTGGCGGACCTCAACCAGCTGCTCGACGCCCACCGCCGCGGCGAGGACACCGAGCAGATGATGCGCGACTTCATGGACAAGCACGGGCAGTTCTTCCCGGAGAACCCGGAGACCGTGGAGGAGCTCATCGACGCCCTGGCGGACCGGTCGGCGGCGGCACAGCGGATGATGCGGTCGATGACGCAGGAGCAGCGCGACGAGCTCATGGCCTTGAGCGCACAGGCATTCGGCTCGCCGGACCTCATGCAGCAGCTCAACGAGCTGGACGCGAACCTCCAGTCCCTTCGGCCCGGCGAGGACTGGGGCGGCGAGGAGTCCTTCAGCGGCGACGAGGGGCTCGGTCTGGGTGACGGGACCGGCGTGCTGCAGGATCTCGCCGAGCTGGAGTCGCTCGCGGAGCAGCTGGGCCAGGGGTACGGCGGCGCTCACATGGAGGACGTCGACGTGGATGCTCTCGCGCGCCAGCTGGGCGACGAGGCGGCCATCTCGGCGCGACGGCTGGCTGAGATCGAGCGGGAGCTGCGCTCGTCGGGCCTGCTGCGCCGTACGCCGGACGGGTCGCTTCGCCTCTCCCCCGCGGCGATGCGGAAGCTGGGCAAGTCCCTGCTGGCCGACGCCGCCAAGCAGCTGTCGGGACGTACGGGCTCGCGGGACACCCGCATGGCGGGCGCAGCGGGTGAGCAGACAGGAGCCACTCGCGAGTGGGCGTTCGGCGACACGGAGCCCTGGGACGTCACGCGTACGGTCACCAACGCCGTGCAGCGGACGGTCATCGAGGGTGGCGACGCGAGCCACGGACTGCGGATCGACGTGCGCGACGTCGAGGTCACCGAGACCGAGGCGCGTACGCAGTCGGCGGTCGCGCTGCTCGTCGACGTGTCCTACTCCATGGCGGCCGAGGGCCGATGGCTGCCGATGAAACGTACGGCGCTGGCCCTGCACCACCTGGTCTCGACCCGCTACCGGGGGGACCGGCTGGAGCTCATCACGTTCGGCTACCTCGCGCAGTCCATGGACATCGACGCGCTCACCGGTCTGTCGGCGATACGCGAGCAGGGCACGAACCTCCACCACGCCCTGCTGCTCGCCGAGAAGTTCTTCCGCGCGCACCCGGCGATGCAGCCCGTGCTGCTCGTCGTGACCGACGGCGAGCCGACCGCGCATCTCCAAGGCGAGGGACACGCGTGGTTCGCGTACCCGCCGGACCCGGAGACGTTGCGGCTCACGATCCAGGCGCTCGACCAGGTCGCCCGGCGCGGTACCCAGGTGACGCTGTTCCGGCTCGGCGACGATCCGGGTCTGGCGCGGTTCATGGGGCAGCTCGCTGAACGGGTGGGTGGTCGCGTCGTCGCACCCGACCTCGACGACCTAGGAGCGGCCGTCGTGGACTCGTACCTCCGCTCCCGCCGCGCAGCGGAGAGGTGGTACGACTGAGTCCTTGGCCGCATCCGTAGGATCGTTCCATAACGGTGTTGTGAAACGATGGAGGTGTCCTCATGACCCAGATCTACCCCGGTCGGTACACGGCCCCAGGCGACACGGACGTGACCGTCTTCCTCATCGGCATGCGGATCAACCGCCTGCACCGGATCGACCGCTGGGCGCCGATCATCAAGGACATGGTGACGATGCAGAGGCACCTGGCCCGGCACCCGGAATCCGGGCTGCTGCACGCGGAGAACTGGTTCGGCCGTACGACGCTGATGGTGTCCTACTGGCGCGACCCGCAGAGCATCCAGGCCTTCGCCTCCGACACCGACGCCCCGCACCTCGAGCCGTGGCGCCGCTTCATGCGCAAGGTCGCCGCGAGCCACGACGTGGGGATCTGGCACGAGACGTACGTCATCCCTGCGGGCCACTCCGAGTCGGTCTACGCCTCGATGCCGCTGTTCGGCCTTGCCGCAGCCACATCGCNNCCGGCTCTCGACTGATCGCGGCCTCGCCGGATCACAGCTTTCGGGGGACTCCCGCTCGATACAGTCGAGTGGACGCGCGGGCACTGGCCCGCTGCATGAGGAGAACCGGTGTTCGCACTGTCAGTCGTGGGCCATCCGAGCCCGATGAGCTTCAGCCACAAGATGGCCGAACGTGCGGTGCGAACGCTGCGCGAGCATGGCGTCGAGGTGTCGCACCACGACCTGTACGCGGAGGGCTTCGAGCCTGTACGCGGCGGCGACGCCTTGGTCGCCCGCCACCGCGCGGAGCTGGCCGCGGCCGACCTCCTCCTGGTCTTCCACCCCAACTGGTGGAGCATGCCACCGGCGATGGTCAAGGGCTGGATCGACCGCACGTTCGTGCCCGAGGTGGCCTACCGAGACGCGCCGATCGGCGACCCGCCCATCGGGCTGCTGAAGGCCAGGGGACTCGTCTTCAACACCGGCGACACCCCACCCGAGCGCGAGCGCGAGGTCTTCGGCGACCCCATGCAGCGCATCTGGGAGGTCGGCGTGTTCGGGTTCTGCGGGATGGGCCCGATAACCCGCCGCATGTACGCACCGGTCACGAGCAGTTCCGCAGCACAGCGGGAGGCCTGGCTCGGGGAGGTGACCCTGCTCGTCGCCGAGGCGAGCAGGTGACCGCCACCCCGGTCGCCGCAGCCCCGGTGGACGCGACCACCCCGTTGCCCGACTACCAGTCGTCGGTCGAGGACGTCATCGGCCGGTACGCGACCACGAAGACGGGCCTGTCGTCGGAAGCCGCCGCACGCGTACTCGCCCAGACCGGACCGAATGCGCTCGCGCTGGAACGGACAGTGCCCTTCTGGCGGGTCTACCTGAACCAGTTCAGCGACTGGATGGTCCTGCTGCTGCTCGCCAGCGCCGTGATCTCCGCCTACCTCGGCGACTGGCACACGGCGATCGTGCTCGTGGTCCTCGTGCTGTTCAACACGATCATCGGTTTCGTACAGGAGTACCGCGCCGAGAAGACGATGGAGGCGCTGCGCCAGCTCGTACAGCCCCTCGCGCAGGTCTACCGCGACGACCACCTCACCCAGATCGCATCGTCGGACCTCGTGGTCGGCGACGTGGTGCGCCTGGCCGAGGGCGACATGGTGCCCGCCGATGCACGGCTCATCGAGCTGTCCGGCTTCGCCACCAACGACTTCGCGATGACTGGGGAGAGCGACCCGAGCCGCAAGTTCGTCCACGCGATCACGGGCGTGGTGCCCATGGCCAACCGCCACAACCTCGCGTACATGGGCACGACCGTCGCCACCGGCGAGGCGTTCGGCGTGGTGGTCGCCACGGGGATGCGTACGGAGCTCGGGCGGATCGCCACCCTCAGCCAGTCCACCAGTCGCGACGTCAGCCCGCTGCAGCGCGAGATCCGCCACATCGCGACCCTCGTGACCTACACCGTGAGCGGGCTCGCGGCCGTGCTGCTCGTCATCGCGATGATCAGGCACCTCCCCTTCAAGGACGCACTGCTGTTCGCCGTCGGGTTCGCGAGCGCCCTGATCCCGCAGGGCCTGCCGGCCGAGGTGAACACGTCGCTGGCCCAGGCCGCCAACAAGCTGGCAAAGGCGAACGCTCTGGTGAAGAGGCTGAGCGCCGTCGAGGCGCTCGGTGCGACGCAGGTCATCTGCACGGACAAGACCGGCACCCTCACCCGCAACGAGATGTCCGTCGTGGGCGCCGTGATCGGTGGGGTGACCTATGAGCTGACCGGCGGCGGGTACGCGCCGGACGGGGACGTGTTGAGCGCGGGGCAGCCGCTCGGCGATGACGAACGTGACCGGGTGCAGGCGTTCTTCCGCGTCGGGTCGCTCGCCAGCACGGCGCGGATCCTGGCTCCGGACGACCACTCGCCCGGGTGGTACTGCCTCGGCGACCCGACCGAGGGGGCCCTCGTCGTGGCCGCGACCAAGGCCGGAGTCGCAGCGGACGCGCCGCACCAGGTGCGAGAGCTGCCGTTCGACTCCGGGCGCAAGCGGATGACGTCGCTGCGAGCCGACGGCGGGCGCGCGATCGCCTACGTGAAGGGAGCCCCCGAGAGCGTCCTGGCGCGGGCGACGAGGATCCGGGTCGGGGGCACTGTCCGTACGCTCACCGACCCCGACCGGGAGGCCTTCCTCGCCGAGAACACGCGCCGTGCCGAGCAGGCGCTGCGCAACCTGGCCTTCGCCACACGTGAGCTCAGCCTCGAGGACGCCGAGCGGGGCACCATGGACGAGATCGAGGCGGACCTGGTGCTCGAGGGCCTGGTCAGCATGGTCGACCCTCTGCGTGACGCCGTACCGGCTGCCATGGTGGCAACGGCCGGGGCTCACATCGCCGTGAACATCGTCACCGGCGACTTCGCCCCGACGGCCCTCGCCATTGCGCGTCAGGCCGGCCTCGCCGGTGCCGGGCACGAGCTCGTCGTCCTCTCCGGCGAGGACCTGGAGCAGGCGCCCGACGACCGCATCCGCGACCTGGCGCTCCGAGGCGGGGTGGTGTTCAGCCGGGTGAGCCCGGAGGACAAGATGCGCATCGTCGGCCTGGCGCGTGGCGCGGGCGCCGTGGTCGCGGTCACCGGCGACGGGATCAACGACGCTCCGGCCCTGAAACGGGCAGACATCGGCGTGGCGATGGGTGTGACCGGTACGGAGGTGGCGAAGCAGGCGGCCGATGTGGTTCTGCTCGACGACAGCTTCGCGACGCTGGTCCAGGCGATCCGGGAAGGCCGGACGATCTTCGCCAACATCTCCAAGGGCGTGCAGAGCTGCTTCACGTCCAATGCGGCCGAGCTCGTCACCAACATCGGAAGCTTCGCGTTCACGATGCTGCTCGGCTATCCGCTCGCGCTCAACGTGCTGCAGATCCTCGCCGTCGACCTGCTCGCCGAGCTGTTCCCGATCGCCGCTCTCGGTTGGGACCCCGAGGAGGGCGAGACGATGAAGCGCCGGCCGCGTGACCCCAAGGTCCACATCCTCAACCGGCAGAGCATCCCGGACATCGCGTGGTGCGGACTGCTGATCGGTGGTTTCGCGCTGGTCAACAACCTGCTCTTCTACAGCCGCCTCGGCGTCTCCCCTGCCGCGGCGAGCGCCACGGCGATCGCGAGCGCCACCACGACGACGTACCTCACGATCGTCGTCTGCCAGCTCCTCAACATCATGCAGCGCCGCAGCGTCCACGGACTCTTCACCCGGTACCAGCTGTCCAACCGCTGGTTCTGGGGGTCGCTCGCCCTGTCGACCGGGATCATGCTCGCGATCGCGTACGTGCCGGTGATCAGCGAGTTCTTCTCCAGNNTGGGCCCCTGGCCCTTGGCAGGTCGTACAGGCGTGACCCGGTCACCTGCCGGGAGCACCACCCTGCGTCTCGGGAGAGAACCTGTACGGATCGGGAGGTGTCCCGGCGTCAGCTCTTGGAAGCGGCGGTGAAGCGGCGACCCTTGTGCGCCGGCGTCTCGAGCTCGTCGAGGATCGCGTCCGCGAAGTCGGACGTCGTGATGGAGTCGCCGATGGGCGAGTCCGTACCGAGGACATAGCCCGTACGTTCGCCCGGCGCGATCACCGGCGACGGGGATACGTAGGTCCAGTCGAGGCCGGACGAGGCCTTGTAATCCTCGAGGATCGCGGCGAACGCCGTGGACTCCGGCCTGTACGCGTCGGGGAACCCCGGCGCATCGACGAGCCGACCACCGCCGACAGTCAGGGATCCCGCGCCACCCACGACGAGCAGGCGCGCGGCCGGCATGGCGGCGATGATCCGGCGATGCGCGTCGACCATGAGCTCGGTGGGCTCACTGGTACGTCCGGTCGGGATCGCGACCACCACCGCGTCCGCGCTCGCCGCGAGCTTGAGGAACGTGTCCGTGTCGGTGATGTCTGCGGCTCGCGCGGTGGCGCCGAGGACGTCATTGCCGCTGCGTGACACCGCCGTCACCTCGTGGCCGCGAGCGACGGCTGTCTTCGCGATCTCGCTGCCGACCATGCCGGTGGCTCCGTACACGACGATCTTCATGGATCTCCCTGCTGCTGCTGAATGTGAGGCCCACGGTAGGCGGGGTGGCCTGAGGCCGTAGGTCACATCCATTCACTGGCAGATACGCGGTCGCCGATCGCTATACGCATCGGCGACCCGCTTTCTGCCAGTCTGTGGAGACGAGCTCCTGCACTGAGTAGTGCTGCGTGCCGCCGTCCATACGCGACAGCGATCCCGTACGTGCCACGACGCCCCGCCGCGCTACAGCGGCCGGTGCCCGATGCCGAGATCGGCGAGAGCGTCGAGGCGGGTGGGGAGCTCGGCGAGGAACTGCTCGTACGGTGGCCTGTCCGCCCCGTACCACCCGATGTCGGCGACGGCGACGAGCCGCGGGAAGGCCATGTACCAGAGGTGCTCGGCCGTCGGGATGTACTCGCTCCACAGCTGCGCCTGCACCCCGAGCAGATGGGCCGGGTCGCTGAGCCCCGCGTACGGGTCGTACGCGTACACGGCAGCCAGGTCCGCACCCGGCCCGATCGCCAGCGGTTCGCCCTCGTCGGACCCGTGCGCGTGGTCGAGGTACAGCAGCGACGGCGCCTGTACGACGTCGATCCCGGCGCGTGTCGCCCGTCCCGCGGCATCGGTCCAGTCGCGCCAGGCCATCACCACCGGGTCGCCGTGCGGTACGCCCTCGTCGATGATCTCGTCCCAGCCGACGAGGCGGCGGCCGTGGGACCTGAGGTAGGACGCGATCTGCTCGGTGAACCAGGTCTGGAGATCGGCNNGGCGCATCGAAGATGTCGAGCACCTCGGTGAGGATGTCCGTACAGAACGCCAGCCCGACCTCGTCGACGCGCAGGACCTCGGGGTAGATCCCCCAGCTGCGGCCGACATCGAGCGCGGTGGGTTCGTAGCCGAGCTCCGGGTACGCCGCGCGCGCCGCTCGCATGTGCCCCGGCATGTCGATCTCGGGCACGATCATCACGTCCCGGTCGCGTGCGTACGCCACCAGGTCGCGCAGCTCGGCCTGCGTGTAGAAGCCGCCGTGGCGGACACCGTCGTACGTGTTGAGGTTGTTCTCGGGGTGGAGGCTCCAGTCGGTGTAGTTGCCCGGGCGCCCGACGACGGTCTCGTCGCGCCATGCCCCGACCTCGGTCAGCCGTGGCCACCTCCTCGACTCGAACCGCCAGCCCTGGTCGTCGGTGAGGTGGAGGTGGAGGACGTTGAGGCGCAGGAGCACCATCGCGTCGACCATCCGTCGCACCTCGCCGATCGGCAGGAAGTGCCGCGCCACGTCGAGCATGACACCGCGCCAGGGCAGTGCCGGGGTCTGGTCCGGTTCGCTCACGGGACGAGGATCACCTTGCCGGTCGTCTTCCGGCCTTCGAGGGCACGATGGGCCTCGGCCGCGTCGGCGAGCGGGTAGCGGGCACCGATCCGTACGTTCAGCGTGCCTGCCTCTACGGCCCCGAACAGCTCCTTCGCACGCCAGCGCAGCTCGTCGGTGGTGGCGACGTAGAAGCCGAGGGTGGGCCGCGTCAGGTACAGGGAGCCGCCGGAGTTGAGCCGCTGGATGTCGAAAGGCGGCACCTGGCCGCTGGAGCCGCCGAAGAGGACCATCATCCCTCGCGGCCTGAGACTCGCCAGGGAGGCGTCGAAGGTGGTCTTGCCGACGCCGTCGTACACGACCGCCACGCCCTTGCCGCCCGTCGCGTCCTTGACCAGCGTTGGCAGCTCGGCGGTCAGGTCGCCGAGCTGGTCGTAGCGGATGACGACGTCCGCGCCGGCCTCGCGTGCGAGTGCTTCCTTCTCCGCCGTGGAGACCGTGGCGATGACGCGCCCGCCGTGAGCGATGACGAGCTGCGTGAGCAGCAGGCCGACGCCACCCGCGGCGGCGTGGACGAGCACGTCGTCGCCGGGCTGTACGGGATAGGTGGACGTCACGAGGTAGTGCGCCGTCATCCCCTGAAGCGGGAGGGCTGCCGCGACGTCGTCGCCGACCCCCGCCGGCACCGGCACGAGACGAGGGGCGTCCACGAGGGTGAGCTCCGCGTACGAGGCGGGGGCGTCCGACCAGGCCACGCGATCCCCGACCGCCACGTCCGTGACGCCGTCGCCGAGTCCGACCACCTCGCCGGCGCCCTCGCTGCCGACCACGTGCGGGAAGGGCATGGGGTAGACCCCGCCACGTCTGTACGTGTCGATGAAGTTCACCCCAGCCGCCGCCACCTTCACCAGGACCTGTCCCGGACCTGGGGTCGGATCGGCGAGCTCGACAAGCTCCAACACCTCTGGGCCGCCCGCTTCACGGGCCTGGATCGCGCGCATGTAAGGAGCCTACGACGCGTGCCCGACCGGATGATTCCGAAGCGTGAGCGCAGCTCGCCGTCGACGGGCTTCCGCGCGCCGTCCTTCATCCGGCGATCTTGCGGTCGAGGCGCCATCCATCCGGCTCGAAGAAGAGCCCTTGGACCATCTCGGCGAGGGAAGTTCCAGCTCTCCCGTAGTCGTCATCGAAGGTCGCCCAGATGCCCCCGTCTGGGTCTATCCAGAACATGAGGTTGGAGTACTCGCCAACAGGGACGAGTTGGCACTCCAGAGCAGCTGAATACGCCTCGCCCCATCCGAACGAGGCGTCGCGGGCGGCGATGAGGCCATCAATCACCAGGGGATTGAGTGCGCCCGGCACCAGCATCGTGAGCTTCGAGAACTCACGCAGGAAGCCTTCTGCCGCAGCTGTCACGGGGAAGCCCTTCGCCTCGAGAGCTGCAAGATCTGCTGATACATCGAGCGACCTCCCGGGCCGCCATCCAGCGGCACGGAGCAAATCGATTGCTTCCATAGCTAATCCCTTCCCGGAAGCCAAGAGTCGCAGTTCAGACACGGTTCAAACTCAACACCAGACTCCGTCCGAACTGTGCGAATTACGAGGTCCTCAAATCGGGAGGCAGCCGCCATAGCGTTGGCCGCTGCCTCGACCTCGCCACAGTTGGTGACTTCCCATCGTTTCTCGAGTGGGGGGTCAGGGAGCTTGGCCATCAGTTCCGCCGGGATCGCCGTCGCGTGTTTAGAGTGGCCGATCCCCACCACTCTGCCTGTTGTTCTGTCCACCGCCGCGCTCGTGGCGGTGGGCGGCTTCACGAGCTCAGTACGCAGCCTGGCCGCGTCTGCCCTCGCTGCCTTGAAGGCGGCTTCGGCGTGCTTCACAGTATCTGCGTGCCGGCCTGCAGCCTTTCGGCTGACTTTGATGACCACGCGTCGTGCTCGGAGCTCGAGCTTGTGGACCAGCTTCTTGAACGGGCCCCGCAGGGCCCTGGCGGCTGTGGCGAACCTGGACATCTCAGGTGAGCAGCTTCGCGATCGTCATGCTGATGGCTTGGTTGATGGCCCACTCGACGGCCTTCTTGATGCAGAAGCTGACCGGTCCCGCGGCGATGGCGGGGGCGAGGAGGGCGAGCTGGAAGAGGATGACGCCCTTCATGACGACCACGAGGTACGCGCAGATGTCGCAGCCGAGCGAGGCGATCTCGCAGCCCTCGCTGAACCGGACGAGCGCGTCGGCGTCACTGTCGGCGCCCGACACGTACGTCCCGAACGCATCTGTCGCCGGCCCCGCGTTGTGGTCGTGCACGTGTTGGATCGCGGCAAGCAGGTCGGCGTGCGCGGTGTCCATCGTGTGGTCGAGCGACTTGAGGTGGTCGGCCCAGGCGTGGAGCACGTCCTCGTTGGACTGCGGGAAGTCGTAGCCCAGAAGGGCCATCGCCCCCACCAGCCAGTCCGGCAGCGTCAGCGCCACGGCGACGGCCCTTGACTGATCTGCCGTGCCAGCTCGGCTTGGGTCTCCTCGAGCTGCTGGTACGCCGTGCCGGTGTCGCCCATCGCCTCGCCGATGCCGGCCATGTTGTCGGCCAGGTCGCGGCACGCGGCGTCGAAGGCCTCCTTCACCGCGGGGATCACCAACGACAGCGCCTGGTCGACCAGGTGCGATCCCTTGTTGCAGCCGATCTGCGACACGTCGAGTACAGACAGGTGGTTGACGACTCCGGATACGAGATCTGCGCCCGCCTGCTCGTACCGCCTCCCTGACTCCTGCCACACCGACGGCGTGAACCTGATGTCGCTCATTCGTGAGCCTCCAGGCGGGCGATGGCCTTCGCGTACGCGCCGCGGAACTCGACCGACAGCTCCTGTATCCCGGCGGCGATCTCGCCCATGGGCGTGTGATGGTCCTTCGCGTCCTGCAGCTCCTGGGACCAGTACTCGCCGAGGGCCGCGTTCACCGCGTCTCGCACCGCGAGCTCGATCTGAAGCAGCGACGGGAGCCACTCCGTGTACCAGGTGTCGTCGATATGGACCGCCTTCACCTGCCAGTCCTTCATCGTGACCTCGACCCGGCCCTCCACATCGGACCTTGTCAGCTCACGTTCGCTCGCCGGCTCGAACTCGGGCGACTCCGAGTATGCCTCCGCCCACTGCTCCGCCTGAGCCGTGAGCTTGTCGAACATGTCCGGCATTTCCCTATCGGTCATGGGGTGTGACCTCCTTCGCCCACGACGCTAACGGCCGGCAGAGACCATTGGGAAAGTTATGCACAGGGGCATAGCCCGCATTTGGCTATGGCGTGGACATGAGCTGCGGCTGTCCGCCTCCCCTCAGAACGGCTGGGACCTCGGCCACACCCGAGCCTGAGTCCTGGGTGCTGCCGCGATCACGCGCCCCAACGAGAGCGCCCATGACTGCGAGCACTCACGCGGGGACTCAGCCGGCGCGGGCACGCGCTCGTACGACTCATCCACACGATCGTGACGGCGGTGCCCGACGCCCTTCGCGCGTCCGGAATGATGGATCCATGACTGATCCGCGCCCTCTCGTGCAGACCACTTCCGGCAACGTCCTCGGCATCTGGCGCGGCCCGTCGGCGGCGTTCTACGGGATCCCGTTCGCGCAGGCACCGGTCGGTGAGCTGAGGTTTGCGGCGCCCGTACCGGCTCGTCCGTGGGACGGCGCCCTGGACGCCTCAGCCCCCGGCGCAACACCGCAGCGGCGGCCGTTCGGGCCGGTCACCACGATTCCCGAGCCCAGCTTCCCCGGCGACTCGACGCTGAACGCCAACGTGTTCACGCCCGTGCCCGGCGACACCCGCGCGCACCTCCCCGTACTGGTCTGGATCCACGGCGGCGGGTTCTTCGCGGGGTCGCCGTCGAGCCCGTGGTACGACGGCAGCCCGTACAACCGGGACGGCATCGTGACCGTCTCCCTCTCGTACCGGCTCGGCTTCGACGGCTTCGGCTGGATCGAGGGCGCGCCGTCCAACCGCGGCGTACGCGACTGGATCCTCGGCCTCGAGTGGGTGCGCGACAACATCGCGGCGTTCGGCGGCGACCCCTCGCGGGTCACGATCGCCGGGCAGTCCGCTGGGGGTACGGCCGTCATGGCGCTGCTCTCCTCGCCGGCCGCACAGGGCCTGTTCGCACGCGTCATCGCCCACTCCGGCGCCGGGCTGTCGCAGAGCCTCGAGGGGGCCGAACGCATCGGCCGCGAGCTCGCGGCCACCGTCGGCGTCGAGCCCACGGTCGCCGGCTGGTCAACGCTGAGCGAGGACGAGATCCTCGATGCGCAGACCGCATACATGGCGCCGGGCGGCCCGCCGCCGGCCAGCGCTGCCGAATACGTGGCCACGACGCTCGCCAACCGCGGGGTTCGGCTCCCGTTCGTACCGGCCGTCGGCGACGACCTGCTCCCGCTGGGCGTCGTCGACGCGATCCGACGTGGCGTCGGCGCCGACAAGGACCTGCTCAGCGGCACCGTCGCGCACGAGTTCACGATGGGCACCTTGGCTTTCGCCGAGCAGTGGGCCGGTACGGACCCGGCGGCCGCTCTCACCGAGGGCGGACTGCCCGCCGAGGTGGCCCAGGCGTACGTCGCGGCACACCCGGAGTTGCCGTCAGCCGCCCTGAAGGTCGGCCAGCTGGGTACGGACCTCAGCTTCCGCATCCCGACGCTGAACTGGTCCGACGCGCGGGCGGACAGGACGTGGACGTACGACTTCCGGTGGGCCAGCCCGGCCCTCGGGCTGGCCTTCCACTGCCTCGAGCTGCCGTTCGCCTGGGACTGCCTCGGCGCCGAGGGCGTCACCGACGTCGCNNCGCAGGTCTTCGGCAGGGAGCAGAGCGACACGTACGCGATCAGCCGCGCACTGGACTCCGCCCTGTAGACGTCTGCGTTTCACGGACATCTCGGGCATATGAGCCAGGCCGGGGCTCCCCTTCTGGCTCACCCCGAAGTTCTCGGGCATACGAGGCTTCCTTGGAACTCCGTATGCCCGAGAACTCCGGAGTCGTCGGCTGCAGCACGCAACCCCCTGCTCATTTGCCCGACAACTCCGACCTACCGATCTGCATGCCGCCACGACCACTCGTCCAACGCAGTGATGCGCCGCGACGTGTGGTCCGGACGCCCTGAGTGACAGTCCCGGCAGACGTCGTGGAGCTCCGCGGGGAGCCGCCCGGGATCGGGTTCAGGGACCGCGACCCACCCCTCCACAGTGACTGCAGCGTTTCAAAGTATCTTGACGTCTAACGATTTGATAACGACCTGACGCCCTCGGCCGGCCTCAGAGAAGGTGCGGCCACGACCGATGCGTCACCGCACAGACCACAGGCCTGGCCGACTGCGGAGACGCAGTCGATGGGACGCCCACAGCAACCGGGCCCTCGGCTGCGCCACCAGTACCGGGACGCGCGAACACTCGCTGACAAGGGGGGTTGAACGAAAGCGATAGATCTGGCGCGCCCGGAGGGACTTGAACCCCCAACCTCCTGATCCGTAGTCAGGTGCTCTATCCGTTGAGCCACGGGCGCTTGGTGAACCGAGGGATGAGTCTAGCCCACCGCTGAGGTACCCGTGCAAACCGGACCAAAGGCAAGCGTTTGCCCTTGCCAGGAACGCATAACCCCAACGAGCAGCCCGCGTCAAGAGCACAGTATGTGCTGGTTTACGCTTCTGCTGTCCCTCATTGTCGAGGAAATCGGAGGACCAGATGACCGCCCACCTGATCACTTTCAATGCTCCCGCTGAGGCACCCGCCGACCTCGTCGAATGGGTGGAGAAGGTCGCTGAGCTGACCGAGCCTGACCAGATCCATTGGTGCGACGGATCCCTGGAGGAGCGCGACCGCCTGTACACGGAGATGGTCGCCGCAGGAACGTTCATCAAGCTCAACCCCGACAAGCGCCCCGGCAGCTACCTCGCACGTTCGGCCCCGTCCGACGTGGCCCGCGTCGAGTCCCGTACGTTCATCTGCTCCGAGCACAAGGACGACGCCGG
>PMBM01000032.1:0-20608 GCA_003153855.1 Propionibacteriaceae bacterium
AGGAGGCCCACGTCTTTGATGGACGCGGCGAGCTCGGAGAGCTGGTCCTCGTCGAAGGCCGTGCGAGGCTGGCGCGGGTTCGGCGTGATGGATCCGACAGGGATCTCCGCGAAACTCGCGCCCTCGGGCATCGCGACCGGGGCTGCGTTCGGATTGGCGGCGTGATCGGTGTCAGTGTTCTGGAACAGTTCGCCGAGGCCTCGGCCGAGTCCTGCGGGCTTGGTGCGGGTGGCCATCACTGAGCTCCTTCACGATGGGCGATCTCATGGGCGGCCTGTGCGTAGGCGTCGGCTCCGGGCGACCCGGGCGAGTACGACATCACGGTCTGGCCGTAGCTCGGGGCCTCCGAGACCCGGACGGAACGGGGGATCGCGGCTTCGAGTGTCTGCGTCGGGAAGTGACGCCGCACCTCGTCGGCCACCTGGGCCGAGAGCTTGGTCCGCCCGTCGTACATCGTGAGGATCACCGTCGAGACCTGGAGTCGGTCGTTGAGGTTGCCCTTGACGAGGTTGATGGTACGGACGAGCTGGGACACGCCCTCGAGGGCGTAGTACTCGCACTGGATCGGGATGAGGATCTCTTTCGCTGCGACCAAGGCGTTGAGGGTGAGCAACCCCAGGGATGGCGGGCAGTCAAGGATCACGTAGTCGTAGAGGTTGGCGCTCAGGTAGGTGGTGAGCGCGTCGAGCAGTCTGTGCTCTCTTCCGACGATGCTGACGAGCTCGATCTCAGCGGCGGCGAGATCGATGGTCGCCGGCAGGACCGAGAGGCCATGGGCCTCGGGGCTGGCCACGACGTGCCAAGCCATCTCGTCCTGCTCGATCAAGACCTCGTACGTGCCGCGGACCCCTTGGCGATGGTCGACGCCGAGCGCGGTGGACGCGTTGCCCTGAGGATCCATATCCACGAGCAGGACGCGAAGGCCACCGTTCGCCAGGGCCGCGGCCAGGTTCACAGCGGTCGTCGTCTTCCCGACGCCACCCTTCTGGTTGACGACGACCATGACCCTGGTGCCTGGAGGCTGGGGCAATGTTTCACGTGAAACGGTGCCGGAGCTCGCCTCGCCGGGTGCCTCGCTCATACGCTCGCCTCTCGTCGCTGCCCTCACCAACAGCCTGGAACACTACCGGCCGCCCGCGCCATACAAGACCACCGACCACGTCGCACCACCCTTGAATACGGGCACCGCCTCAGGCCCGCGACCCCTCATTGTCGTCGGCCCCCGAGCAGGGGCAGGCTCACAGCACCACACGGCGGAGTGATCCCGAAGGACCTCAGTCCGCCGCCGGGTAGAACTGCTGCTCTCGCGCGTCGGGCGGGAGGCTTCGCACCTGCTGTTCGAGCCTTGCCTCCTGCCCGCCGATCCTGTATCTCTTTGTGTGTCTATCTCTTTATCTTTTTATTCCTCTCGATAGACCGACCACCCGCGTGGAGTCCCGGAATTTGGGAAGGGTAGCCTTACCAATATGACCTCCAGCACCGACCTGGCCAGCGCCCCGCTCGGCACGTCGCTGACACTCGTCGGGATCGACGACGCAGCGAACCGCAGGCGTCTGGCGACGCTCGGTCTCCGAGAGGGTGCAACCTTCCGCCTGCTGACCCGCACGATCGGTGGCGGCAGGATCGTGCTGGTGGGCGGGTCCCGGATCGCGCTCAGCCGCGACCTCGTTCACAGACTCCGCACCCGCGTCGCCTGATGAGCGACTCGACGCGCGTGCGCCTGCCGCTGACCCCCGCCAAGACGCCGCTCCCCTCGGCCAAGGCGTGCTGTCATGAGATCCCACAGCACACAGCCGGCGTGGACGCTGCCGTCGTCGCCCTTGTCGGAGCGCCGAACACCGGCAAGTCGACCCTCTTCAACGGCCTCACCGGCTCGCGCGTCACGATGGGCAACTGGCCGGGGACGACGGTGGAAGTCTCGAAGGGCGTCTGGCGTACGACCCTCCAGTCGCCTAGTTGCAACTGCGAGACCTGCACCTGCGCGAACGACGAGTCTCCGCTGGCGATCACTCTGCTCGACCTGCCCGGTGCGTACAGCCTCGATGCGCACTCCCCGGACGAGCAGCTGACGCGAGGCCTCCTCCAGGACGGGCCGGTCTCCGAGCGGCCCGACCTCTGCATCGTGACGATCGACGCGTCCCGGATGGCGCACGGGCTCTACCTGGTCGCTCAGGTCCGCGAGCTCGCGATGCGTGTCGTCGTCGCCGTGACCATGTCCGACATCGCCGCACAACGCGAGATGTCCGTCGACACCGCGCTTCTGTCCCGCGCGCTCGGCTGCCCCGTCGTTGAGACCGACCCCCGCCGCCGCACAGGGCTGGTCCCGTTGGCGGCCGCCGTCCGTACAGCCCTTGCCGACCCCGTGCCCGCACCGCGTCCCGTTCCCCCCACCGACGACGCGCTCGTCCTCGACGACGACCGCTTCACGTGGCTCTCAGAGGCGGCCGAGCGGGCAACCGTCGCACCGGGCAATGATCGGCTCACCCTCTCCGACAAGGTCGATCGTTGGGTGACGGCTCCCATCGCCGGCCCGGTGATCTTCCTCGCTGTCATGTGGGCCGTCTTCCAGATCACGACGGCGGTCGCGGCTCCGCTCCAGAACGCACTCGACGGCTTCTTCTCGGGTCCGGTCAGCCACGCGGTCACAGCCCTGCTCACTCTTGCCCACCTCAACGGAACGTGGGTCGAAGGGCTCCTCGTCAACGGCCTCGTCGCCGGCGTCGGGATGCTGCTCACGTTCGTACCGCTGATGGCCCTGATGTTCCTCCTTCTCGCGCTGCTCGAGGACTCCGGCTACCTCGCCCGTGCGGCCGTGGTCACGGATCGCCTCATGCGCACGATGGGCCTTCCCGGACGGGCGTTCCTGCCGCTGGTCGTGGGCTTCGGCTGCAACGTCCCAGCGATCTCGGCGACGCGCATCCTCCCCGACGCGCGGCAACGGCTCCTCACGGTCCTCCTCGTACCCTTCACCTCCTGCTCCGCCCGCCTCACCGTCTTCGTCATGCTCGGCACGGTCTTCTTCGGCACCAACGCCGGGACGGCGGTCTTCGCGATGTACGTCGCGTCGGTCGCTCTGGTCGTGCTCGTCGGACTCCTGCTCCGTCGCACGCTGTGGCGCACTATGGGCGCGGAGCCCTTGATCATCGACCTCCCCGCGTACCACCTGCCGACGCTGCGCCTCACCGCCTCCGTCGTGTGGCAGCGACTTCGGGGCTTCCTCAGGACGGCCTCCGGCATCATCGTCGTCACCGTGTGCGCCGTGTGGCTCCTGCAGTCCGTGCCGACCACCGGCGGCCAGTCCTTCGGTCAGGTCCCCGTCGAGGACTCCGTGTACGGAGTCGTCGCGCGCACGATCGCGCCAGTGTTCGCTCCGGCGGGCTTCGACCAGTGGCAGACAGCGTCGGCGCTCATCGTCGGCTTCGTGGCCAAGGAAGCGGTCATCAGCTCGTGGGCCCAGACGTACGCCACAGAGCAACCGGCGCCCGGACAGACAGGCCTCCTCGGCGACCACATCCAGGCCGCGTTCGTACAGTCCTCCGGCGGCCACCCGCTCCCGGCCGTGCTGGCGTTCATGGTCTTCCTGCTCGCCTACACCCCCTGCGTCGCCACCCTCGCGGCGCAGCGACGCGAGGTCGGTCTGAAGTGGACGCTGTTCGGCGTCGCGATGCAGCTCACCACCGCCTGGCTGCTCGCCGTCGCGGTCTTCCAGATCGGACGGCTGTTCTGGTGAGCGGCCCGTTGCACCTTGTCCTCGCAGAGATCACCGCGGGCACACCCACGCTCACGGAGATCAGCCGGCGAACCGGCCTGACGCTCGACGTCGTCCACGCCGCGATCGACCACCTCGTACGCGCGGGCCGGATCACCAGCACGCAGCTGTCGCTGGGCTGCCCAACCGGAGGGTGCGGTACGTGCTCGTCGTCGGGCGGCTGCTCGCTGCCGGCAGCTGTCGGCCGACGCCGCCCCGGGCTCGTGAGCCTCAGCCTGACCCAGCGCGTCGCCTGAGCGAGCCGATCAGCCCGCGCGCCGCACCTTCACCACGTACGTGGGGTCGGCGTCGTCGTGGGCTCGCACCGTCAGGACCTGTGCATCCAGGTGCGCCTTCTGCAGCTGGCCGCGGGCGGTCGTCACCTCGTCGGCAGCCGAGGAACCCTTGATGGCGAGCATGACCCCGTCCGGGAGGTACAGGCGGGAGGTCCACGTGATCAGCTGCGGCAGCTTCGCGACAGCGCGACTCGTGACGACGTCGTAGGTGTGCTTGTGCTCCTCGGCGCGACCGCGCACGAGCCGCACGCGATCGCCCAGGTCCAGCTCCTCCAGCGTCAGCGTGAGGAAGTCGGCCCGCCTCAGCAGGGGCTCGAGCAGGACGACGTCGAGGTCCGGCCGCAGGATGGCCAACGGGATGCCCGGCAACCCGGCACCTGAGCCGACATCGACCACAGTCGCCCCGGAGGGGATCAGCCCGGCAATGGCCGCGCAGTTGAGGATGTGCCGCTCCCACAGCCGCGGCACCTCGCGCGGGCCGATGAGGCCCCACTCGACGCCGCGCGTGGCGAGCACGGACACGTACGACTCGATCGTGCCGAGCGACTCCCCGTACAGCTCACTGACCGCTGCAGGGGTCGGCTGCGTCTTCGTCGCGTCGTCGCTCATCAAGCGGGGCGTACGACAACGCAGCGGCGGGGCTCTTCGCCCTCCGACTCGCTGACGAGGCCGGCGGCCGCGACGACGTCGTGGACGATCTTGCGCTCGAACGGGTTCATGGGCGCGAGGCGTACGGGCTCGCCGGACTCCTTCACGTCGCCGATCGCATCCTTGGCCAGAGCCTCGAGCTCCTTGCGGCGACGGTCGCGGTGGCCCGCGATGTCGAGCATGAGCCGGCTACGACGACCGGTCTCGGTCATCACGGCCAGGCGAGCGAGCTCCTGCAACGCCTCGAGCACCGAGCCGTCCGACCCGACGAGCATGTCACCGTCGGTGACGATGGACACGTGCGCGCGGCCGCCCTCGACGTACGTGTCGATGTCGCCGTCCAGGTCGGCGATGTCCAGCAGCTCCTCCAGGTAGTCCGCGGCGATCTCGCCCTCGTTCTCGAGCGTGTCGGCGCCCGAAGCAGGCTTGCCTTCGGTCTCCTCGTCGGTCTCAGCGGCGTCGACGACTTCCGTGTCGCCGGCCACCTCGTTCGTGACCTCGTCGGACACTGTTTGGTCAGTCATCGTTTCCTCCAGTTGCGGGAGTGCTGCGGGCATCAGGCCTCGGCGCCGGTATCGGCCTGGCCCTGAGTCCCAGGGGTCTTCTTGCGCGTCGAACGCGGCGCGGAGCGGGGCTGCTGCCTCTGGATCTGCTGGCGCTGGATCTGCTGGCGCTGTACGCCCGGCTTGCCGTTCGTCGGCGTTCCGCTGCTCGAGTCGTCCGAGGACGTCGCGACGCCGACCGGCACGGGTGTGGTCGCGGGGCGCTTCTGCCGCTTGGCGATCCGCTGGGCCTGGATCATCTTCGGATCCTTGCCCTTGCGGATCATCCGCTCCTCCCACTCGATGTAGGCGGGCGTGTTGGGCGTGGGGTTGTTGTGGATCAGCAGGTACTGCTGGCCCAGCGTCCACAGGTTCGACGTCAGCCAGTACACAAGCACGCCGACGGGGATCGAGACGCCCATGAACAGGTACATGACCGGGAAGAGGTAGAGCATCATCTTCTGCTGCTGGGCGAACGGGCCGGTCAGCGCCTCCGGCGGCATGTTCTTGCTCATGAGCTGGAGCTGGGTCATGAAGAGCACCCCAGTCATCGCCACCATCAGCACCAGGGCGGTGATCTGCGTGGCACCGAACGGGCTGATCGGGAAGAACGAGCCGGCGAGCTTCGCACCGAGGATGTCCGACGACTGCAACGACGTGACGAGCTCCGGGCTCTTCTCGAAGAAGTACCCGACGTTGGCCCCACTCAGTGCGCTGACGTCCTTGACCCGCGACACACCGTTGAGCACCGTGTACAGGGCGATGAAGATCGGCATCTGAAGAAGCAGCGGTAGGCAGGAAGCGGCGGGGTTGACGCCCTCCTCCTGGTAGAGCTTCATCGTCTCCTGGCCGAGCTTCTCGCGGTCGGCGCCGTACTTGTCCTGCAGCGCCTTGATCTTCGGCTGGACGAGCTGCATGTTCCGCGCGGAGTTGATCTGCTTGACGAACAACGGGATCAGCAGGGTGCGGATGACGACGGTCAGGCTCACGATCGACATCACCCAGGTCACGCCCGAGTCGCCGCCGAAGATCGGGGCCCACACCGTGTGCGCGACAACCAGCATGCCGGACACCGCGCCGTACAGCGGGGCCATGATGGAGTTCAGGAAGTCCCAGAACGCGAGTGGTACGAGCAGAGCGGTCATTCCTTAACCCCTGACGCTGCGGAGCCGACCGGCCCCTTCGTAGATGCTGTGGCGGCCTGCTCCGCGAGCCAGAGCTCGGCCTCGGGAGTGCCGGGAACGTAGTCGACGCCACCCATCGACCACGGGTGGCAGCGTCCGATGCGCCGGATCGTCAGCCAGCTGCCGACGATGGCGCCGTGGACCTCGAGCGCACGGAGTCCGTACGCCGAGCAGGTCGGGTGGTACTTGCAGACGTCGCCGTACAGGGGGGAGATCAGCCGACGCCAGAGCTTCACGAATCCGATGAGTACGTACTTCATGCAACAGCCGCCTGCCACGCCGTGGCGAAGTCGCCGGCGAGGCGATCGGAGGCCGTCGCAGCCGCAGGCAGGGCCCGTACGACGACGTCCACGCCACGCGTCTGGCCAGCCAGTCGTGCGGCGACCATGTGGCGCAGACGACGCTTGACCCGGTTCCTCGTCACCGCGCCACCGACGGCTTTGGAGACGACGAAACCCGCCCGGCAGACGGAGTCCGGACGGGAGACGACATGCAGGACGAGGGTCGGGCGGCCGACGCGGCGGCCACGCCGTACCGTCGTCCTGAAATCGTCGGACGATCGAAGCCGAGCAGCTGCCGGCAACATGTGTGGGTCAGGCCGACAGCTCGGCGCGGCCCTTACGGCGACGCGCGGACAGGATGGCGCGACCGGCGCGGGTCCTCATGCGGGTGCGGAAGCCGTGCGTACGACTGCGGCGCCGGTTGCTCGGCTGGAACGTGCGCTTGCTCATGGGACTCTCCCGATGCTCTGTGTCGTCGCACGCCCTCAGGCGCACGGGAACGGCCGCTTACGTCAGCGACCCGTCTACTTTACGCGGCAGCCCAAGCGGGGAGCAAACCGTGTCCAGATGGGCCCAACGCGACGGCTTGTCCAGGCCGACACGTGGTCCCGATGACCAGCAGGTGGACGCCTCTCCGGGCGTCGTTCTGCGCGGCCACTAGTACCAACGTTAGGCGAACTCCAGGCGACACGCCGACGGCGCCCCGAATAACGTGGGATGAGGTTGCGCGACGTGCGACGCGGCCGTTAGGTTTCTCCACGATCTCGCTTCAGAAGGACCCCCGCCGCGGCCAAGACCGTCCACAAGCAGAGTAACGTCTTGTGGACAACTAGGTTCTACGTGTCCCCTCGAGCGACGGGATGACGCACACATTCGTGCTCTGGCTAGGGAGGGACATGACAGACGGTCCTTCTATCGCCCTCGATAGGGACGTCTCGCGGCTGTGGACAGCTGTCATCGCCGGACTGGATGGTCCGAGCCGCGCCATCGTGTCGAGCTGCGTCCCACTGACCATGCACGAGTCCACGCTCATGATCGCCGCTCCCAACGAGTTCACCCGTGATCGCCTGGAGAACCGCCTCCGTGGCCGCATCGAGGCGGCCTTGAGCGATGCGCTCGGCGAGCCGGCTCACATCGGCGTGACGATCGACCAGTCTCTGCATTCGGGCGACGGCAGGGTCGAGGGCTACGACACCGCCGACGACTTCGAGGAGCTCGAGCCGAGCCCCTCCCCTCGCGCCAGGCATGACCATGCGCGCCTGAACCCCAAGTACACGCTCGAGACGTTCGTCATCGGGCCGTCCAACCGGTTCGCCCACGCCGCCGCCGTCGCCGTGGCAGAGGCACCCGGTAAGTCGTACAACCCGCTGCTCATCTACGGGGCGTCCGGACTGGGCAAGACCCACCTGCTGCACGCCCTCGGTCACTACGTGCAGACGTACCACCAGCACCTGCGCGTGAAGTACGTCTCCACCGAGGAGATGACCAACGAGTTCATCAACGCCATCTCCGACAACCGGCAGGCGCAGTTCCGTCGTGCCTACCGTGACGTCGACGTGCTGCTGATCGACGACATCCAGTTCCTGGAGAAGAAGATCGGTAC
This sequence comes from Propionibacteriaceae bacterium, assembly GCA_003153855.1. Lineage (GTDB taxonomy): Bacteria > Actinomycetota > Actinomycetes > Propionibacteriales > Propionibacteriaceae > Fen-668. The sequence continues at coordinate 8,303 of PMBM01000032.1, forward strand.
GCAGGAGGAGTTCTTCCACACGTTCAACACGCTCCACAACGCGAGCAAGCAGATCGTCATGACCTCCGACCGTCCGCCGAAGCTGCTGGAGGCCCTCGAGCCCCGTCTGCGCAGCCGGTTCGAGTGGGGCCTGATCACCGACGTCCAGCCTCCGGACCCGGAGACCCGCATCGCGATCCTGCTCAAGAAGGCGCTCCACGAGGGCCTGACCGTGCCCCCAGAGGTGCTCGAGTTCATCGCGACGAAGATCCAGAGCAACATCCGCGAGCTGGAGGGTGCCCTCATCCGCGTCACGGCGTACGCGTCCCTCAACAAGCAGACCGTCGACCTCGACCTGGCCGCCGCGGTCCTCAAGGACCTCATCCCCGAAGGCGACGAGCACCCGATCACGATCTCGATGATCATGACCGAGACGGCCACCTACTTCGACCTGTCCCTCGACGAGCTCACCGGCCCTGGCCGCGCACAGAGCGTCGCGACAGCACGTCAGATGGCGATGTACCTGTGCCGCGACCTCACTGACGCCAGCCTGCCGAAGATCGGGCAGCAGTTCGGCGGCCGCGACCACACGACGGTCATGCACGCCAACCGCAAGATCAAGGACCTGATGAGTCGCGACCGCGACGTCTACACCAAGGTCACCGAGCTCACGAACCGCATCAAGCAGTCCGCCCAGCGCCGTTGACCGTTCTCGGCTCGGTGCTGCACGAGTCAGGAGAAGACCATGCGTCCTGTCCGGTACAACGTGGCCGCCAGCCTCGACGGGTACGTCGCGGGTCCGCACGGAAGCTTCGACTGGATCCCCGACGACCCGACCGTCGACTTCGCCGGCCTCTTCTCGAAGATCGACACCGTGCTGCTCGGCCGCAAGTCGTACGAGGTCGCGCTGGACATGGGTGGAGAGCTCCCCTGGGGACCGAACACCCGCGTCTTCGTCTTCTCCAGCACGCTAAGTCCTGAGAACCACCCCGAGATCACCGTCGTCGCCGACCACGCCGTCGAGCGCGTCCAGGCGCTGCGCGAGGAGCCCGGAGACGGCGAGATCTGGCTCTTCGGGGGCGGGGAGCTCTTCCGTACGCTCCTCGCCGGAGGCCAGGTCGACCGGGTCGAGGTGACGACCGTCCCCGTCCTCCTGGGTGGAGGCACGCCGCTGCTGGCACCCCGCGCGCCCCAGACCAAGCTCGCGCTCATCGCCAGCCATGAGTACCCCAGCGGCATGGTCGCTCTGACCTACGAGGTCGTCAGGTGACGGTACGGAAGGTGATGGCGGCTAATTTCCACCCTTGTCGTGCTCGTACGTCCGCATTTTGGTCGACGTCGAACTATCCACACTGTCCACAGCAGGGTGTGGACAAGATGTGTTCCAGTGAGTAGTTGTCGTGAGGTCACCCCCTGTTCACCAAAGCGTCCCCAGATCCTCCCCGTGTAGTTCTGTCGCCCTCCACAGGAACGACAACCGTGGGATTCAGATGCCACCTGCGACGACACCGGTACTCCACAGCGTCCACAGGACCTACTACTACTAGTAGTTATCTCTCTATATTCAAAGGACTTGAAGTATGGGAACGGCCAGGGTGGGGACAACCTGTCCAGACGTCCTCGGCCACGCGCCGTCCGACCATGGACCCCACATCGGCAGCTCTCGCCACGATAAGATGCGCAGGCAACGAGAGGGGTACCGGTGAAGATCCGACTCGACAAGGACGTTCTGGCCGAGGCAGTGCAGTGGGCTGCAAGGAGTCTGCCAACGCGCCCGAGCGTGCCGATCCTGGCGGGTCTGCTCGTCAAGGCCGAGGGACGCACCGTCGTCTTCTCGAGCTTCGACTACGAGACGTCCGCTCGCATCACCGTGCCGGCTGAGGTGACCGAGCCGGGCGTCGCCCTGATCTCCGGCCGCCTGCTCGCCGACATCTCACGCTCCCTGCCGAACAAGCCGGTCTCGTTGACCGCGTCCGGGTCGAGCCTCGAGCTCGTCTGCGGATCCGCCCGCTTCACGCTGCAGCTGCTCCCGGTGAACGACTACCCGGAGCTGCCGCAGATGCCGGAGGCGAGCGGTACGGTCCCGAGCGAGGACTTCGCCCGCGCCGTGTCCCAGGTCGTCGTGGCCGCCGGACGCGACGAGCTGCTGCCCGTCTTCACCGGCGTACGTGTCGAGATCGAGGGCGACCAGGTCGACCTCCTCGCCACCGACCGCTACCGCATGGCACTCAAGGAGCTCAGCTGGAGCCCGGCCTCGACGCAGGCCTCGGCCGCCGCGCTCGTACCGGCCAAGGTGCTCGCCGACGCCGCCCGCTCGATGACGTCGGGTGAGTCCGTGACGCTGAGCATCTCGACCGCGAGCACCGGTGAGGGTCTCATCGGCCTCGAGGGTGAGGGCGCCGGCGGTTCCCGCCAGATCACGACCCGCCTGCTCGACGGCGAGTTCCCGAAGGTCCGCCACCTGATGAGCGTGAACCCGGCGCTGACCGTACGGACGAACACCGCCGACCTGCTCGCATCGGTCAAGCGCGTCGGCCTCGTCGCCGAGCGCAACACCAGCCTGCGCATGCTCATCGAGGACGGCTCGATCACCCTCGAGGCCGCCACGGGCGACCAGGCCCAGGCGTCCGAGGCCATCGAGGCTGTCGTCGAGACCATCGGTGGCGGCGAGCAGCCGGTCACCGCGGCCGGCTTCAACCCCCACTACCTGTCGGATGCCCTCACCGCGCTCGACACCCCGTACGTGCACTTCGCCTTCACCGCTCCCGGCAAGCCCTGCCTGGTGACGGGTCTGTCGGAGCTCGACGGCGAGCCGCAGACCGACTACCGGCACGTCATCATGCTGATGCGCCTGCCGAACTGATCCGCGGCCGAGCCCGGCCCGCCTCATGCACGTCACGCACCTCCATCTGGTCGACTACCGGTCGTACGCGGAGATCCAGGTCCCGCTGCAGCCGGGTGTCTGCGTGTTCGTCGGGTCGAACGGGCAGGGCAAGACGAACCTGGTCGAGGCCGTCGAGTACCTGGCCACGCTGAGCTCCCACCGGGTCGCCGCCGATGCGCCGCTCGTACGGTCCGGGGCGGAGCGGGCGACGGTACGGGCTCGGGTCCAGGCCGGCATCGAGGATCCGCGGTCGTTGCTGCTCGAGCTGGACATCGTGCCGGGGCGGGCGAACCGCGCGAAGCTCAACAGGGCGCCGCTGAAGCGGGCCCGAGACCTGCTCGGTGCGCTGGTCGTCGTGCTGTTCTCGCCGGAGGACCTGTCGATCGTCAAGGGGGACCCGAGCGAGCGACGCCGGTTCCTCGACGACCTCCTCGTGGCGCGCTGGCCGCGGTTCGCCGGGATCCGGGCCGACTACGACCGGGTGCTCAAGCAACGCAACGCGCTGCTGAAGTCCTTGTCGGGACGTACGGGACGGGTGGCCGGGGCGGATGTCGCCGCCACGCTCGACACCTGGGACGAGCATCTGTCCGCTCTAGGCGCCGAGCTGGTGGTTGCCAGGATGGCGACGTTGCTCGACCTCGCCGAGCACGTCGCGGACGCGTACCGGTCGATCGCGCCGGTGAACAACGAGGCCGGGGCGGCTTATGTGTCGGCGAGCCCTGTGGTCGCCGACCCGCCCCTGAGTCGCGACGAGATCGCGGAGGTGCTGCGGGTCCGGATGACCGAGCGGCGGGGCGAGGAGATCGCCCGCGGAGTGTCGCTCGTCGGCCCGCATCGCGACGACATCGCGCTGAAGATCGGAGACCTGCCGGCCAAGGGGTACGCGAGCCACGGCGAATCCTGGTCGTTGGCGTGCGCGCTGCGGCTCGCGGCGTTCCGGCTGCTGCGCGCCGACGGTATCGAGCCCGTACTCATCCTCGACGACGTGTTCGCCGAGCTCGACCACACCCGCCGGCGCCGGCTGGCGATGGGGATCGCCGATGCGGAACAAGTGCTCATCACGGCGGCGGTGGCTGACGACGTGCCGCGCGAGCTGGGCGGGCGCCGTTTCAGGGTCGACAGCGGCACGGTGACGCCGGAGGATGAAGGCGATGACGCAAGCGCCTGAGGACGAGCCGGGGACGCAGCCGGTCGAGCACGACCCGACCGGGACGGACTACGCGCGCCGCATCGCCCGGTCGGCTCGTGCGACGGGGCCGGCTCCGACGAAGAGGACTCGTCCGGCGAACCCCAAGATGTCCGGCCCTGGCGACGACCCCCGCGACCCGAAGCCCGCGGGCCGCGTTCTCGACTCGTACATCTCCGACCGCGGCTGGGAGGTCAGCGTCTCGATCCACACGCTCCTCGACCGCTGGGCCGACGTCGTGGGCGAGCAGGTGGCCGCGCACTCGACGCCGGAGACGTACGACGCGGGCGTGGTCGTCGTCCGTACCGACTCCACCGCCTGGGCCACCCAGCTCCGTACGATCGCGCCCCAGATCGTCGCCAAGCTCAACGAGGCCGTCGGCGATGGCTCCGTGACGCTCGTCGAGGTCCGCGGCCCCGACGCCCCCACCTGGCGTCACGGCAAGCTCCGCGTCAAGGGCATCGGGCCCAGGGACACGTACGGGTAGGCGCCGGTGTGAGACTCGTGCCATCGCAGCCGAACCCTGCGGTGGTCGTGCCAGGCTGGCGGCATGAGACAGCTCCCCCCAGGAATGATCCGCGCATGCTCTCAGGCGCTGGAACAACACCTGGACGAGGTGAGCTCGTACATTTCGCCGGAGGCCGCTGCCGTCCTGTGGAGGGTTGCGACCGACACGCCGAAGACCGGGATGGGTGGCGAGGGGATCCTCGCGGCCCGTGACGCTCTGCCGGGTGGGGTCGCCGACAGCATCACGGGATCCCTGGCCGGCCACCTGCCCGCTGTACTCGTTCCGTTCCTCGGTCCGCTCGACCCACGCGATCCGTTCGGCGGCNNGCCTGCTCGATCCAGGCGGTCCGTTCGGCGGCTTGCTCGACTCACGCTTTCAGCTCGCGCCGATTGATCCGCATGCGGATCCGGCAACGGTCCTGTGCCAGTCAGCCCCGGGCCGGATCGACGGCTTGCTGTCCGTGACGAACCCCCTCATGTCTCAGCTGGTGCGCGGGGCTCGGCTCTTCGAGGGAGCCGAACCGACGGGAGAGCACTGCGCCCGCCTGATCGCGGGCGCTGCGATCCTCTCGATGGGGATGCTCACCGGAGCCGGCCGGCCGGGGCGGGATCACGAACGCGCAGTGATCGAGATCGCCATCGGACTCACGGTTGTCATCGTGCGCGTCCTCACCTACCAGCGTGCCCTGCGCGAGAGCATGCCGAAGCCGCTACCCCCGGCGAAGAGGACGCAGCTGACGACATCAGCTCCCGTGGCGAAGACCAGCATCCTTGTAGGGGCGAAGGGTGGCGCCGCTGGCAACGACCCGCCGGATGAGGACTACGCGGCAAACGGCCTCGTGGTCGTCGTCCCGGACGGGCTCGTGGTCCGCACGGGCGCCGCTGAGGGCTCTGTGATGGTGACGCTGTCCGTCGTCGACCATGAACCAGTGGCGCAGCTGCAGCAATGGGACGAGATCGTCGATGTCAGCGTGAGCTTGTCCACGCCCACCATCGCCACACGACACGAAACACTCGAACTGCCAGCTGGCGGCGACTACCGGGCGCGGGTGCAGGCACGGCGGCGTGACATCGGCGTCGAGGAGGGTCCCTCCGGGGGAGAAGCGTACGAGGTGGTGATCTGGCCCGCCGCCCCAGAACCGGGACGCGTCGTACGTGCCACGGATCGACTGGGCCATCGCTTGCGCGGAGAGCCCGAGCCGGCCGCAGTGGACCGACCAGAACTGGTCTACCGGCCTGTCGAGGAGCTGTACGTGGACGCGACGATCACGGTCGTGGTCGGTCTGGCGCTTCCGGAGGTCGTAGCAGCCTTCGGAGCGGATCCGACGCCCCGCCCACCTGGGGACAGGTTCTTTGACGGCCTGGTGTGCCTCGAGCTGACGCCCCTGGGCCCATCGGACCACCGGCAGCCGGGGGTCTTGGTCGTCGAGCCCAGCCACTACCGCGCGACAGAGCGGCCGGTACTCGAGGCGCTGTCTCGTACCGGACGAGCTGCCAGCATGTTCTGGAACGTCAATGCGGTCACGATGCTGTCCCTGGCAGAGAACGGCGAACTTCTCGACTCCTTCGAGTGGTTCGACGAGGCCAGTCACCCGAACGTCCTCTCGCTCCTCGAGGGGCTGGACGTCTTCACCAACGCCGACAACATCGCCCGCGGGATGCTGGTGATCGAGCGGTTCACCGGCTGGTCGGTGACCGCCGACCTCATTGAAGGTCTCGTGGCGGCAGGCGGGGTTGGCTACGTGGTTCCTCGGCGCCGCCAAGGGTGAGCTGACCCGCTTCTGAGACGCCCCGACGACGCGTTCCATGTCCGGCATCGAGGCGGGACGCGTACTGACCTGTCTTCCCGATGAGACTCGTCCCACCGAGGCGCATGTATCGCCTCGACCTGCGACGGTGGGGTGGACATGACCGATCCCACCGCGCCCCCCGCACCCTCGGAACCCACCACGACCCCCGCTCGCCCAGATCCCGCTCCGTCGCATAGGACGCTGCCCCTGCCGGCGCTCGGGGTCATCCTCAGTGCCTCGTGGGTGCTCCTGTGCTTGACGACCCGGACGTACCCCCAGGTGGTCGGCTATCAGGGAGTGATGCCCTTCCTGGTGGGAACCAACGCGCTCGGCGCCTTCCTCCTGGTGGTCGTTCCGCTGACGCTTCGCCAGATCCCTGAGCCTCTTCAGCGGGAGGCCATGCCGTTCCTCGTCCTGGCTGGTGCCACGGCAGTGGGCGCTGGGGTCGTCGGCGGGAACCGGATCGGGGTCCTGCTCCTGGTCAACGCGTCGGTGCTGTACGTGCTGGGATGGTTGAGGCTGAGAGGTCGCGCCCCCCTGCACATGCTGGTCGCTCTGGCCACACCCGTCCTGTTCGGGCTGGGTGCCATCGCGTGCACGGTGCTCGCCAGGCAGCCCGTCCGTCGGGTCCTCGGATCGGCTTCGGCCGTCCTCTGGCCCTCGTGGGTCTTCGTGGCCGCCCTCCTGCTGGGCGTGCTTCCCGTCTGCATCCCCGTCCTAGGCGCGAGCTGGCTGGACAGGCGAAAGCCGTCGGCGCCCGTGATCGGAGCCCCTGCGGAGGGCGGGTCGCCGACTGTGCCCACGCCGGGGAGGAACACGTTCGCGGTGGCCTCGCTGGTCCTGGCCGTCACTGGCGGATCACTCCTCGCAGTCATCTTCGGGCACGTGGCACGCTCGCAGATCCGGCGATCGAAGGAGACGGGACGCCGGCTGGCCACGGCGGGGCTCGTCCTCGGCTACGCCGGAGTCGTCGCGGCCGTCGTCGCCACGCTCATGAGCGACGTACTCGTCGGGTTCCTGATGTTCGTCGTGGTCCGCTGAGCCGACTCACGCCGGTAGAGGCTCCCGCCGAGGGCGGATGCGTACGAACACCATGCCGGCGATGAGGATCATCACGAGGCCGGTCCAGTACGGGATCGCGTGGCCGACCACCGCGTACATCCAGCCGGCCAGCAGCGGCCCGACCATCTGGATCGCGGAGCCGATGGACGAGACGCCGCCAGCGAGCCAGCCCTGCTCGTCCGGGCCGACGGAGGTCGACATCATCCCGTTGAGCGCGGCGTTCATCCCGCCCTCGCCCGCGGCCAGCAGGAGGCAGGCGGCCACCAGGAGCCATGGCAGCTGGAAGACCGACGCGCACAGGGCGAGCCCGAGGCAGCCGATCGCCTGTACGGAGATGCCGCTCAGGACGACTCCGCGTTCCCCGATCCTCGGCAGCAGGATCCCCAGCAGCCCGCCTTGGACGATGATGTCGACGACCCCCACCCCCGAGACCATGAGGCCGACCTGGGTCGGGCCCCAGCCGACCGAGTCGAGCGCCAGGACGCTGACGTTGCTCACGTAGAACGTGAACGGGATCGTGATCAACGTGAACCCGATGAGCAGGCCCGTCAGTCCCTTGCGGGTGAACGCGTCGCGGATCACCTTCAGCGGGTGCAGCTCGGCGAGCTTGAGCTTCGAGGCCTTGTTCTCCGGCGCCAGGCTCTCCGGGAGGAGCACGAGGGAGATCAGTCCCACCAGGAGCGCGACGACCGCCGTGGCGTAGATGGGCGCTGACAGCGAGATCCGGGCGAGCAACCCACCGAGCGCCGGCCCGGCCATGAAGCCGACCCCGGAGAGCGCCCCCAGGAAGCCGTACCGCTTGGCGCGGTCGGCGGCCGGGGTGATGTCGGCGACGTACGCGAACAGCGCGGGCATGTCACCGGCGGTGAGCCCCTGGATGATGCGACCCACCACCAGCACCCAGAGTGCGCCGCCGATGCCGAACAGTACGTAGCCGATCGCCGCCCCGAACGCTCCCAGGATGAGGATGGGGCGCCTGCCGATCCGGTCGGAGAGCCCGCCGAGGAAGGGCGCTACGAGGAACGAGCAGAGCGCGTTGACCGACTCGAGGACGCCGACCCACAGGGCGAGCGACCCGCCGGACACGTACCGAAGGGTGAGGAACGGGAGCACCGGGAAGATGATCCCCATCCCGAGGACGTTGAGCATCGTGAGCGCCAGCACGAGGTACCACGCGCGGGGCGGCACCTTCGTCAGAGAACCGGGAGTCGTCTCCTCCTCGAGCGGTTCGGTCATGGTGTTGCCTTTCGATCCGGCGGTTTCACTGTGCCGCCGCGCGATAACGATATATCGTTATCGCAACGAGTCGCAATGCGGCGCATGCCTCGTACATTCAGTGGCAGCAGGAGGGTCGCCGATCCATATACGCATCGGCGACCGCGTATCTGCCACTCAATGGACGAAAGCCGACGCATGAGACTCGTCCCTTGCCTACTGACCCGACCCGCCCGTTGCGCCTGAGCGGTTCACCGGCTGCGCGGTGACGGAGGACGGCGTCGCACAGGGAATGGCCACGACCATCGGCTACCGTGTGGAGGGCCCGCCAGCACGCTAAGAGGTGTGATCCCGTACATGTCCGACGACACCGTTCCGGGCCCCTCGCCGATCTCCAGGGGCCCGGTCCCGGCTCTCGGGTACATACTCGCCGCCTCGTGGTTGGTGGTCACCTCGCTATGGGTGCTTCTCCCCATACCCGGGACGGGGCTCAAGGCCCAGGAGCCGATATGGATCGCCGCCACCGTCGTCGGCGCACTGGTGGCGGTCGCACCCCCGCTCCTCCTGAAGAAGATCCCTGGGCGGCTCCGGAGGCAGGCGTTGCCCTTCCTGATCCTCGCCGGGGTGCTCGCAGTCGGATCCGTCATCACCGCCCTCGCCTCCTTCTACCAGCTGGTGATGGTGGACGCCCTGGTGCTGTACGTGCTCGGCTGGATGCGGCTCAGAGGCCGTTCGCCGCTCGCGCCGCTCGTCTCCTTGGCGACACCTGTCCTGTGGGTCGTGGGTCAGCAGGTGGCGGTTGCGCTCGTGACTGGGCTGAACGGCCCTGTGGCGGGCCAGGGGGCACCAGGTCCGGAAGCGGCGTGGCGGGCCGTACAGAACACGCTCATGATGGTGATCCCCGTCTGCGTACCGCTGCTGGTCACGAGCCTCCCCAGGTTCCGCGCCCGGGCCGCAGATCCCGTGGAGCAGGACGCCTCTTCCGAGCGCACCCGCGCCGACTGGAATCCCACAGCCGTGGCGGCCCTGGTCCTGGGCGTCGTCGGCGGGGGCCTCATCGCGGTCGTCTTCGGTCACCTCGCGAGGTCGCAGAACCGGCGTACGAAGCAGCGCGGCAGCGGCCTCGCGGCGGCCGGACTGGTCCTGGGCTACCTCGGGACGATCATCGTGGCCGGACTCTGGATGGTCGCCGACCTCATCGCCAACGCCTAGTTGGACACCTGCCCACAGAGCCCCTGAAGGCCCCAGACGCGTAGGGGACCTCAGAGCGAGTAGGCAGAACGCGCTGAAACGGCCGTTCTGCGCGACCCAGAGGGGTTCTGATCGCCGCCCGGCCCCAGCTTTTCGGGCCACCCACCGTGTTTCGGTTCGTGCCCCGCCTCCTCGCCGGGTAGACTGAGGACGTTCATAAGCGCCGGTGACCGCATGACGTGTGCGCGTGTCGCGGGCGATGGCTCGGACACCGGCGAGTGTGCCGGAAAGGACAAGGTTGCCAGTGGCCAAGCAGGGTGCGCCCAGCGATGAGGAGTTTTCGGCCGAGGATCTCGAGGGCGTCCCTCAGGGGGAGCTGGAGGTCGACGACGAGGACTTCGTGACCGAGGACTCGAGGATGGCGTCGAAGGTGGACGCCGGCGAGTACGACTCCAGCTCGATCACCGTCCTCGAAGGCCTCGAGGCGGTACGCAAGCGGCCCGGCATGTACATCGGCTCGACCGGTGAGCGCGGCCTCCACCACCTCGTGTACGAGGTCGTCGACAACTCCGTCGACGAGGCACTCGCCGGTTACTGCGACACCATCGACATCCGCCTGCTCCCGAACGGTGGCGTCCGCGTCGTCGACAACGGCCGCGGCATCCCCGTGAAGATGCACCCGACCGAGGGCATCCCCGCCGTCACCCTGGCGCTGACGGTGCTCCACGCCGGCGGCAAGTTCGGCAACGGTGGCTACAAGGTCTCCGGCGGCCTGCACGGCGTGGGTGTCTCCGTCGTGAACGCGCTGTCGGCGCACCTGACCGTCGACGTCTACCGCGACGACCACCACTACAGGCAGTCGTTCTCGCTGGGCGACCCCGACGGCGAGCTCCAGGAGCTCGAGGAGACCGACCGCACCGGCACGACCGTCGAGTTCTACGCGTCGCCGGAGATCTTCGAGACCACGAACTACAGCTACGAGACGCTGGCCGCACGCTTCCGGGAGTACGCCTTCCTGAACAAGGGCCTGACGATCGTGATCACCGACGAACGTCCTGACCATGTCGAGGAGGACGGCTCGCCCATCACCGACACGTTCCGGTACGACCAGGGCCTGATCGACTTCGTCACCTACCTCATGGGCACCAAGGACGCGATCCACCCGTCGGTCATCGCCGTCGAGGCGAACGCGCCGGCCCAGAACATGGGCCTCGAGGTCGCGATGCAGTGGAACACGTCGTACGCGGAGAGCGTGCACACCTTCGCCAACACGATCAACACCCACGAGGGCGGCACCCACGAAGAGGGCTTCCGNNAAGACCAAGCTCGGCAACACCGAGGCCAAGTCGTTCGTACAGCGCGTGGTCAACGACAAGCTCGGCGACTGGTTCGAGAAGAACCCGGCTGAAGGCAAGGACATCGTACGGAAGGCGCAGGCGGCTGCCACCGCACGCATCGCCGCACGCAAGGCCCGCGACATCGCCCGTAGCCGCAAGGGACTTCTCGGCGGCGGCAGCCTCCCCGGCAAGCTCGCCGACTGCCAGTCGAACGACCCCACCGAGTGCGAGGTGTTCATCGTCGAGGGNNGACTCCGCCGGTGGCTCCGCAAAGGGCGGCCGGGATCCCCGCACCCAGGCGATCCTCCCCATCCGCGGCAAGATCCTCAACGTCGAGAAGGCACGCCTCGACCGGATCCTGGCGAACAAGGAGGTCGAGGCGATCATCAACGCCCTCGGCACCGGTGTCCACGAGGACTTCGACATCGACAAGCTGCGCTACCACAAGATCGTGCTCATGACCGACGCGGACGTCGACGGCTCGCACATCCGGGTGCTCTTGCTGACGCTGCTGTTCCGGTTCATGAAGCCGGTCATCGACGCGGGCCACGTGTACCTCGCGCAGCCCCCGCTCTTCCGGCTCCGCTGGACGAACGCGCCGCACGAGCTCGCGTACAACGACGCCGAGCGCGACGGTCTCCGTGACGACGGCCTCGCCCACGGCAAGAAGCTGCCGAACGTGAACCCGATCCAGCGGTACAAGGGTCTGGGCGAGATGNNGATCCTCATGGGCGAGGACGTCGAGCAGCGCCGCCACTTCATCCAGCGCAACGCGAAGGACGTCCGCTTCCTCGACATCTGAGGACGGACATAAGGGAGACAGACGATGAGCGACGGTCCTTCTGATCCGATGGGCCCGGGCGAGGGCCCGGCCCCTGTCGAGGGCGCGGAGAACCACGAGCTGGCGACTCCGGCGGCCGGCGGCCGGGTGGAGCCGATCGACCTGCAGGTCGAGATCCAGCGGAGCTACCTCGACTACGCGATGAGCGTCATCGTCGGGCGCGCGCTGCCGGACGTTCGGGACGGGCTCAAGCCCGTCCATCGCCGCGTGCTGTACGCGATGTACGACGGTGGCTACCGCCCCGACCGCGGCTGGAACAAGTGCTCGCGCGTCGTCGGCGAGGTCATGGGCCTGTACCACCCGCACGGCGACTC
>PMBM01000032.1:20699-32682 GCA_003153855.1 Propionibacteriaceae bacterium
CAACGGCTCGACCGGCATCGCGGTGGGCATGGCGACGAACATCCCCACGCACAACCTGCGCGAGGTCGCGTCGGCGGTGCAGTGGTCGCTCGACAACCCCGAGGCTACGCAGCCCGAGCTGCTCGAGGCCGCCATGGCTCGCGTCAAGGGCCCCGACTTCCCGACCGGCGGCCTCATCGTGGGCCGCAAGGGCATCGAGGACGCGTACCGGACGGGCCGCGGCTCGGTCATCATGCGCGCGGTCATCAACATCGAGGAGGACAACCGCGGGCGCACCCTGCTGGTCGTCACCGAGCTCCCGTACATGTGCAACCCGGACAACCTTGCCATGAAGATCGCGGACCTCGTCAACGCCGGCAAGCTGACCGGCATCGCGGACATCCGCGACGACACCTCCGCACGTACGGGACAGCGTCTGGTGTTCGTGCTCAAGCGCGACGCCCAGCCGCGGGTGGTCATGAACAACCTATACAAGCACACCGGCCTGCAGGACTCGTTCGGCTGCAACATGCTCGCGCTCGTGGACGACGTGCCGCGGACGCTGCGCCTGGACCAGTTCATCTCGTACTGGATCAGGCACCAGGTCGAGGTCATCGTGCGCCGGACGCGGTTCCGCCTGCGGCGCGCCCAGGAGCAGGCCCACATCCTGCGCGGCCTGGTCAAGGCCCTCGACATGCTCGACGAGGTCATCACGCTGATCCGCGGCTCGCAGGACGCCGACGCCGCGCGCACCGGGCTGATGGCGCTGCTCGACATCGACGAGGTCCAGGCCACGTACATCCTCGACACGCAGCTGCGTCGCCTCGCGGCGATGGAGCGGCAGAAGACGATCGACCGGCTCGCCGATCTCCAGCGTCAGATCGAAGACCTCGAGGACGTGCTCGCCAAGCCGGAGCGTCAGCGCGAGATCATCTCGCTCGAGCTCGCGGAGATCGTCGAGAAGTACGGCGACGACCGGCGCACCAAGATCATCGCGGCCGACGGCGACCTGAGCGACGAGGACTTCATCGTCGACGAGGACGTGGTCGTCACGATCACGCACGGCGGGTACGCGAAGCGGACCAAGGCCGACCAGTACCGGATCCAGCGTCGTGGCGGCCGCGGTGTCCGTGGCGCGTCACTCCGCGCGGACGACGAGGTCGAGCACCTGTTCGCGACCACGTCGCACCACTGGATCCTGTTCTTCACGACGAAGGGTCGCGTGTACAGGACCAAGGTGTGGCAGCTCCCCGAGGGCAGCCGCGACGCCAAGGGCGGTCACGTGGCCGGCCTGCTGAGCTTCCAGCCGGACGAGCGGATCGCGCAGGTGCTGGCGATCAGGTCGTACGAGGACGCCTCGTACCTCCTGTTGGCCACCCGTAACGGCCTCGTGAAGAAGACGCAGCTCACGGCGTTCGACACGCCGCGCCAGGCGGGCGTCATCGCCGTCAGCTTCCGCGAGGAGAACGACGAGCTCATCGGCGCCCAGCTGTGCAACGCGGACGACGACGTGCTGCTGGTGTCCCGGAAGGGCCAGGCCATCCGGTTCGGGGCCAGCGACGACCAGCTGCGTCCCATGGGGCGAGCGACGTCCGGTGTGACCGGCATGAAGTTCCGCAACGACGACGCACTGCTGAGCATGACGGTCATCGATGCGCAGATGCCTGAGGACGACCGGTTCGTGTTCACGGTCACCGACGGCGGCTTCGCCAAGCGCACGCCCGTGTCCGAGTACCGCGAGCAGAACCGCGGCGGTCTGGGCATCAAGGCCATGAAGCTCAACGAGGACCGCGGGTCGCTCGTCGGCGGGCTGGTCGTGTCCGAGGGCGACGAGGTCATCGCCATGAAGACCTCCGGCCAGATCACCAGGTCGAAGGTCACCGAGGTTCCGGTCAAGGGTCGCGACACGATGGGCGTCAAGTTCGTCCTCGTGAAGGGTGACGACTCCGTCGCCGCCATCGCCCGCTACCCGGAGGCCGACGTGGCCGAGGTCGACGGCGAGGTCGTCGAGGGCGAAGTGGTCGACGGCGAGATCGAGTCGCCGGTGGACGTCGAGTCGGCGGAGTCGGTCGACGAGACCTCTCCGGAAACGCCTGAGGACACCGACACCGAGTAGCACCAGCAGTACGTACGCGACCGCGCAGCCGTGAGGGCTGCGCGGTCCTGCTGCGTTACGAGCCACCCGCAGACCAGCCCCGCAGCAGTGCGTCGAGAGCGGCAGCGATAGCAAGTACTGAGCGGAATGCTGCTTACAAGTCGCCGGGCCAGCAACGTTCGACCGTCGAACTGGCGGCAGTGGCCGCCCCGATCTGAAGGTGTGGACACGCCAGTTCGACGGTCGAACCAGAAGTGGCCCTCTTTCCATGCGGATCTCAAGCCGCTGAGGGAGTCACACGGGCTGGGGGTTGCTCTCCCCAACGCGGCCGAAGTAGTGGTCGATGAAGTCGTCGTACGCGGCGTCCATCTCGAGGCTGGGGTCGAGGAGCCACTGGATCTGGAGACCGTCCATGACGGCGAGCATCAGCTGAGCGGCCCTGTCTGGATCGATCGTCGACGGGATGTTGCCTTCGGCGGACTCTTTCGTGAGTCGGTCGGCCGTGATGGCCCGTACCTTCTCGTAGCGAGCGATGAAATGGTCATGGGCGGGGTGCTCGGGGTCGGTGGCCTCGGCGCTGAGGGTCGTGAAGAGGCGTACTGTCCCGCTCCGCCTGCCGTTCTTCGCGACCAGGTCGCGCAGGAAGGGATCGCCGATCGCCCCCGCGTCCTCGTCCTCCTTCTGCTTGACGACCTCGAGCAGGAGGTTCCCCTTGCCACCGAAGTGGTGCAGGACGCCGGTGTCCGTCATGCCCACACGGTTCGCGATCTCGCGGATCGACGCGCCCCGGAACCCCGACTCGGCGAACACCTCGAGAGCGGTGGCGAGGATGGTGCGACGCCGCTCAGCGGTCTTCGCGTACGGCCCACGTGTCATGGCTCGAAGGCTAGCCCGTTCCTCCCCGCGAATCCATTGCAACCGCAATGTTTTTATGTCAGGATGCTTCAGGTGAGCCTCAAAGGTGAGGCCGGATGACACAGAGAGCTGATTGCATGAGCGTCGAGCAGTACCCCGCCGTCCTGGAATCCATGCGCAAAGCACCGTTCAACCTCGACGACGACGACATCGCATGGGTCGAGACCACGCTTGCCGGCCTCGACACGAAGGCCAAGGTCGGCCAGCTGTTCTGCGGCATCGCCAGGGGATTCACCGAAGCGGCGCTCGACGCGACGCTGAGCGTCTGCACGCCGGGCGGCATCATGTACCGCCCGTGCACCACGGAGGAGGCGGTCACGCTCAGCAACCTGCTCCGCGAGAAGATCGCCATCCCCATGCTGGTTGCCGCGAACGTGGAGAAGGGCGCCAATGGCATCGTCCACGAGGGCACGTTCCTCGGCTCGCCCCTGTCGATCGGTGCGACCGGTGACGTGGCCATGGCCGGCAAGCTCGGCGAGGTCTGCGGCAGCGAGGGTGCTGCCGTCGGCGCCAACTGGGCGTTCGCGCCGATCATCGACATCGACTACAACTTCCGCAACCCGATCACCAACATCCGTACGTTCGGCTCCGACCCCGAGCGCGTGAAGAACATGGGCGTCGCCTACGTCGAGGCCGTACAGAGGCAGGGCGTCGCGGCCTCCATCAAGCACTTCCCCGGTGACGGCCGCGATGAGCGCGACCAGCACCTCGTGACCAGCATCAACGACATGTCGGTCGAGGACTGGGACGCGACGTACGGAGCCGCGTACAAGGCGTCCATCGACGCGGGCGCCCTGACGGTCATGGTCGGCCACATCATGCAGCCGGCGTACTCGAGGGCGCTCCGTCCGGAGCAAGCCGACGAAAACATCCTCCCCGCCAGCCTGTCCCCCGAACTCATGGGCGACCTGCTCCGCGGCAAGCTCGGCTTCAACGGGCTCGTCGTCACGGACGCCACCACCATGGCCGGCTTCACGATCCCGATGCCCCGGTCGCAGTCCGTACCGACCTCGATTGCCGCGGGCGCGGACGTGTTCCTGTTCACGCGGAGCCTCGAAGAGGACTTCGGCTTCATGATGGCGGGCGTCGAGGACGGAACGATCTCGCCGGAGCGCCTCGACGCGGCCGTCGCCCGCATCCTCGGCCTCAAGGCGGCGCTGAAACTCAGCGAGCGTCCGGCCCCGACCCTCGAGGCCGCACGCGCGATCGTCGGCTCGGCCGAGCACCAGGCCTGGTCGAAGGAGTGCGCCGACAACGCGATCACCCTTGTCAAGGAGGAGGCGGGCGTCCTGCCCCTCACCCCGGACAAGTACAAGAAGATCCTGTTCGTGCCGATCGAGGCCGGCGAGGGCGTCGCCTACGGCGTCCGCCAGGGTGCCTGCGAGGTCATCCGCGGCAAGCTCGTGGCCGAAGGCTTCGACGTCGACACCTTCAAGGCGAAGAACGTCTTCGAGGGCGAAGTCGACATGACCAGCGACTACATCGGCGTGTACGACGCGATCGTGTATGTGGCGAACCTCTCGACGAAGAGCAACCAGACCTCCGTACGCATCGAGTGGGCGCAGCCCATGGGCGCGAACTGCCCGCACTACCTGGCGTCGATCCCCACCGTCTTCATCTCCCTCGAGAACCCGTACCACCTCATCGACATCCCCCGCGTCAAGACATTCATCAACGCGTACAACTCCAACGACAACGTGCTGGACGCCGTCGTGGAGAAGCTCCTGGGGCGCTCGGAGTTCAAGGGCACGAGCCCGGTCGACGCGTTCTGTGGCCGTTGGGACACCCACCTGTGACCGGGTCAGGACCGTACGAGGCGGTCGTCTTCGACCTCGACGGCGTCATCTGCCACACGGACCACTACCACTACCTCGGCTGGAAGAGCGTCGCCGACGACCTCGGCGTTCCGTTCGACGAGACGGTGAACAACCGGCTCCGCGGCGTCAGCCGGATGGAGAGCTTGGAGATCATGCTCGAGCCGTACGAGGGTGAGCCGCTCTCCGACGACCGCAAGCTGGAGCTGGCGACGATCAAGAACGACCGCTACCGCGTGATGCTCGGCGACATGTCGCCTGCGGATCTCGACCCCTCGGTACGGACGACGCTGGACGACCTGCGGGCTCGTGGGCTGAGGCTGGCTATCGGGTCGTCGAGCAAGAACGCGAAGTACATCCTCGAGCGCATCGGGCTCGGCGGCTACTTCGATGCGATCTCCGACGGTACGAACATCTCGCGCTCGAAGCCCGATCCGGAGGTCTTCCTCAAGGCTGCCGAGTACTTGGGCATCGACCCCGCGAAGTGCGTCGTCGTCGAGGACGCGGTCGCGGGCATCGACGCGGGTGAGGCCGCCGGGATGTACACGGTCTCGATCGGCGACGCCGCCGACCAGGGCGCGGGTGACGCGAAGCTGGGTACGTTCGCAGACCTCTCGAAGGTGCTGACCGACCTGGGCGCCTGACCCATCGGGTGGCCGACCGAAGTTCTTCGGGTTATGCGGCGCTCGATCTGCGCACAGCGCGGCGCCTGCGAAGTTGTTCGGGTTATGGAGCCGATTCCGGGCCTCATAACCCGAACAACTTCGCTTTGGCCATCCACGGCGCACGACCTCGCGCCCACAACCCCGACAACTTCGCTGATCCGGTCCGCTAGTCGGTGAACACCGGCGAGGCCCAGACGCGGCCGTCGTGGGCCGAGGCCAGTACGTCGATGTCGTACTTCCCCTGCGCCAGCTGAAGCGTCGTGACGCCGCCGGCGAGGATGGCGGTCGCGAGGACGTCGGCGGTCTCGATGTCGGCCGCTGCGACGGTGACCTGGGTGAACGTGTCGTCGGCCGCCATGCGCCAGACGTGCTCTCCGCGCTCCTGGATGCCCGACGTCGCGACGGCCAACCGGCCCGGCCTGGTCGCGAACTGGGTCCACAGCGCCGTCCGGTCGTCCGGGTCGACGATGCCGACGATCCACGGCTCGCCCGTCTCCTGAACCCCGGCGACCAGGACGTCTCCTCCGGCGTTCAGGCACCAGTCCGCATGACCGTGACGGGAGAGGACGTCGCCCGCCGCCTGGATCCCGCGCGCCTTCACGACGCCGGACAGGTCGACGACACCGTCCGGGCGGTGCGGGGTGAACGCGCGATCGGTGGCCTCCGACCAGGCGATCGCCGCCCAGTACACCTCCTGGTACTCGGCGCTCGCCGACTTCAGGCCCATCCGCGCGTGGCCGACCAGGGATGCCTCGGACTCCGGCTTGTACAGGGAGAACCTGTCGTCCAGCGCCTGGAACGCGGCCCGGACGGCATCACTCGTGGCGTCATCCAGCGGAGCGACCGTTACGAGCGTGACGACTGTTCCCATCGTCTCGAACACGAAGGGCGGGGGCATGTCGCTCACCCTAGAGCGCCGGACGTACGAGCGCGGGGAACCGCGGGATCAGGCCTTCGCCGCGGTGACCGCTGCCTGGACGCTCGTGATGAACGCCTTGCTCGTGAAGGTCGCGCCGCTCACCGTCGAGATGCTGCCTGACTGCGCGGAGATGACGCGGGACTTGAGCGTCGGCACGGCGTTGCTCGTGATCGACGTCGACTGGGAGCTGGTGCTCGTCGTGGTCGCGGTGACGGCCGTGATCTTGCCGCCGGACACCGTGATCGAGACCGCCACGGTTCCGTACTGGTGGCTCACGGTCGGACCGGCGAACGTACCGTTCTTGAATCCGGAGGCGGCCGCAGAAGTCGTTGCCGGCGCGGCGGTGGTTGCCTTTGCCGTCGTCGCCGCCGTCGTTGTCACCTTGGCAGCCGTCGTCGCGGCTGCAGCAGAGGTGCCTGCTTTCGTGGCCGCGGCTGTCGTGGCCGCGGCTGTCGTGCCCGCCTTGCTGGCCGCAGCACTCGATGCCGCCGCAGACGCCGAGGCCGTGGCGGCAGCCGACTCCTCCGCCGTCGTAGGCGTGACGCTCGGGTCGGTCGCTACCGCGACCGCTGAAGGATCACCGGACGTCAGTGACGTCGGGTCGGCCGCGACGGCCGCGACGCCGC
This sequence comes from Propionibacteriaceae bacterium, assembly GCA_003153855.1. Classification (GTDB taxonomy): domain Bacteria; phylum Actinomycetota; class Actinomycetes; order Propionibacteriales; family Propionibacteriaceae; genus Fen-668. The sequence continues at coordinate 27,713 of PMBM01000032.1, forward strand.
CCGTGATGGTCGCGCCGCCCATCGTCGCTGCGGACCATGCCGCCGCCAGGATGCCTGCGGATGTGGCAACAGCAGCCACTCTGCCTCGTGCACTCACCAGGAGAACCTTTCGTTGTGGATCGCGCCCTTCGGCGTACCAGCCGCCAGCGCATCCTCGATAACCAGATCAGAGATCCTCTGCGGGCCGCACACGTACAGATCGCTCTCGGCGATATAGGGCACGAGGTCCTGGATGCCCAAGGTGCCGTACTGCGCGGGCAACCAGGTGGGGACTTCGGACAGCTCGTTGCGCGGCCCGACGACCGCCAGCAGTCGCACCCCCTTCGCGCGGCACAGGACGTCGATCTCGTCCACCAGGTACAGCTGTTCGGGAGAGTGGGCCCGCAGGATCACGGTCGCGAGACCCGGGACGACGGTGGTCGCCTCGAGCAGCGACCGGATCGGCGCGATGCCGATGCCGATGCCGACCAGGGTGACGCCGAGCTGCGACCGTGACGCGTCGGTGAAGATCCCGTACGGACCTTCGACCGCCACGCGCGTGCCGGGTCGTACGGCCAGCAGCTTCGACGTGCCTCGCCCCAGCGCCCGTATCGTGATCCGCAGCGTGTCGTCGGTGGGCTCCGCGGACAGCGAGAACGGGTGCTGGTGCCACCACAGGCCCTTGCCGAGGAACCGCCACGACATGAACTGGCCGGCCTCGGCCCCAAGCCGGTCGAGGCCTCGCCCGCTCATCTCGATGGAGACGACGTCGGCGTCCTCCAGCACGACCCGGCTCACCACGAGGTGGTGCTCGAAGGACGTGATGAGGGGGTAGATGAAGCGGAAGGACAGCAGCCCGAGCGCGACGATGGTGAACAGCGCGAGCCAGTACCAGCGCTCCCAGGTGCCCACGGCGAACAGACCCGACACCGAGAACTGGTGCGGCAGCGAGAGGCCGATGGCTGCGTACGTCGTGAGGTGGATGACGTGCCACACCTCGTACGGCAGGCTGCGCTTCACCGCCATGATCGACGTGATCGCGACGACCGACAGGGTCGCGAGCCCGATGAGGCTCAGCAGCAGGTCGGAGATCCCGAGCAGCGAGGCGATCTCGTCGAAGATGCCGGTCGAGTACTGGGCGGCGTAGCCGAAGACCAGGAAGGTCGCGTGGAGGAGCAGGCCGTACAGGACCCACTTGCCGAGCTTGGTGTGGAGCGCGATCGCACGGTCGTGGCCGATCGCACGGTCGACGAACGGGATGCGCGCCGCCAGCACGAGCATGACGACCATGAGGTCGGTCGCCACGAGGCCCGTGACGATTCCCGCCGCGACCAGCATCTTCGCGCCGGACGTGATCGCCGTCTGCACGCCGCCGTCGGCCACCCACAACCCGAGCGCCGCTGCCACGGAACCCCAGCCGGCCACCGTCAGGAGGTCGCGCTGGACGTTCCGCATCGAGGTCTGCATCCGGTGCAAGCGCTGCACGGACCGCGCAGACACCCGGACGTCCGGGTTTCGCGCAGCAGCGGACGACAGGCCCTGGTTGGGCATGGCGTGGCCCCGCGTGGTAATTGACACGTCAACGAGGGTAGGGATCCGTGCTCTGGGGAGCCGCGTTAATGGCAGTTCTGTCATGGAGGCGTGCCGCGGTTCGGCCTCGGCGGATGGGCTGGGCTGACTCCGACGAGCGTCGAGCAGAGTGTCCATGCGGACATCCTGACATTGCCTGAGAATTTCTCAGGTAAAGCCTTCGCTAACGCTGCGCCAAGGTCAGTTTCGCGTGGAGATCGGCCATCAGAAGGCGCATGTCGAGGTTGTGCCAGACCCGGATCGTACGGTCGGAGAGCACATTCCCGGTGTAGGCGCCGGTGTCGTCGAGCACGGGTGCCGGCAGCAGCTGGGACTTCGACGAGGACGGCCAGGCCTCGAAGCTCGACTGCAGAGCAGTGAGCAGGACGAGCGGTGAGTCGCCGATGACGTACGTCTCGCCGAGGTTCAGGCCGAACCTCTGGGTCATGTCGGCGACGGACTCGAGGGTGTCGACGAGGTAGCTGCCGACGGGGGTGGCCCGCCAGGACTGCATCTCGGAGAACGAGGCAAGGGCCTCGCGGTAGGTGCTCCGGGGCACCTGCCAGACGACGAGGTCGGAGTCTGTGAGGACGACCTGTGCGGCCAGTGGGTCGATCATCGTGTTGTACTCGCCGACGTTCGGTCCGGGAGGCCCCTCGACGCCGGGGTACTCCGCACCGCCGATCCACACCACCGTGAGCTTCGACGAGATCGTGGGGTCCATGAGCCACGCACTCGCGATCTCGGTGAGCCCGGCACCGCAGGTCACGTACAAGGGCAGTGGGCTTTCGGCATGGGCCTCGGCGAGGATCTCGCGCACGGCGGCCGAGTCGATGGGCGTGTGCCGGTCCGTGAGGCCGACGTTGCTGCCGGCGACGACGCGAACGTCCGTACGACCAGCAAGCTCCAGCACAGTGAGGGCTTTGGCGGCGGCGTTGTCGGCGGTCGTGTCGCTCGGGTCGAAGCCGTCGCCAGTTCGCAGATGGGACCCGATGACGCAGCGGAGATCGACGGACGTCGACAGCGCGTGGTGAGCCAGCTGGACCAGCCCGTCGGGGTCTCCCGAGTAGTCGTTGTCGCTGACGACCCTGACGCGGGGGCCGCCGACCGTTGTCCAGGGTGCGGTGGCATCAGGCATGGACGACCTCCAGGTCGAGGACGACCGGAGCGAGTCCTTCAGCCGTACACGTCACTGTGGCACGCCCGACGCCAGTGGGCCGTACGACTGCGAGGGCGCGCCCGTCGAACGTCCGCCACGTCGCATCGGCGAACCGCTCGGCGGTCTTGGGGTTGGCGCTGCACATGCCGGCCAGGNNGTCGTCGTCGTGGATCGTCACCCGGTCGGGGGTCGCGGTGAGTGTCAGGGCGTCGAGCGAGACCGTACGCAGCGTGGTGCGTACGGTCTCGACGCCGTCGCGGTATGCCACCGCGGTGAGGACCCCAGGGATGTAGGCGGTCTCGAAGACCGCGAGGTTCGGCGTCGTCCCGCCGACATCGGCGCGTGCCACCTCGGAACCGTCGAGCAGGAGTGCCACGGAGTCACCGTCGGCGTAGACCTCAACGGTGACCGGCTTCCCCTCGAACCCGGGCCAGGTCCACGAGGAGACCGAGTCGCTCCAGGCCCACGGGGAGTGCATCGTGATCGTGTGGTCGTGGTGCTCGGGCCGCTGGACCGCGATGTACGGCTCGGCGCGCAAGCCGAACACGATCTCGCGGTAGTAGGAGATCGGGCGCCGGAACCCGGTGATGTCGAGGTCGGCACACCAGGCGGTGAGGTAGGGAAACTCGCGTTCGAGGCCCGGCGCAGCGTCGGGATCCTCGGCGTACGAGGTCGCGCCGATCCCCACCTCGCCGAGGTAGTCCCAGCCGGTCCACGTGAAGTCGCCGATGACGTTGGGGCTCGAGACGACCATCGGCCACAGCCGTCCGATCTGAGAGCCGAACGTCTCGGACCCCACGATGACGCGGTGGAGGAAGAGGTCGCGGTCGAGGTCGTACCGGCCTTCGGCGTAGTTGAGCCCGACGACGTCGAGGACGGAATGGGACTCTGCCGTACGGCGGGAGGCGGACTCACTCATCGCCATGAGGTTCATCGTCTGGCCCATGTCGGCAGCGAGGGTCTCGTTCAAGCCGACCGGGTTCTCCTGCATGGCCGCGGCGATCTCGTCCATCACGGCGAGCGCCACGTTGACGCCGTTGGTGACGAGCCGGGTGGCGTCGAGGCTCCGTACGGTCTCGGCCATCGCCCTGGCCAGGACGGAGCCGTGCGCTGTACCGACCTCGGCGATCTCGTTGCCCAGCGAGTACATGACGACGCTCGGGTGGTTGTAGTCCTTGGTGACAAGGGACTTCACGTCCTGCGCCCACCACTGCGGGAAGTCGAGGGCGTAGTCGTGGACGCTCTTCCCACGCACCCACATGTCCGTCAGCTCGTCCATGACAAGCATGCCGAGCCGGTCGCAGGCGTCGAGCATCGCGACGGACACGGGGTTGTGGGCGCTGCGGATGGCGTTGAAGCCCGAGGCCTTCAGCAGCTCGATGCGGCGCTCCTCGGCGCGGCCGATCGCGGCAGCCCCCAGCGGGCCGTTGTCGTGGTGGATGCAGGCGCCGCGCATCAGGACCGGCTCGCCGTTGATCCGGAGACCCTTGCGCGGGTCGACGGTGATGGTACGGATGCCGAAGTGCTCGACCACCGGCTCGGCGCCGAGATCGACGTGCGCCGTGTAGAGCGTCGGGTGGTCCGGCGACCACAGCGCCGGCGCGGGTACGTACAGCCGCTGCCTCACGGTCGCGGTCTGCCCGGGCGTGAGCGTCATGGGGGTGATGTCGCCTTCGACCTCGGCGCCGTCGGCATCGAGCACGACCGCGGTGACCGTGCGGGTCGCTGTCGCGTGGCTGGCGTTGCGCACATCGGTCGCCACTTCGACGACCGCTTGGTCGTCCTCGACACGGATCGTCGTGATCCGTACGCCGTCGGGGACGATGTCGACGAGNNGCGAAGTCGCCGTTCACGAAGACCGTCGCGTGGGCGTACGCGCCCTGGATCTCGATCCAGAGGAGCTTGTCGGCCCACGAGTCCGGCGCGTCGAACGTCTTGAGGTACGTGACGTCGACCGGCGGGTAGTAGGCGGACGCACCCTTCGACGGGACGTCCGTGCGTCGCTCGGCGTCGCGCATGGCGTCGTGCGGGAGGCGTACGGGAGTAGGCGGGACAACCGCTCCCTGCATCGCTGCGAACGGCCCCTGCGGCTCGCGGAACGACCAGCCGTCGGTGAAAGAGATGCGTGTCACGGTCAGAACTCCAAGGTCGTGACGGACTCGAGATAGCGTCGTACGCTCTCGCCCATCTGGTTGACGTTGGGCCGCAGGAGCCACTGCAGCTGGATGCCGTCCGTGATGGCGATGAGGTCGATGGTCGCCTG
>PMBM01000132.1 GCA_003153855.1 Propionibacteriaceae bacterium
TTCGCGATCTCGCGCTCGGTCAGCACGACCACCAGCTCCGGCGGGAAGATGACGTCCTGGACGTACACGCCCCTGGTCTCGACGTCGTACTTCGAGAGATAGCCGGTGATGTACTCCTGGGCCCGCGTCTGGACGACGTCACGCGTCTCGATGAACTGCACGGCCGGCANNGGAGTCGGGCACGTGGATCTGCACCTGGAGGTCGATCCCGAAGACGAACCCTTCGCGGGACTTGCCGTCGATCGGGCTCAGCGCCGCGTCCAGGTTGTGCGCCGAGGACGTCTCGTTGGCCCAGTTCAGGGTGAGGATCGAGGTCGGCACGAGCTCGGCCGCGTACAACCGGGGGTTGATCGCGTACTTGCCCGTACGGAGCGGCTCGTTCCAGATGCCTCGGTGGCCGGGGCGCACGATCGAGCCGAACTTGAACTCCTCGCCCGACGTGTCGACCGTGGGCAGACCGACGTACGCCTTGACGACGGCGACCTCGCCCTGGCGGACGACCAGCATCGGCACGAGCTCGACGCTCACGAGGAAGGGGTTGAGAAGGTACGAGCCGTAGAGGAGCGGGTCGTGCTGGAGGCCGATGCGTCCGCCGTGGTCGAGGAACGCCTGGTAGTCCTGGTAGTTGTTGTGGAGCCCGTTCTTGCTCGACAGGATCGCCTCGATCTTTTCGGCGTCCGCCGCGCCCGCGGCCTCGAGCTCCGTGATGTCGGAGAAGCCTCCGAGCCGGCTGGCGATGTCGCCGCCGTCGGGAGCGTAGCCCTCGAGGGTGGTGACCACGGCGACGACGTCCTGGCCCGCTTGCGGCTGTACGAACGTGACGCGGAGCTCGTCGGGGCTGAGTCCGAAGGTGTCGCTGGTGGGGACCTGCTGGCGCCCACCGCTCGACGTCGGCACGCCGTAGATCCGGCTCGCGGTCAGGACGAGGAACGCCAACGGATGGAGGGGGAGCAGCGAGCCCGGCGGCAGCACGGGGCGCTGTACGCCCTTCTGGCCGCCCTGGGCCAGGAACGTGTCGAGGTCGGTGAAGTTCGCGAAGACCGGCTTGTATTCGGCGCTCTTGGCACCGATGGGCAGCGGAGCTCCGAGCTGGGAGATCACGACACCGATCTCGCCGGGCGAGACCCGGACCCAGGGGTGCTTGGTCACGGAGTAGACGGGCCACAGCTTGAACCGCAGACCGGGCATGAGGAGCTCGGCCTGATATCCAGCCTCTCCGTCGAATGCGATTGCCTGGTCGCCGGTAAGTTTTCGGCCTGCGCGTTTGTTGACCAGGCCGACTTCAGCCGCGCCGATGAATCGGAACGACCGGAGGACAAAGACCACAACAATGAGAAGAACAATCAGCCCGAGAACAAGCAAGGGCGCGGGGAACGGCACGAGGACCTCCGGTTGAAGGATGCCCGATGGCATCCGATTTCAGTATGCACCCGGGGGGTGTCGCGGGGTTCGGGCGGTCCGTGGACCGTGAGAGGATGCCTGCTGTGGAGCCGATGGTGCGACCCAGGGCCGGCGACCTCCTGATCGCGAGCGTCGCCCTCACCGATGGTGTCTTCGACCAGACCGTCGTGCTGCTGCTGGATCATGACGAGTCCGGCTCCCTCGGCGTCATCCTCAACAAGGTCTCCGACCTCACGCTCGAGGACGTACTGCCCCAGTGGGCCGACGAAGTGAGCGAGCCGAAGAAGCTGTTCGTCGGCGGTCCCGTGTCGCCGAACGGCGCGATCTGCCTCGCGAGCCTGCTCGACGTCGAGATGGAGCCGGCCGGCTGGCGAGGCCTGTTCCACCACGTCGGCCTCCTTCACCTGGACACGCCGGTCGAGATCACCCAGGGCGCCTTCGAGGATCTGCGGATCTACGCCGGCTACGCGGGCTGGGAGCCGGGACAGCTCGACGGCGAGCTGATGCGTGGCGCGTGGCACGTGATCGCGGCCCAGTACGACGACATCTTCGGCCCCTCGTACGCAGACCTGTGGCAGCGCGTCCTTCGTCGCCAGGGTGGCGACATGGCGATGTACGCGACGTGGCCGGGCGATCTCAACCGCAACTGACCTGACCCGTGCGCGTGTCAGACTGACGAACGTGGACAGGGGTGGCTCCGAATGAGCATGTGGACCGACGAGTCGGCGGGCGACGGGCCCACCGATGACTTCGCCACGACGGGTGACGACCTGGACGGCACCGGCTCCGACGACCTGCTGGTCCCGACCGGCGCCGGGGAGGAGTGGACCCCGGACCAGGGCTACCCGGACAGCTCCCTGTCCGTACGGATCTGGGTCGACGACGACAGGCGTCTGACGAAGGTCAGGATCTCGAACAGGTGGCGGGAACGTGCCAGGGGTACGAGCCTCTCGAGCATGTTCGACGAATCGTTCCTGCTCGCCAACGCCGCACTCGGATCCTCTACGCCGCCCGGCAGCCCCGTCGCAGCGGAGCGCGTGCCGACGGACGCCTTGAGCTGGGACTCCCTGGACGCGATCCTCGCCGAGACCAGGCGGCTGGCGCACCAGGCTGAGGCACTCGACCAGCTTCCGCCCGACCAGGTGACCCCCAACCGCTGGGTCGGCGCCACGGTCGAGGCGTTCAGCACCAACCAGATGGTGGCCGTCAGGCTCTCCATCCACGGCCGTACGGAGAAGGTGGCGTTCGCGGAGCCGTGGCTCCGCCAGGCCAGGGTCGCCGAGGTCTGCGATGCGGTGCTCGAGGCGCATCGTGCCGCTTACGCACGGTTCGTACCGCCCGTGTTCGAGCCGGGTGACCGCCAACGTCTTGCGGATGCCTTTGCGCGGCTCCAGAACCAGTCCATGGCGTTGCTCGGGACGCCACCGACCCCGCAGGGAGGATCACGATGAGTGAGTCCACGCACGAGGAACGGGTCCAGGAGTCCGGTGTGGTCGGCCACAGCTACGACACCGACGACCGGATCGGTGACCTCGACATCTACGAGGCTCTCGTCAACCCCCACGAGGAGGGAGCGGGCCAGAAGAAGGGCGGCGCGGGCGGCCCGATGATGATGCCGATGGGGGGCGCAGGCGCCGGCTCCGGGTCCTCGGCGGGGAGCTCGACGGCTGCTGGCACAGCCGGGAGCGGCGCGCTCAAGGGCACGTCCGCGGCATCGGCCGGTACGGGTGGCGCCTCGGGCTTCAGCGGTACGACCGGTGCGGGCGTCGGCGGCATCGGAGGAACGGGCTTCGGCGGCGGTTCGGGCCTCGGCACTGACGCACTGGCCGGGGTTGGCGGGGCTGGAGGGGGCCTGAGCGGCTTGAGCGGCCTGGGCACCGGGGGTGGGGCCGGTGGCCTGTCCGGGTCGTCCTGGGGCTCGCCGTCGTTCGGCACCGGTGCGGCCGGACTCACCGACCCCACGAACCTGCCGGGCACCGATCCCGGTTCCACGACCGGCGGCATCACGCTGCCGACGGTTCCGACCACACCGACGCCGACGATCCCCACGCCGACGATCCCGACCACGAGCCCGGGCGGCTCGACGTCACCGATCAAGATGCCCAGCACCCCCACCCCGTCCGCGAGCGGCATCAAGGCTCCGAGCGCGGGCGGCCTCGGCGGGGGGATGCCGAGCGGCGGNNCAGTCCCCGTCGTCGGTCGACTTCGGGATGATGAAGGATGCGTTCCCGTCGTACAACGACCTCCTGACACGGCTCAAGAAATGGTCGACCGAGGCGGGGACGGAGTTCTCCGCGATCAGCGAGGCGCTGCAGTCTGCCTCCGGCGGCTACTCCGACACCGAGGCCACCAACACGGCAACCGCCGCGCACACCGGCTCGAGCAGGCCGGAGTAGGAGAGTCGACATGACGACCACCACACAGACGCCCGTGAGCTCGCCCGCGATGCAGAGCCTCGACCCGGACGCCGTCAAGGCCATCACGGCGATCAAGGCCGCCTGCAAGGCATGCGAGGACGCCGACAACGAGCAGGGGAAGAAGGGCGCCCAGAAGGCCGACGACACGTACGACGGCGCTTGCCAGGACGACGCCAAGAAGAAGTTCCTCGCGCAGGGCCAGGCGATCATCGACGACATGTGGGCGAAGTTCAACTCCCTCCAGGACGGCTACCAGACCTCCCTGCGTCCTCACGAGAACGTCGGCCCCCGGCTCCACCAGACGTACACGGACATCTGGGTCGTCGTCGGGCAGAAGATCACCCCGATCACGACGGACATCCAGACCCGGGCGAGGCAGGACCACTGGACCGGCGCCGGTGCCGACGACTACATGAAGCAGCTCCCCGTACAGCTGAGCGCGCTCAGCGAGTTCTCCCAGTACGTCTCCGTCGCCGGCGCGGGCGTCGAGACGCCGGCGCAGCTCCAGCAGGGCGTGTTCCTGAGCTTCGTGACGATGGCCTCCGGAGCAGCCCAGCAGATCCAGGGCTATGCGGGAACCGAGACCGGTGACCACTACTTCCAGCGGTGCGCGTGGGCCGCCAGCACGTTGGGCCAGTGCGTCGACTGGTTCACGAACAGCCTCATGACCGGCAGCGGCACGTGGCGGCCCGTGCTCGACGCCCACATCCAGCAGATGACCTCGTCGGCGGTGAAGAACGCGACCGTGCTCACGGGCGACACGTGGCCGAAGGCGACGAAGGCCACGGACACGTCGAAGCTGTCGACCGGTACGGACCCGAAGTACACCACGCCGTCCGGCGTGGGGACCGTCGGGAGCGCCGCTCCGATCACGGACCGGGGGACCTCCGAGGGTGTGAGCGTCGACGATGCGGCGCCACAGACCACCCTCGCGCCTGGGCCGATCACGGACTATGGCACGACGTCCACGGTGCCGACCTACCAGTCGCCATCGACGGGCAACGCCTGATCCGTCGCGACCCGCCGTCGACGGGGCCCGATGCGGAGTGGACCGACCAGGCTACGATCGGTCCAGGGGGTGAGTCGTGAGCGAGACTCCGAATGGGCGCAGGATCCTCATCATCGACGACGATGCGTCGTTGGCCGAGATGCTGCAGCTCGTGCTGCGGCAAGAAGGCTTCGAGACGACGTGGTGCGCGTCGGGCGATGCGGCGCTCGACGTGTTCAGGTCAGCGCAGTTCGACCTCGTACTCCTCGACCTCATGCTGCCGGGACTCGACGGTGTCGCCGTGTGCCGGCGCATCCGGGCCGACTCCGGCGTGCCGATCGTCATGCTCACCGCCAAGTCCGACACCGGCGACGTCGTCGACGGGCTCGAAGCCGGGGCCGACGACTACATCCCGAAGCCGTTCAAGCCTCGGGAGCTCGTCGCCCGGGTGTGGACGAGACTGCGCCGGCCGCCGGCCGAGTCGGACACCGACATGATCCGCGTGGGCGACGTGACCATCGACGTGTCCGCGCACGAGGTGAAGCGGGGGAGCGATCCCATCGCCCTCACGCCTCTGGAGTTCGACCTCCTCCTGGCGCTCGCCCGGCGACCGCACCAGGTCTTCACGCGGGAGAAGCTGCTCGAGCAGGTCTGGGGCTACCGCCACGCGGCCGACACCCGGCTCGTGAATGTGCACATCCAGCGCTTGCGGTCGAAGATCGAGGAGGACCCGGAGCGACCGGAGCTCGTACTGACGGTTCGAGGGATCGGGTACAAGGCCGGTGGCGTCACAGGAATCAAGTAGGCCCGTGAACCAGGCCCGTCGGCTGCTGCGTGCACCGATCCGGGCATGGTGGGGCTCGCTCCCGCTGCGCGTCGTCGGCACGACGCTGATCGGCACCCTCCTCGTCCTGATCTTCGGTGGCTGGTTGCTGCAGCAGCAGGCGGCGGGCGGCATCGAGAAGGGCAAGGTGGCCTCGTCCCTCGCCGAGGCGTCGACTGCCCTGGACATCATCGAGAGCTCGCTGCGCGACTCGACCGGGCAGGCGAGCACGACGGAGACGATCACCCGGGTCGCGCTGGCCGCCATCGACAGGGGCGCGGTCGGCGGTCAGTACCAGGTGCTGGTCTCGCTGCCCACCTCGGACATCCGCACTCCGCGGCTGGACCGGTCGACCGTGTCGGCGTCGCTTCGCCAGACGGTGGAGGACTCGGTCAACGCGAGCGACTCGCAGCTGTACTGGACCTCCACGCAGGTGCGCTACAACGACGGTTCCGAGTCGGTTCCCGGCATCGTCGTGGGTGCTGTGGTCGGCACCTCGGGCGCGAACCGCTACCCGGTGTACTTCGTCTTCCCCATGTCACAGGAGCAGTCGACCCTGCGCGTCGTGCAGCAGGCCCTGATCAGTACGGGCCTCGTGGTCGCGCTCGGCATGATCATCATCGCCTACTGGGTGTCGCGTGCCGTGATCACACCGGTCCGGTCGGCGCGACAGGCAGCGGAACGGCTCGCGTCGGGTCAGCTGGCTGACCGGATGCCTGTGCGCGGTACGGACGACCTGGCGCGTCTCGCCGTCTCCATGAACTACATGGCGTCCGAGCTGCAGCACCGGATCAGGCAGCTCGAGGAGCTGTCCCGGCTCCAGCAGCGGTTCGTGGCGGACGTCTCGCACGAGCTCCGGACCCCGCTGACGACCGTACGGCTGGCGGCGGACGTCATCTACGACGCCCACGACACGTTCCCCGCGTTGGAGAACCGCTCTGCTGTGCTGATGCGCCGCGAGCTGGACCGCTTCGAGGCGTTGCTCGCGGACCTCTTGGAGATCTCGCGCTTCGACGCCGGAGCCGCGGAGCTGACGCTGGACGAGCAGGATCTCAGCGAGCTGGTACGGACCGAGGTGGACGCCTTGCGGACGCTGGCGGCGACCCGTGGCGTCGAGCTGGACCTTCGGCTTCCGGAGACCAGCTGTGGCGCTGACTTCGACCAGCGCCGCCTCGGCCGTGTGCTGCGGAACCTCCTGACGAACGCCATCGAGCACGGGGAGGGGCGACCGGTCGAGATCGAGGTCGCCCAGAACCAGACGGCCGTCGCCGTGACGGTGCGCGACCACGGCGTGGGCTTCGATGCGAACGACAGCCACAACGTCTTCGAGCGGTTCTGGCGAGCCGATCGTGCGCGGGCACGCAGCCTCGGCGGCACCGGGCTCGGTCTGGCGATCGCTATGGAGGACGTGCGCCTCCACGGCGGCAACCTCGCAGCCTGGGGAAGACCGATGCGGGGCGCGCAGTTCCGGGTCACCATCCCGCGCCACCATGGGACGCCCATCGCCTCCTCGCCGCTGCCCCTGGTGCCGCGGGACCTGCCGCGACGCCGCCCGGTGGCCAAGTCGATCGGGAGGGCCGAGAAGTGATGAGGAGGCGTACGGCGCTCAGCCTGCTGCTCGTACTCGGCGTGCCCGCGGGGTGCGCGACGCTGCCCACGACCGGTTCCGTCGTCAGCGAGCCACGGCGGTCCCAGGCGTCCGACCTGGGTGGCGCGGCGATCGATCCGGACCCGCCCACCGCCGGGGCCAGCCCATCACTGATCATCGACGGCTTCCTCCATGCGATGGCGACGTACCAGCCTGGCTACCCGCTGGCGCGGCAGTACCTCACGACAGCCGCCAAGACGACGTGGAAGCCCGAGGCGGGCGTCATCGTGTACGCGGACGGTACGGAGCCGACGGTCACCGCAGACAAGGTCACGATGGAGGTCCCGCTGGTCGGGACGGTCGGTTCCGACGGAGCCTTCGACGCCGCCGGGGACGGCATGTGGAGCCACGACTTCGGCCTGTCCAAGGAGAACGGCGAGTGGCGCATCAGCAACCCCCAGTCGGGCATCCTCATCTCCCGCTATCTCTTCGCCTCCGGCTTCGTACGTCACGACGTCTTCTTCCTCGACAGCAGCCGCTCCACCCTCGTACCGGATGCCCGGTACGTAGCGAGGGGCAACCGGACGCCCTCCACGGTGATGAGGATGCTGCTGTCGGGTCCGTCGGTGTGGTTGGCCCCGTCCGTGGTGACCGCCGTGCCGTCGTCGGCGACCATCGGCGGAAGCATCGCCGACTCGGGTGAGATCACCGTCCCGTTCTCGGAGGTGCCGGCGAACTCCGCCGACAGGTCGCTGATGTGCGCCCAGATCGCAGGGCTCCTCCGGCAGCTGCCGGACGTGACCGGGTTCCGGCTCACCGCTCAGGGGGCTGCCGTGGACATCGCAGAGCAACGCGCCGACGGGTCGATCCCGCTGTCGATGGCCGACCGGTACGACCCGCTGACCACGCTGACCAGCCAGCTCTTCGCGATGGCCGACGGCCACCTGGTCCGCGCCCCGGACACTTTCGGCGGCACGGCTCATGTCGTCGGCGGCGACTTCGGCACCCAGGTCTGGGAGGCGACCGCTGCGGCTGTCGGAACCGATGGCGTGGCTGCCGCCCTGCTGGTCGGGTCCCAGATCATCCGGGGGACGGTCGACGGGCAGGGCACGAAGTCGGTGCTCACGCGCGAGGGGCTGCTCCGGCCCCAGTTCAGCCGGGACGGCGGGCTGTGGACGATGACGACGTCCGGTGAGGTCTGGCGGATCGACGGCGAGAAGGCCGTACAGGTCCAGGCTCCGGGTCTGGTCGGTCGCACGGTGCTCGCGTTCAGGATCTCGCCGGACGGCCAGCGCATCGCTCTGGTCACGCAGATCAACGGGACACGCGAGGTAGGTCTGCTCCGTATCGAGCACGGTGCCACCTTTGTGGTGAACGGCTGGCGATCCGTACCGCTGCTCCAGGAGTCGACCCCCCTCGTCGGCGCGGTCGACGTGGGATGGAGCTCCACCACCTCGCTCACGGTGCTCGCCGGCGTCGGGCGCCCCGCGGACGTCGTGGAGGTCGACATCGACGGGGTCGTGCTCCACGACGACGGCCGATCCGACACGTGGTCCGCCACCTCGCTGGCCGTGTCGGCTCGCGGGTCGCGCAAGGCGGTCGGCGACTCGACGGGCGCCGTCTGGCTGTACCAGGACAGCTTCCGCTGGAACCGTCTCCCCGGAAAGCTGACCTCTCCCTCGTACCCCGGGTGATCCGATTCGCGATGGCAGCTGCGCGTCAGCTCCAGAATTCGGTGAGCCACTCGGCGAGCGCTTGGCCTTGGTCGTAACCGGCCCGACCGGCGGGCGTACGCGTCGACGGGTCCATCAGGTTGCTGCCGAACGCCTCCAGCGAGCTGCTGTCCGGCAGGATCGTCTCTACCCTGCTGCCGCCGGCGCGGAGCTCGTCGACCTGCGCGGCGAGCTGCATGCCCCATGCCATCGGGTGCCGCGTTCTGCCGCCGAGTGGTGACAGCACCAGCACCCGCCCGTACCCCGCTGCCAGATCGGCATTCTCGTTGCGCCGGTAGCCGCCGTCGATGTAGCGGTTGTCGCCGATGCTGTAGGGCAGGCCACTGGACGTGCTGGCGGCGACGGCGTCCACCAGGTCGACTCCGCAGTGGCGGTCGAACACGACCGGTTCGCCGGTACGGGCGTCGACCGCTGGGATGAGCACCGTACGGTCCGGCCACTGCTGGCTGGGTAGCCGCGCCGCCGTCGTGGCCCGCCACCGCGTTGACCAGGAGCCGTCCGACCTCGCGTCGAGGTCGAGCGCCCCAGCACCCATTCTCCGGCGCATGTCGGCCGGGCTGTCGGCCGCCGCGATGATCTCGCCCGTCCTGCGCATGTGGTCGACCGACGGGCCGGGTGGAACGCGGCCTCGGTCCGATCCGATCGGACCAGGTGGCTGCTGGGGGACAGCGGAGACGATGTCGGCAAGCAGCTGGGACGGGCTCGCGCCGGTGATCTGGACCGCGGCCGTCGAACCGGCCGACGTACCGATGACCAGCTCGGCCTGGGTCACGTCCACCTCAGCGTCGTATAGGCCGGCGACGACGCCGATCAGCCACGCGTTGCCTGCCGATCCGCCACCGCCGAGGACGAGCGCTCGCTCACCCGTGGCGCGTACAGGTCGTGCGATCTCGACGTGCGGGTGGTCTGAAGAAGGTGTTGTGTTCATGGGAGTCGCCTTTCGCGAGTTGTCTGTCGGACGCTCCCGGTGGCGACTACCTCAGTCGCACGATCGTGGGCTGCAAGGGAGCACCCACTGCGGATACTGCGTTCATGGGGCTCACCTCCTGCCGATGGATCACGATCGGTGGGAGGCTAACACGCGGCGACGCGGTGCGCCATGGAGGTTGCCGTGTCGCTGCCGAACGCGCCGGCGACCGCGACACCCCCCCGCGACTGGGCCGCTGTCCACAGGCACGGAGCTCGTCCACAGGCTGCGCCTCGGATGACGCACGAGGGGTGCCGGTGCACATGGTCGGGGTGTGACGAACTGGCTAGACACTGCGGCGGACCTGCTGCTCGGGGCGACCTGCCCGGGGTGTGGCACGCCCGGCTGGGGGATCTGCACGACCTGCCGTGCAGCCCTGGAGGAGACCTCGGCATTCGCGGTCGTACGGCGTCTGGAGGGCTTCCCCGTCGCCAGCGCTGCGAGGGTCTACGAAGGTCGGCTCCGGCGGCTCGTCGCGGCCCACAAGGAGCGTCACGCCCGCGGGGCGACGTCGGTGCTCGGGGCGCTGCTCGCCGAGGCGGTCGAACACCGGAGGCCTGACGGGCCGGTGACACTCGTACCGGTCCCGTCGAGCCGGTCCGCGGTGCGTCAGCGGGGGTACGACTCCGTGCACCTGCTGGCCGACGCCGCCGCCCGCTCGCTCTCGCGGGACGGCCGCAGGGTGTTCGTGGTCTCCGCGCTGACGCACGTACGGCGCCTCGCCGACCAGGCCTCGCTCGACACGGCCGCCCGATGGGCGAACCTCCAGGGGGCCATGGCGGCAAGGCCCCTCGCGGGACCGGTGATCGTCGTCGACGACGTCTGCACCACCGGAGCGACGCTTGTCGAAGCCCACCGCGCCCTCATGGCGGTGGGGGTCATCGACTGCCAGGCGGCGACGATCAGCGCGACCGTTCTGCGGAGGGACCAGGGAACGCAAAGATCGGCCGGCCCGGCGACTGCCGGACCGGCCGATCCCTAGAGACAGCTTCCTAGACGGCGACGTCACCCTTCTCGCCGGTGCGGATGCGGACCACTTCTTCAACAGTCGTGACCCAGATCTTGCCGTCACCGACCTCACCCGTACGGGCTGAGTCGGCGATGACCGTGACGACCTCGTCGGCACCGGCGTCGGTCACGAGGATCTCGACCTTCACCTTCAGCACGAAGTCGATGGTGAACTCCTCGCCACGGTAGATCTCACTGTGGCCGTGCTGCCGGGCGTAGCCGGAGGACTCACTGACGGTCATCCCGCTGACGCCATGCAAGGCGAGGGCGAGCTGGACGTCGGCTAGCTTGTGCGGCTGGACGATGGCTGTGACGAGCTTCATGCGTTGACCTCCTCCGGCTTGGAAGCCGGGATCACGAGACGCTGGTTGACACGGTAGGCGGTGTAACGAACGCTCGAGAGGTCGTAGGCGACCTCAGCGTGCTCCTCGAGGTCGATGCCGTCGAGCTCCGCCTGGGGAGCGACACGGATCTTCATGACCGCCTTGAGGAAGAAGCCGATCAGCAGCGTGACGATGGCCGAGTAGACGAGGACGGAGAAGGCACCGATCGCCTGCTTGCCGAGCTGTGAGGCGTCACCGCCGTAGAACAGGCCCTTGACGATCGTGACCGTTCCGTCTGCCGCGGTGAAGTGGGTTCCGGGGGCGTCGCCGCTGGCCAGGAAGCCGATGAGGAGGGTGCCCGTGAGGCCACCGACCATGTGGACGCCGACGACATCGAGCGAGTCGTCGTAGCCGAACTTGAACTTCAGGCCGACTGCCAGTGCGCACAGGACGCCTGCAACGACACCGACGATGATGGCCCCGACCGGGGTCACCGACGAACAGGCGGGCGTGATGGCGACCAGTCCCGCGACGACGCCCGAGGCGGCGCCCAGCGAGGTGAAGTGGCCGTCACGGATGCGCTCTGTACCGAGCCACGCGAGCATGGCTGCGGAGGTCGCGACCAGCGTGGTGACCCACGCGTGGGACGCGAGGCCGTTGGCGCCGAGTGCGGAGCCGGCGTTGAAGCCGAACCAGCCGAACCACAGGATTCCAGCGCCGAGCATGACGAGCGTCATGTTGTGGGGACGCATGGGCTTGGAGCCGAAGCCGATACGGGGCTTGAGGACGATGGCCATCATCAGGGCGGCGATACCGGCGTTGATGTGAATGGCCGTTCCACCGGCGAAGTCGATGACGCCGATCTTGTTGGCGATCCATCCACCCTTGGCGGCGGCGAAGCCGTCGAAGGCGAAGACCCAGTGGGCGGCCGGGAAGTAGACCAGCGTCCCCCACAGGATGGTGAACAGGATCCAGGCCGGGAACGTCATGCGATCAGCGACGGCGCCGGAGACCAGCGCGACGGCGATGATGGCGAAGCCCGCCTGGAATGCGACGAACGCCATGGCCGGGAGAGTCCCGGCAGTCGCGTCGCCCATCGCCCCTTGGAGACCGAGCAGCGGGATCGGGTTGCCGATGATTCCGGCACCGCCGACCGAGTCCCCGAAGGACATCCCGTAGCCGTACAAGGCCCACATGACGCCGACGGTGCCCATCGTGACGAAGCTCATCATGATCATGTTGAGCGTGCTGTTGGCGCGGACCATGCCGCCGTAGAACATGGCGAGACCGGGCGTCATCAGCAGCACTAGAGCAGCGCTGGCGAGGACCCAGGCGGTGTCGCCACTGGAGATCTCGAGAAGTGTCATGTCCCGAATCCTCGGGTCACCCGGTTACGGCGCTTCGCGCTGTCTGTTACGGCCGTGTCACACCATGGGCCCTTCGTGTAACGACTTGTCGCATCCGGTTCGAGGCTCGCACCTGTGGATCGTCTGAGGACTTTCTCCGAAACCCCCGTGATCCTGGCTAGGGCGCTGGTTACGTACTAGCCTCGATTTATGGCACCGCCGGTACGTCTCGGGGTCTTCCCGACGCGGCCCAGGGGGTGCCTTTTGTGTCTCGTCATCGAGGCTCGCTCAGCGGGCGCCAGATAGGGGAGGAACCATGGATGTAGTCGTTACATCGCGTCGTTGCCAGCTCACCGATGCGTTCCGGGATCATGTCAGCGAGAAGCTGAACAGCCTGGAGAAGCTCAAAGAGCGCATCATCAGAGCCGAGGTCATGGTCACCTGTTCCGATGCCAAGCGAGAGCCTGAGCAAGCGGTACGCGTGGAGATCACGCTCAATGGCAAGGGGCCAGTGGTGCGGGCGGAAGCAGCCGCCGACGACAAGATGGTGGCCTTCGAGCACGCGCTCGACCGGCTGAAGACCCAGCTCCTTCGCGCGTCCGACCGGCGCAAGACCCACCGCGGCCTGCGCGGCGGGGCCACTTTGAAGCCCGCGGAGGCGACTCCTGTCGAGCCGGAGGAGCAGGAGTCCGACGTACGAACGGTTGCCGGACTCGAGGTGCACGGCGATGGACCACTCGTTGTACGCGAGAAGAACTTCACGGCGTCACCGCTCACGCTGGCCCAGGCGCTCGACGAGATGGAGCTGGTCGGTCACGACTTCTTCCTCTACCTCGACGCGGAGTCGAGCCAGCCCAGCGTCGTCTACCGCCGCAAGGCGTACGACTACGGCGTGATCCATCTGGACGTGGACGCCGCCGTCTGACACATGAGAACCCGGTTGCGGCGGGGTCCGGGTTCCCGGGCTCCGCCACTACCATGTACGAGGACCCCGGAGCCTTCGGGGAGGAAGTGGGACTTCGGGTGGCTTTGCTCGACAGGATGCTGCACATCGGCGAGGGCCGTCAGCTCAAGAAGCTTCAGGCGGTCGCTCGCCAGGTGAATTCCATCGAGGGCGACTACACGTCGATGTCCGACGAGGACCTGCGCGGCCAGACCGCCGACCTCCGGCAGCGCTTCGACAACGGCGAGTCGCTCGACTCGCTGATGCCGGAGGCGTTCGCCACGGTGCGTGAGGCGTCGACGCGCGTGCTGGACAAGCGCCACTTCGACGTACAGATCATGGGTGGCGCGGCGCTCCACTGGTGCAACATCGCGGAGATGAAGACCGGTGAGGGCAANNTCACGGTCAACGACTACCTCGCCCAGTTCCAGTCGGAGCAGATGGGCCGTATCCACCACTACCTCGGCCTCGACGTCGGCGCGATCCTCGCCCACATGGACCCGCCGTCGCGGCGGGTGGCCTATGCGGCAGACGTCACGTACGGCACGAACAACGAGTTCGGGTACGATTACCTGAGGGACAACATGTGCTGGAGCCCGGCGGAGAAGGTGCAGCGG
>PMBM01000184.1 GCA_003153855.1 Propionibacteriaceae bacterium
AGCTGCCCAACGCGGTTTGACCACGACCGGTCACGAGATCGACGTTGTCGACCTCCACGCCGACCGGTTCGATCCCGTCATGCACGCCGCAGACCTCGCGGCGTGGCGGATCGGGCAGAACGCGGATCCGCAGGTCGCGGACTACCAAGAGCGTCTCCTTGCAGCCGACTACCTTGTGCTGGCCTTCCCCATCTGGTGGGAACTCATGCCGGCGATGACCAAGGGTTTCATCGACAAGGTTGTCGCGAAGGACGTCGCATATACGCAGCCGAAGCCGGGCGGCCTGATGAAGGGCAGGCTTGACCGGCTCCAAGGCGTCTCGATGCTCACCGTCATGGCCACCCCGGACATCGCCTACCGGCTGGTCTTCGGCAACCCCATCACCAAGGCCGTCTTCCGAGGCACCTTCAAGAAGATCGGCACCAAACACCTCACGTGGACCAACCACTCCAACCCCGCGGGCAAGACCCCAGAGCAGCGCGAGGCGATGCTGCGAGCCATCGAGTCACGATTCGCACGCATGACCTCACCGACACCCGCCGGCGTCAGCCGACGGCCAGGAGGCCGTCCACCAGTGAGACAGGTCGCGGGTCGGTGATGGTTCCGCCGAAGCTGCCGTCGGGTAGCTGGTTGGTGAAGGCGAGGAAGCGCCACTCGTTGGTGTCGCGGAGCTGGATCAGCCGGCCGACGTAGAGGCTCGAGTCGGCCAGCAGCTGGGCGCCAGCCACGTCGTAGGGACCCAGAACGGTCTCTGCTCTCGCGGCCCAGGTACCACCGTGACTGCCCGCCGCCTGCCTGGCGACGGAGGTGTCGTCGGCGAGGCAGCTGAAGATGAGGAACGGCTGTCCCTCGACCACGACGGTGTGCATCACCTCGATCTGGCCGAAGCCCTGGCCCACGCTGCTGAGCGGGGGTCGGACCTCCCAGGTGCGCAGGTCGGGGGACCAGCAGTGTCCGACCACGCCTCGGTCGTCTGCTGGACCGGTGCGTCCGCGGGCTGTGATGAGCATGTGCCAGCCGATGCCGTCCGGGTCCGGGATAACCCATGGGTCGCGGAAGGCCTCGTCATGCCAGCACTTGTCGGCCAGCGTCTCGTACCAGCGGTCGTCAGCTTCGGCGACCTGGCCCTGCTTGGTCCAGTCGTACAGGTCGGGGGAGGTGGCGTAGCCGATGCTCTGCCTGTTCTGGCCGGCGACCAGATTGGCGCCGGTGTAGAACAAGTACCAGGTGCCGTCGGGGTGCCGGGTCACCGAACCCGTCCAGGTGGCCAGATCGTCGAAGGCGGGGGGGTCGCCGTGGACGACGGCGTCGGTGACTCGGGTCCAGGTCTTCAGGTCGGTGGACGTNNGCGTACAGGAAGAACAGGTGGTACTTCTGGCCGTCGTCGGCGAACCAGAAGTCCCACACCCACGATTCTGGGAGCGCGAGCATCAGCCCTTCACTCCCGACGACGCGATCGAGTTGATGAACGCCCGCTGGAAGGCGATGAACATGACCAGTACGGGCAGGGTGATCATGCTGGCGTAGGCCATGATCTGGCCCCAGGAGACGTTGAGCTGCTTGAAGTAGTCGATCCCGACCATGGCGGGCCGCAGCGACTCGGTCTGTACGACCATGAGCGGCCACAGGTAGGAGTTCCAGGCGGGCAGGAAGGTGAGGATCGAC
The DNA here is from genome assembly GCA_003153855.1 of Propionibacteriaceae bacterium. Taxonomy (GTDB): domain Bacteria; phylum Actinomycetota; class Actinomycetes; order Propionibacteriales; family Propionibacteriaceae; genus Fen-668. Next base: position 1,666 of record PMBM01000184.1, read on the forward strand.
ACGGTGGCGATGGCCGGCCCGGCCAGCGGCATGATGATGCTCCGGTAGATGCGGAACCATCCAGCGCCGTCGACGCGTGCGGCCTCGTCGAGCTCTTTCGGGATGGAGTCGAAGTACTGGTAGAAGAGGTAGATCGAGAACGCGTTCGCGGCGAACGGGATGATCTGTACGGCGTAGGTGTCCAGCCAGCCTTGGGAGCCGTCGAAGTACGGAATGGTGTTCACCCACCACAGCAGCGGTAGGGCCATGGTCTCGAACGGCACGATCAGGGTGGCGAGGATGACTCCCAGGACGACTTTGTGGCCGCGGAAGGTGATGCGGGACAGGGCGAAGGCCGCCATCGAGTTCACGACCAGTCCGAGTGCGACGGTGCTTACCGAGATCAGCACCGAGTTCATCAGGAACGTGGCGAACGGGACCCGGTCGAAGACGCCGAGGTAGTTGTCAAGGTTCATGGAGCCGACCGGGAGGAATGCCTTCCAGGTGCCCAGGTCGGCGAAGATCTGCAGGTCGGGCTTGAAGCTTGACACGATCATGAAGACCAGCGGCAGCCCGAACACCAGGCACAGGGCGATGCGCAGGATCATGCCAAGGACGGTGCGCGGCAGGCCCGGCTGGGCTTCGCCCGGACGAAGCTCCGGTCGCCGTTGCTTCTTGCTGACGTTGGTGGTTGCGGTGGCGCTCATCGTCCGGCCTCCTTGTCGCGAGTGAGATAACGCTGGATCAGCGAAACGGCGAGCACGATCACGAAGAATACGAGTGAGATCGCGGAGGCGTAGCCGGTCTGCTGTTGCTGGAACCCGGTTCGTACCGCCATGAAGACGACGGTCGAGGTCGAGTCGAGGGGTCCGCCCTGGGTCATGATGTTGACCTGGGTGAACAGTGAGAAGGCGGCGATGGTGATGGTGATCAGGATGAAGATCGCGGTCTGCCGCAGCCCGGGCCAGGTGACGTAGGCGAACTGCTGCCAGCGGCTGGCTCCGTCGAGAGACGCTGCCTCGTAGAGCTCGCCGGGAATGGTCTGCAGGCCCGACAACCAGATGACCATGTGGAAGCCGCAGGCCTGCCAGATCGACATCAGGATCAGCGCCAGGAGCGCCCAGTGCGGGTCGCCCAGCCAGTCGGGGCCCTGGATGCCGACCTTGGCGAGGAGGGCGTTGATCAGGCCATTGGGCTGGTACATGAACATCCACAGCATGGAGACCACGACCATCGAGGTGACCACGGGTAGGAAGTAGACGGTACGGAAGAAGTTGACCCCACGCATCCTGGTGTTGATCAGGACGGCCAGGGCGAGCGCGACTGCGGACTGGATCGGGACGATGACCACGGCGAAGAGCACCGTGTTGCCGAGCGACTTCCAGAAGGTCGCGTTCTCGAACAGGCGGGTGAAGTTGCCCACCCCGATGAACTTCGCTGGTTCGGGGGAGATCAGTCGGGCGTTGGTGAAGGCCAGGACGAACGTCAGGCCGATCGGGATCAGCAGGAAGGTGATCATCAGCACTCCCGCGGGCAGCAGCATCAGCAGGGCGGTGCGGTGGGAGTGTTTGTCGGTCTTCTTCAGCGAGTGCCCGCTCCGACTGGACGCGGTGGCACGGGCGGCGGCAACGACGGCGGCGCTCATGGGACTCCTTTCGGGGAGGGGTGTGGCCTGGGGGCGCGTCAGGCGCCGCACCCCCAGGCCTCGGGGTCTACTGGAAGTAGTTGTTCGATGCCTGGTTGGCGTCGATGTTCTTGACCGCGGTGTCCAGGGCCTGCTGCGGGTCAGCGCCGTTCAGGATGTCCTGTGCCGTCTTGGTGAACTCGGTGGCGATGAAGGTGTAGCCGGGGGTCGGCGGACGAAGCACGGCGTACTTCTTCGCGTACTGGCGGAAGATGTCGTTCGCGCCACCGGCCTCGAAGCCGGGGACCATCGCGGCCGCGGCGTCCGTGGCCGGGATGAGGTTCGTGGCCACGGCCACAGCAGCGACGTACTTGTCCGCCGCGGCGAACTTCATGTAGTCGAGAGCCCCCTGCTTGTTGGAGCATCCTGCCGAGACGCCCCACTGCCAGGAGCCGCCACCGATCTTCGGGCCCTTGCCGAAGTCGACGGGCGGGAGGAACAGCATGTCGTCACCGAACTGCTTGGTGGCATCAGCGGCGCCCCAGGACCCGTTGTAGATGATCGCGGTGTTGCCGTTCAGGAAGTCCTTGTCCGGGGCGGCGCTGGACTTGAGCGGGATCAACTTGTTGGTCACCAGGCCACGGAACCACTTGGCCCACGCGAGGGCCTCCGGACCGTTGAGTGTGCCTTGGGCCGACTTGTAGTCGGTCCGGTTGATCAGGTCGCCGCCGAAGCTCTGCAGGAGGGGTGAGTAGGCGTAGGGCCACCATTCGCCGGTGCTGCTGGTCTGCAGGTCGAAGGGGTTCTGGTAGGCGCCGGAGTCGCGGATCTTGGTGAGTGCCGCGGTGAACTCATCCGAGGTCCACGGCGAGTCGATGGTCGGGATCCGGATGCCGTACTTCTGCAGGGTCGACTTGCGCGTCATCATGTTCAGGGCCACGTCGTAGTAGCCATAGGAGTAGGTCTTGCCGTTCCACTTGCCCAGCACGGACGGCATGAACTTCGACAGGATGTCGTCCATCCCGTCGAGGGGCGCGAGGTAGCCCGCCCAGGCCCAGTTGGAGACGTTCGGGCCGTCGGTGTCGAGGATGCAGGGAAGCTTCTTGGCAGCGGCCGCGGCGACGACCGACTGGTTGTACGAGTCCTGCGGGAACGCCTGCACGTCGACCTTGTAGCTGGTCTGGCTGGCGTTGTAGTCGGTGACGATCTGCTGGATCGCGGCAAGCTCGGCCTTGTTGCCGGCGTTGTGCGTCCACATGGTCAGGGTCTGGGTGCCACCGGAAGTGGCTGAGCTGCTGCTGGTGCCGCCCTTCGAGCACGCGGCGAGCGTGAACGGAAGGGTTGCTGCGACGAGTGTCGCTAATACCAGCTTGGCGGTGCGCTTGGGCACGATTCCTCCATTGGATCCTGGGGCCTCGTGGCCCCGCTGGCTGTGCGCTAAAAGGATTTAGCAAGAGGACCGTAACACAGCCTTCCGCGAGACGCAACGGCGAGCGGAAACCTTTCTGCAACCGGAGTCGCTATCATGTCAGCGACACGCGACGAAGAGGAGGACCGATGGCGAAGCGAGCCACGCTGGCCGATGTGGCCCAGCTGTCCGGGCTGTCCATCACCACGGTCAGCATGATCCTCAACAACCGTCCGAACTCGAGGTTGTCGCAGGATGCGGCCCAGCGGGTACAGGCGGCGGCGGCCAAGCTGAACTACCGGCCGAACCCGGCCGCGCGTGGCTTGAGAATGGGAAAGACCCGAACGGTCGGTTTCATCTCCGACGAGGTAACCATCACCCGGTATGCGTCCGCCATGATCCGAGGGTTGCTGGAGGAGGCCGAGGAACGCGACCACACTGTGCTGATCTCGGAGTCGGGTCGGCGCGCCGACCGGATCGCTCGGGCGCTGGACCTGATGCTGGACCGCCAGGCCGACGGCATCATCGTGGGGCTGATGGGAGCCAAGCAGATCGAGCTCCCGACCGCCTCCCTCGAGGTACCGCTCGTCGTGGTGAACGGCACATCGGCCAGCGGCCAGCCGTGCGTCCTGCCCGACGAGTTCCAAGCCGGCTACGAAGCGGCGCGCCATCTGCTCGAGCGGGGGCACACGCGGATCGGGTTCATCGGACGCTCCGAGGCACTGCTTGATCCGTTGCTGTCAGTGACGGTCTCGCAGCGATACGCGGGTCTGGACGCCGCCATGGCGGAAGCGGGACTGGAGTTCGCCCACCAGGTGGACGGCCGGTTCTGGGAGCCAGACTTCGGCTACCGCGGCGCACTCGAGATCTTCGACGCGACGAGCGTCACCGCGGTGGTGGCGGCCAACGACCGAGTCGCTTTCGGCGTCTACCAGGCAGCTCAGGAGCGCGGGCTGCGGATCCCACACGACATCTCCGTGGTCTCCTTCGACGACGAGTACCTGGCCTCCTACCTCCACCCGGCACTCACCACCATGCAGATCCCTTATCTGGAGATGGGTCGTACAGCGATGCAACTCGTGCTGGACGGCGACCCGCCCTCGACGACCCTTGTGCCGATGCCGCTCCAGGACAGAAACTCCGTCCGACGCATGAGCTGATGCGCTTCCCCTGTACTCCGAGCGGGATGAACGTGTACGTGCTGGTCCACGGCTGTTGGCACTGACTAGTGCAGATCCGCTCTGCGAGGCGGGTTTCGCAAGTCCGCCGGCGTGCACCGACCCGTTCGGCAACCCTACCCGGGCCGCTGACATGGTCCACGTGGTGAGAGGCCGAGCGAGTAGGCGCGTACGGTCTGACCTTGCACGGCGACGACCTGTTCGGCTTCGGGTCCACTGACGCGGAGCGACGCAACCAGATCGACCGGCTCAAGACGGCTTGCGCCGCCACCGGCCTGAAGGTCCCCATGATCACGACAAACCTGCCTCCGCACCGGTCTCCAAGGATGGTGGATCACATCTAACGACCGGGCGGTCCACGAGTATGACCGGGCGGTCCACGAGTATGTGGGTGTCGTGGAACAGGTCGGCGCGCAGTCAAGACGGTGAAGCTGGGTGATTTCGTCGTGGGTCCTTCTGCACCGACCCCTGCGAGATCTGTCAGGCGGGCTACCAGTCCCGCTGCATGAAACCCTTAGTCGAGGTCGAATCGGGCGACGACGGAGAAGTCGTCGTCTCCATGGCCGGTCTGCTGGGCGACGAGCAGTGCCTGGGCAGCGGCGGTCAGGGCGGGGAGCGGCCGGGTGCTGGTGCGCAGCATCAGAAGGGTGTCCTTGAGCAACAGGTCCGCGGAGAACTGGGTGTCGCTGAAGTCGGCGGTACGGAGGTTGTTGCCCTTCATGGCGGCGATGGCGCCCAACCCTGTGCCGTTGAGCGTCGTGAGGACCTGCTCCACGTCGAGGCCGCCGGCCTTGCCGAGGCGTACGGCCTCGACGAGTCCTTGGTACGAGACCGCCAGGGCGAGGTTGGCCACGAGCTTGCCGGTGGCCGCTGCTGCCGCCGTCGGCAGCATCTGGAGCCGCTGGGGGTCGGCCCACAAGGACACGTACGACACGACGCGGTCTGCACTGGGGCCACCGACCAGGACGCCGAGGGTTCGCTTGGCTGCCGGGCCGAGGGACCCGATGACCGGCGAGTGCACGTACGCGATCCCGCGTTCGTCGGCCCACGTCGCGAACTCGTCCGCATCGGCGGGAGCCACGGTGGTGATGTCGACCCACACCGTGCCCGGGGCCAGGTCCAGTCCTCCGAGCACGACCTCGCGCACGGCAGGGGGCCCGAACAGGGCAGTGAAGACGATGCTGGCGCTGGCGACCGCATCCTGCGCCGACGCGGNNGACGAGGTCGCCCTCCTGGCCCGCCGAACGGTTCCAGACGGCGACGTCATGACCCGCCTCGAGGAGGTGCCCCGCGAGGATCCGGCCCATCCGACCGAGCCCCAGGAAGGCGACCCGCTCACGACCCTCGGCTGTACCCATGATTTCTTCCTCTCGTCGACCCTCCGGGATGCCGTTCTACGCCATGGAGCAGGTCATGGCAAAGTCCGCGGTGCATGTTCGGCCCGGCTCCTCGACACCCGCGCCTGCTCGTCCTAGGCCTGCAGTCGTTGGGTTTCGGGCGTAGTCAGGTTGTGGCGTGTGGGCCTGTGGGGAGCACTGCCGTCTCGAGGTCCCACACCTAGAATCCCCGGGTGCCTCGAGGCAGTATCGATCCGTAGGGATCGACCGGAGGCCCAAGGTTAGGCACTGTGACGTGCCGGCTGTGTCAGGAGCGAAGGAGGACCTTGATGGCCTGCCGGGTGTCCATCGCTACGTAGCCGGCTGCTGCCTGGGCCAGCGGGAGTTCGAGGTCGAACACTGTGCCGGGGTCGATCCGCCGGTTCCAGATCAGGTCGATGAGCTCGGGCAGGAACCGGCGGACCGGTGCGGGGCCGCCCTGCAGGGTGATGCCCGAAACGAACAAGTCCATGACGGGAAGTTCCTCGTCGTGGAAGACCCC
>PMBM01000009.1:0-1315 GCA_003153855.1 Propionibacteriaceae bacterium
AGCCGACCAAAGGCCTCACGCGGAGCTTCGTGCCGGGTATGTGCCCTAGTCAACGTGCAGTTCGAGGCGCCGGAGGATGCGAGGCTGAACCTCTTCCCCGCCCGGACCCGCCTGCGCCCGAGTGGCGGTCGCTCCAACACCCCACAGCAACTGCCGCGTCGGCGTCCTCGCCACCGCAGCTCGACCACGACAAGCGCACGCACGTGCCGCTGTGGTGTGTTGTCACCGATCGGGTACCGAGCGCTCGTCCCGCTCCTCTGAGTGCGAGACTCCCAACATGAGTAGTGGGGACCATGGTTTCGGGTTTGTTCATGCCTTCTGAATCGGGCGAGCGCGCCAAAGACATCGCCACGAGGGCTCACGAGGGCCAGGTGGACAAGGCCGGCATGCCCTACATCGACCACCCTCGCCGGGTCGCCGAGCGCGTGGCGCAGGTCGACGGGAGGCCCGAAGCGATCGCCGTGGCCTGGCTGCACGACGTGGTCGAGGACACAGGGACGACGCTGGACGACCTGCGTGCCGGCGAGTTCAGTGAAGAAGTGGTGGCTGCGGTCGACGCGATGACCCGCTGCCCGGACGCGGGAGATGAGTACTACCAAAGGATTGCCACCGACGACCTCGCGATCGTGGTCAAGCTGGCCGATATCTGGGACAACACCGACCCCGACAGGGTCGCCCGTCTCGACGAAAAGGATCGGACCCGACTGCAGGACAAGTACCGGCACGCACTGGAGGTGATCGCCGGCGCGGCGCCGCAAGTCGACCCCTGGACCATGCGCCTTCGTGCCGTCGTCGTCAACGGCATCCACAGCCACCTGTCCGCACGCAGGGAGCCCGACGGCACCGTCTGCTTCGAAGCCCAGGACCTCGGCGTTCCCGCCGGACTGGTCAGCAACGACACCGAGTACGAGTACTTCCGAACCGTCCGGCCGCGCCATGTCCCGCAGCTCATCGAACTGCTCGGCGGGCGTCCCGGTGACGACCTGCGGCACCTGCTCGCGGACGCGTGGGTCGACGACCGCTCGTTCGCGCTGGAGGAGAGGTTCCGCGAGGCGGCCTTCCCGATCGAGTTCTTCTCCTGCTAGGCCCCGCTCTTTGTGCGCATACGGCAATGCCCCCGCCGATCCGCACGTCGGCGCCCCGGCGGCAGCGGGACGTTAGCCTCACGTACCCCTCGTACATCACGGCGCTGAGTGGTCTACTGCTCCTACGCGCGCACTGCGGCTCGCGCAGCCTGCCTACGGTGAGGATCGTCCATGGCCTACGTGATCACTGACACCTGTCTGGGAGAGCAGTACGCGACATGCGTCTCGGT
>PMBM01000009.1:1329-1501 GCA_003153855.1 Propionibacteriaceae bacterium
CCGACGCCAACCCCGAGGCGGGGCGGCTCAATATCCAGCTCGCCGGGAGCTTCGCGGGCAACCCGGCGGTCGCCGAGCGCCCCAAGAACGACCCGCCTCGCATAGCGGGTCACACCATCGTCAATCCCTAGCCGCACAGTCGTCGACGATGGTGGCTGCTGCTGGCAACGGC
>PMBM01000009.1:1553-3108 GCA_003153855.1 Propionibacteriaceae bacterium
CATCGTGTTCGTACACGGGATGTACATGAACGGCGCGAGCTGGGAGCCCTGGATCGAGCGGGCGAAGGCGCGGGGCGTCGAGTCGACCGCACCGTCGTGGCCGTTCCACCACGGCACGCCCGCCGAGCTGCGGGCGAACGTTCCGGCGGGCCTGGGGATGCTGACCTTCGGCGCGGTCGTCGACCACTTCAAGGGGATCCTCAAGGGTCTGCCGACGCCGCCCGTCCTGATCGGGCACTCGATCGGTGGCCTGGTCGTGCAGAAGCTCGTCAACGAGGGCTTCGGAGCGCTCGGCGTAGCCATCAGCCCGGCCCCGCCGCAGGGCATCTTCACCCTCGACCCGACCTTCTTCAAGGCGAACTTCCCGCACATCAACCCGTTCGCCGGCAACAAGCCCGTGATCATGACGCCCGAGCGCTTCCAGTACACGTTCTGCAACACGATGAGCGCCGCCGACAGCAACGCCGCGTTCGACACGTACGTCACACCGGAGAGCCGCAACGTCCCGCGCAGCACGCTGACGAAGCAGGGTCACATCGACTTCGCTCGCGCGCATGCGCCCCTGCTGGTCATCGCCGGCGACAGCGACCACCTGGTCCCCCAGCCATTGATCGAGAAGGAGGTGAAGGCGTACGCGGGCACCGGCGTCGTCGACTTCAAAGCCTTCCCCCACCGGTCGCACTTCATCTGCAACCAGGAGGGCTGGGAGGAAGTCGCCGACTTCGCCTTCGACTGGGCCGAGAAGCACGCGGGGTAACACGGGAGCTGTTCGGTTACCGTGGTGGACACGTGCACGGCGTCCTTGTCGAGGTGAGTTCATGAGCAACAGCGCGGACGAGGCAACTCGGTCCACCGATTCCACCACGAGCTTGGCGGGCGTGTCCTACCCGGTAGGCGCGACCGTGAGCGCCGGCGGAGTCAACTTCTGTGTGTACTCGCGCGACGCCACTGGCATCACCTTGGCCTTGTTCGACGAGGCGGACGATGCGGCGCCGGCCCAGTCGATACGGCTCGATCCCGAGACCAACCGCACGTACCACTACTGGCACGTGTTCGTCCCAGGCGTGCGCGCCGGGCAGCTGTACGGCTACTACGCCGAGGGGCCGAACCAGCCCGACCAGGGCCTCGTCTTCGACGGGGTGAAGCTGCTGGTCGATCCCTACGCGCTGTGCGTGGCGTTACCCGCTGGCTACTCGCGTGCAGCCGCTGCGGGCCCGGGCGACGACACCGCGGCCGCAGCCAAGAGCGTGGTCGTCGCCCCCGACGCGTACGACTGGGAGGGCGACCAGCCGCTGAAGCGGGACTTCGACGACAGCATCATCTACGAGATGCACGTACGTGGGTTCACTGCACACCCGAGCTCGGGCGTCTCCGCAGCAACGCGGGGTACGTACGCGGGGCTGATCGAGAAGATCCCGTACCTGACGGGTCTGGGTGTGACGACGGTCGAGCTGATGCCGGTGCAGCAGTTCGACCCGCAGGACGGACCCGACGGGCTGACCAACTACTGGGGCTACCAGCCGGTGGCATTCTTCGCCCCGCACAGTCCGTACAG
>PMBM01000160.1 GCA_003153855.1 Propionibacteriaceae bacterium
GACGACAATCACCGCCAGCGTGACCACGGCAACCGCGCCGCCGATCAGCGCCGAGCGCCACCCGCGCGTGGTGCCGGCGGCCAACAGGATCGTGAGCGCCTCGACCGCCTCCACGATGCACGCGAGGAACACCGCGACGAACAGGGCGACGCTGACCACCTGTGACCACCCCCTTCGTGCCTGCCCGGCACTGCGATGCTAAGGCCGTCCGGAACGGGCGTTGCCCTCGGCCGGGCGTGAGAACGCTCAGCCGGGGGACTCAGCCTCATCCCGTCACACATGCTGGGCATCGCCCAACGTAAGGATCAGGTCGTCCAGGGATGTCAGGCTGGCGACCAAGTGCCCGCTCGCACCTGGGTCGATCACCGGGTGGCGACCGCGAGGCGCCGATGGATCTCGTGGGCCAGGGCCGTGCTGGCAGGGCTTGGGGTGTGGGTGCGGTCGAGGAGTGCCACCCCGCCGTATCGCGAATCCGTTCCCTGACAAGGAACGTCACCGAGATCTGGGAGGATTCGGCCGTGTCCACCTCCACNNACGGTGCAGGGATGGCTCAACGGCCATCACTTCCCCACCCCTGCACTCCGACCCCAGTTCCTTCAGCTCGTGCAGCAGCTCGGGCTCGAGGCTCAGCTCACTCCGGAGCTCTGGGGCGTCGATGTCGAGGGCGCGTGGCTGGCGAAGGACTCCCCCTACCTCGGCCTGAGGCCCTACTCCTCGGACGACTGGACCTTGTTCTCCGGACGCGACGCCGAGTCTGCTCGCCTTGCCACGGAAGTGCTCCGCTTGTCCGGTGAGCCTCGGCGTGTCCTCGTGGTGCTGGGAGCTTCGGGAAGCGGGAAGTCCTCGTTGGTCGCCGCTGGTGTCGCCGGACGGCACACCCAGCCCGGAGACATCCTCAGTGGCTGGAACGTGAGGTTCTTCGGCATCACCGACCTGGGGGAGATGACGACGACGGAGCCGCACGAGCTGTGGGTCATGGACCAGTTCGACGACCAGATCCGGAGCCAGGCGATCGAGGGCCTCGACAGGCTCACCTCCCTGCCCGATGGCGTCGTGGTGCTCGTGGTCCTCCGCGCCGACGCCTTCGGNNCCTGCGGAGGCCGTCGGTACGACGGTTGACCCTCAGCTGGTGGAGCTGGTTCTGCGAGACGCCGGCCAGACCAGCGACGACGTACAGCCCGGGGTGCTGCCGTTGATCTCGAACGCCCTGGCCGCCGGATGGACGCGGTCGGACGGAAAGGTGTTGAGGGCCTCCGACTACCTGGCGGCCGGCGGTCTGGCGCACAGCATCGACGAGCTGGCGGAGAGCGCGTACGCCGGTATAGAGGGTGAGGCGGCCGACTCCGTCAAGGCCTTGTTCCTGAGCCTCGTCAGCCTCGATGGCGAGGCGATCGTACGTCGACACGCTCAGCTCGACGAGCTGAGCGACGCTCACCGGTCGGTGGCCCACGTGTACGCGGCCGCGCGGTTGCTGACGATCTCGGACACCGAGGTGTGGATCAGCCATGACGCGCTGATCGCCCATTGGCCGCGGCTGGGGGAGTGGATCGAGGAGGACCGCTCTCGGCTGCGCGCGATGGAGCGGCTGCAGCAGGCAGCCGGGTCGTGGGAGGAGCAGGGACGCCCTGACGACCTGCTGCTCCCGGTCAACCGGCTTCCCGTGTTCCAGGCGGCGGTCCAGGAGTCCGGGGGCGCACCCGCGGCTCTTGTGGTGAGGGAGTTCGTCACGGCGAGCGAGTCCCACTTCGCATCGGTGGTCCAGCAGGAGCGGGTCGTCAACGGCCGGCTCAGGCGACGGGCACGAATAGTCACCACCCTGGCGGTGCTGGCCACCGTGCTCGCGGTGATCGCCGGCTACCAGGTCGTACGGACACAGGCGATCCAGGCTGATGCTCAGTCGCGACAGGTGGCGGCGGCAGCCGTAGGACTCCGCGTGGTCGATCCGAACGTCCGGGCGCAGATGGCGACTGCGGCCTCCGTGATCAGCGACACGCGCGAGGGGAACTCCGCGGTCCTGGACGCGGCCGCCGCCGACACCCCGACGCGATGGACCGGACCCGCTGATGCCGTGGCGGGGGCCACCCTCGACGGGAGCTATGTCGTCCGTGCCAACTCAGTCGGCGAGGTGACCTGGTGGCCGGCCGGCGTGGTGAGAACCTCACCCGGCACGACGTTCGTCGCGGACACGACCGCCGCCCCCATCTATGCCGTCGCAGCCGTGGTGCGCGCCGGCCGCCTCCTCGTCGCGACCGCGGGCAAGTGCCGCACGGTCTGGGACGTCACGGCCGAGCCCAAGCAGCTGTACGGAGCGTGCCCGAAGGACACGACGTACGCGGCGGCGTTCTCAGGCGACGGGTCGCTGCTGGTGTTCGGAGGCGAGCAGTCGGCGACCTGGATGACCGTCGCGGACCAGAGCGTGGTGGCACTTCAGGAGGCGGCCGCTGCCGCTCGCGCCGTGACGTTCACGACCTCGGGCGACGTCTTCCTCGGCGGCGACGGCCCCGTCACGCGGTGGAGCCGGACCGGGTCCGCGTACGCACAGCTGAGCACCATGCCCGAGGCGCAGACCCGGAGCGGACGCGTACAGGCGTTGGCGGTGAGTCCGGACGGGCATTGGCTCGCGGCGGGCATCGCCGCCTCGGAGGTCCGCCTCTGGGACCTCACGTCTGGCACCGAACTGCCGGCCGTGAAGGACGTGACGAGCTATGTGAACGGCCTGGCCTTCAGCGCCGACAACAGCCGCCTCGCGATCGCTGACTCCGACCAGAAGGCGTACGTGGTCTCGACCAGCGACTGGAGCGTCGAGCGGGTCCTGTCCGACCCGGCGCAGGTCACGGCCGTCGCGTGGACGGGGACGGAGCTCGTCTCCTCCAGTATCGACGGGTCGCTACGGGTGTGGGACGGCCGCTCGCCGATCATCCGTCGATCCGGTACGCCGCTGTGGCAGCTCACCGCTGACGCCACTGGGGAGAAGTGGCTGGCCACGGCATCCGGCGGAAAGGTGATGCTGTGGAAGGGGACCGGCCTGGAGACAGCGCCCACACCGACCGTTCCGAGCGGGTTCAGGCTCGGCAGCGCGCTGGCGATCAACAGCGCGGGCACCGAGCTCGTCGTCGGCACCCGGACGGGGGCCGTCGCGAGCTGGACCCTGGGTGAGGCTGGGGCTGGTGAACCTCGGACGAGCCAGCTCACGGACACCGGCAGCTTCGGCAGCATCGCGATCTCGCCCGACGGGAGCACGATGGTCGCCACGCGCTACCTGGGTACGACGGCGATCGTCGCTCACCGTGGCGCTGACGGTGCCTGGTCGCCGACCGCCACCCTGGACACGCCGACCCCTCAGACAGGCGCATTCACGGCCGACGGGAAGGAGTACTGCGTGGGTTCCGCCGACGGGTACGTGATGGTCTTCGACATGACCTCCTCGACGCCGCGGTTGCTCGAGACGCTCAAGACGGATGCCGATCCCACGGCAGTCACCACGAGTCGGCAGGGGACGCTGCTCGCGGCCGGTACAGACCTCGGCACCGTCTACCTGTGGGACCTCAGCGACCCCACGAAGCCGGCGGTCGTCCACACGTACCACGACGCCATCTCACCGGTCGACGGAGTGAGCTTCTCCCCCGACGGGCAGCACCTCGCCGCCGCATCGGGTGAGGGCTACCTGTGGCTGTGGGACATCGGCAAGGACACCACTGCGCGGTACAGCCTCACGGGCGGCCTCGGGACCGCGCTCGACGTACGGTTCTACGCCAACGGCCAGAAGCTGCTCGGGGCAGGCGACACCGGACAGCTCCGGGCCTGGGAGACAACTCCGGCAGCAGCTCGCACCCAGCTCTGCGCCAAGCAGGGCACCCCTCTGACCGGCGACGAGTGGGCGCGGTACCTTCCGGGAGTCGCACGGCAGAAGGTCTGCTGACCCGCGAGAGCGGAGCCGAGGCCGGCCTGTATGAAGGCGTACGAACTCGGTCAATGCACTAACACGCGCGAGCCGACGTCGGGATCCTGAGTGGGACGAGCGATTCGCTCGTCGTCGTACTCGACCTCCGGAAGCCACTCATGACGTGCTCGACGTGCTCTCACAGGCCGTACCTCGGCCGCGCCAGCACGGGCGGCCGTGTCGATGAGGTCCTCGCTGAACTCACCGCGGACCTCACATGATCGTCTACGGCGGGAAATGACGACTGGGTGAGGGGGCTGCCCACGCCCTGGTGACCTCAGCCTGCCCCGGCGTGAGCCGGGCATTCAGGCAACGAGATCCGTGGGGAAGCCTTGCGCGGACAGCGTTCAGACCGACGTTGACGAGTCAACACTCAGTGTTGAGGCTGCTCCGATTGTGATTCCCGTGACCATCGCCAAAACCCATCGTCGATGCGAGGCTCTCGCAGGCTGAGTAGACAAGGCTTCCGGAAGCCGCCTCGCAGATCGTCGTCCGTCTGGAGCTAGAGGGCGCAAGGCAGTACGAATCCCCACAGACACGATCACCGCCTCGTCGCGGCGCATCACGATGGTGGCCGAACTCACACCTCGCCGGGAGCAGGTCCCAAACAATGGGGTGCGTCGCCAATGAAGCGCGAATCACAAGCCAAGCGCATCGTCCCCTTAACCAAGGCACCTATAGCCTTCACGTTCCTGGTGTCGTGTGGTGACTGAGAGGCTGTGACGTTGGACGAGTCGTCGATGGGTCCGGAGGACTCTTCCCCGTTGGGCTCTGCGGCGGTCGGTGGTGGCGGACTGGCCCGCGCTCGTCGCGGGATCCGTTGGGGCAAGATCGTGATCATCACGATGGCGGTCCTGTTCGCGACCGCGGTGGGTGCGGTGGGCTACTTCGCGGTCAGGGTCAACCAGTCGGTCTCGAGCATCTCGCGGGCGCCGTCGGCGATGCCCACCGGCAGCCGGCCTCCGTCGGCGTCGGCGACGACCAACACCAAGTACCAGGCGATGAACATCCTGCTGATTGGTAGCGACAGCCGCGGCACCGACACCGGCCGCAGCGACACGTTCATCGTTCTTCACATCGACGCGGACCGGAAGAACGTCTACCTGGTCTCGTTCCCGCGTGACATGTGGGTGACGATCCCCGGACATGGCAAGGCCAAGATCAACGCCGGCTATTCATTCGGCGGGTCGGCTCTCGCCGTGTCCACCATCGAGGCCCTCATTGGTGCCCGGATCGACCATGTCGTGGTCACCGACTTCACGGATTTCGTGCAGCTCGTCGATCAGATCGGTCCGGTCACGGTCGACAACCCCGTGGGGTCGGTGGCGACCGACGACAGGGGCGTGAAGTACGACTTCCCGCAGGGCCCGTTGGTGATCACCGACGGCTACATGGCGCTCGCGTTCTCTCGCCAGCGTGAGGAGCTCCCGCGAGGCGACCTGGACCGTACGTTGCGGCAGCGGGCCTTCCTGAAGGCGTTGGCCCTCAAGATCGCCACGCCGGAGGTCTTGACGAANNTCATCTACTCGCTGGCGCTGTCCCTGACCGGGATCACGAGCCCGGACCAGATCCACATGGTGCAGGCCCCGATCACGGGCTTCGCGACGATCCAGGGCCAGTCCACGGACACGGTCGATGTCGCCGGCAACACGGCTCTCGGCAAGGCGCTGCAGAATGACACGATGGCCGCATTCGTGGCCGCGCACCCGACGACCGAGTACGGCTACACCCCGACCGCCGCACCCGCCGCCACCGCCCCAGCGGCCGCGGTGAAGGCAACCGCCAAGGCGACGGCTAAGAAGAAGGCCTGATCTGATGGTTGCCCGCTCTGGAGACAGGTTGTGGCGCGGCGCACGGCGGTAGCCAGAACCTGGTTCCGGACCTCCGCGACGTCGTCTCGCAGGATGCGCGCGTTGACGACGGCTCGGTGCGCTGCCTCGGCGTACGACTCGATGATCGGAGCCGTCTCGCCATCCGGTAGGACGTCAAGGCGTTCAGCGAGGTCTCGCGATCGTTGTCCGACCGCTGCCTGTATCTGGCCCCGCTGACGGTGGTCCAGGCTTTGGGGGCAGTTGCGCTGGTCCGAGCCGGCTCGTGTGGCTCTTACTTGGCGGTCAGGATGACTGTCGAGCGTGGCCCCACTGTGTAACGGCTCTGGCCTGGGGTGAGCGGCTGGGGTGGGTCGGAGAGGTCCTCCGGGGAGCGGAGGGCGGTGTCCACGAGCCGATGCCAGAGCTGGCCGGTGGGTAGGTCGGGGAGCGCGAAGTCGAGCGGCTCCCAGTAGGCGTTGAAGATGATGTGCAGGTGTTCGGCGCTGTCCGGATGGGACAGCTCGAGAGCCAGGGTGTGCGAGTCGTCGCTGAAGTCGGGCTGGCCGATGTCGACGCCGTGCCAGGCGACGGTCGCGCTGCCGGGCTCACCCCAGAAGAGCCGGTCAGTGAAGAGGGACATCCCCTTCCGGAGATCCAAGAACCCTCGAACGAAGCGCAGCAGGTCGGCCGAGCCGGTGGCCAGGTCCCAGTCGTACCAGCTGATCTCGTTGTCCTGGCAGTACGCGTTGTTGTTGCCGTGCTGGGTGCGGCGGACCTCGTCGCCCATCTGCAGCATGGGCCGGCCCTGCGACACGAACAGGGCCGTCAGGAAGTTCTTGATCTGCTGCAGNNTCGTTGAGGGTGAAGCCGTCGTGGGCTGTCACGAAGTTGATGCTGCGGGTGGGGTCACGGTCGGGATGCTGGAAGAGCCGGGCGCTGCCCATGAGGCTGTCGGCGAAGGCCGAGACCTGGCCGGGATCGCCCTTGACGAAGCGCCGTACGTTGTCGCGGTAGCGCCCGTTCCACACCGCCCACCGGTCACCGACGAAGGTGGTCACTTGATACAGCCCTGCTGCGTCCCACGCTTCGGCGATGATCTTCGTCCCCGCCAGCACAGGGTCGGTTTCGATGTCCCACAGGATCGGGGGGTCAGCCAGGGGGGCACCGTCTTCGCCTCGAGAGAGCACCGAGGCCAGGTCGAACCGGAACCCGTCCACGTGCATGTGCTGGACCCAGTGGCGCAAGCAGTCCAGGATCAACCGCCGCACGATGGTCTCGTTGGCGTTGACCGTGTTCCCGGTGCCGGTGTAGTCGTCATACCTGCCGCGGGCGGCCGGGTCGAC
>PMBM01000126.1:0-5987 GCA_003153855.1 Propionibacteriaceae bacterium
GTCGTGACTTAGCACCGCGCACGCACGGTGTTCAGCCACGGTGGTGGTGCTCAGTCGGTCGCAAGGGCCGGGAACCTCATGGGCGGAAGCGCCGGGCCATTGACGGGGTTCACGACGCCGTCCTACTGTGCGCCGATCGGTCGCGTCCAGCGACCGCGGCGATGGGAGATCCAGATGGCGACCGCAGCAATCCCGTACATCACGTTCGCCGGAAACACCCGTGAGGCCTTGGGCTTCTACCAGTCGGTCTTCGGCGGCAAGGTCGAGGTGTCGACCTTCGGGGACTTCAACGTCCCTGACGCGCCTCCCGACGGGGTGATGCACGGGGCACTCACGACGGACGAGTTCGCGATCTACGGCTACGACGGGATGCCCGGGAACCTCGGCGATGCAACGAGGATTCGGATCGCGATCGTGAGCGACGACCTGCCGACAATGTCGGGCAGCTTCGACGCCCTAGCCCAGGGCGGCACCGTGTCCATGCCTCTCGCGCCACAGCCTTGGGGTGCCACGTACGGAGAGCTCGTCGACGAGTACGGCATCACCTGGATGTTCAACATCGGGCCCGCCAGCTGAGGCTCAGGGGAGCAGGCCGGCGACCAGGGTCCGTACGACGTCGGCTGCTTGCTCGTCGAGCGCCTCGCGGGGCAGCTCGCGGAGCGGTCCCCGCGTGGCCAGCGTGGCGAATCCGTGGACCGTCGACCAGCACGTGATCGCGACCGTGAACGACTCCTCGGCCCTGAGCACGCCCAGACCGACGAGGTTCGTGACCGCGTCGACGAGCAGCTCGTACGGAGTCCGGCCCCGATCGCCTCGCGCCGGTTCGATGTCTGTGTGAGCCAGCGTGAACAGCCCGAACATGGCGACCTCGAAGTTGCCGGGATCGTCGAGCGCGTAGTCGATGTAGCCGAGACCGACGGCCCTCAGCATCGCCAAGGCGGTGGCGAGGTCGTTCGCCTCGCGTACATCCGCCTGGCGGCGCTCGATGGCACGGGCCATGTCGGACAGCGCGATGCCGCCCACCGCGAACATGAGGTCCTCGTGACTGGCGAAATGACGGTACGCGGCACCTGCCGAGACGCCCGCTCGCCGTGTCGCCGCACGGAGGGTCAACGCGGCCAGGCCACCGTCGCGAGCAAGCTCGACACCTGCCCGTACCAGCGCAGCCCGGAGGTCTCCGTGGTGGTAGGGGCGGGCTATTGCATCGGCCACGTCCCGAGCATAAGGTTTCGGGACACGCAATGTGAACACTGTCCACATAGGAGGCGCCATGTCCATCTCACTCGCTCCGTACCTCAACTTCGCGCAAGGCCAGACCCGCGAGGCGATGACGTTCTACCAGTCGGTCTTCGGGGGCAAGCTCAGCATCATGACGTTCGGCGACTACCAGATGGAGGGGATGCCGGCCGACGGCGTCATGCACGCGCAGCTCGACTGCGAGACCTTCTCCTTCATGGCGTCGGACGCGATGCCCGGTTCCGAGAACCAGTGGGGCGGTACGCGTGTCTACCTCACGTTCTACGGCGACGAGCTGGAGAAGCTGAGCGGATGGTTCGACGGGCTCGCGGAGGGTGGCTCGGTCGGCAATCCGCTGGAGAAGATGGTCTGGGGCGACACGTACGGGGTTCTCAAGGACAAGTTCGGCCTCGAATGGATGTTCAACATCTCGTCGCCGGAGTAGCCGAGGGCTGAGGGCAACCGCAGTGGTGACGGCGGTCAGAGCTGCGGGAGGACCAGATCGGTGTAGCGCTCGGCCATCGCGCGTACGGTCTCGGCGGCTGGCAGGGCCCAGATGGTTTCGTTGAAGATCTCGACCTCGATGTCGCCGGTGTAGCCGGCCGCGGCGACCCAGGAGGTGATCGTCGGGAAGTCGATGTAGCCGTCGCCGGGGAAGCCGCGCGAGTTGAGGGTGTTGGCCGCGAGGGGGAGCGTCCAGTCGCAGATCTGGTACGAGGAGATGCGGCCCTCGCGGCCGGCTCGCGCGATGCTGGCCTCGAGATCCGGATCCCACCAGACGTGGTACGTGTCGACGACGACACCCACAGCGTCGGCGGGGTGGTCGGCAGCAATGTCCAGGGACTGTCCGAGCGTCGTCAGCACGCCGCGGTCGGCGGTGAACAACGGGTGCATCGGCTCGAGCGCGAGGCGTACGCCTTTGTCCTGGGCATACGGGACCAGGTCGCCGATGCGGTCGGCCACCCGCTGGCGAGCGGCCACGAGGTTCTTGTCAGTGGTGTCTGCTGGAGTGTGGGGCATGGACATCAGCTCGTACGCGGCCGGCAGCCCGCCGACGACCATGACGAGCTCCGTGGTGCCCAACGCGGCTGCCTCGTCGATGGCGAGGCGGTTGTCGGCGAGGGCCGTCGCGGCCGTCTCGTCGTCGCGAGCGGTGATGAAGCCGCCACGGCACAGGGTCGAGACGCGAAGGCCTGCATCGGCGATGATCCTTGCCGCGTGGCCGACTCCGACCTCCTGCACCCGGTCACGCCACGGGCCGACGGCACCGAGGCCCGCGTCCCTGGCCGCTGCCACACACTCGGCCAGTGTGTACGGCTTGCAGGTTGCGGTGTTGAGACTGAGTCGGTTGAGGGTCGTCCCGTCGGACCCGTCCGTCACAGGACGATCTCCGGAACGGCGAGGCGTCGACCCTCTTTCGATGAGCACAGGCCGAGCTCCGCCAGCTGCACTCCACGGGCGCCCGACAACAGGTCGTACCGGTGCTTGCGGCCGGCCGCGACGTCGCGGATGAACTCCTCCCACTGAAGCTTGAAGCCGTTCTCCATGTCGGTGTCGGTGCCGTCCACCCACTGCGACATGTAGTCGTTGGGGTCGGGAAGGTCCGGGTTCCACGTGGGCGTCGGGGTGTCCTTGCGCGCCTGCGTCACGCAGCTGCGCAGTCCGGCCACGGCCGAGCCGAGCGTGCCGTCGATCTGGAACTCGACGAGCTCGCCGCGGTGCACCCGTACGTCCCAGCTCGAGTTGATCTGTACGAGGACGTCGTCGCCCTCGGGGGAGGTGACCTGGAAGATGCCGTACGCAGCGTCGTCGGCGGTGGCCTTGTAGGGGGCGCCGTTCTCGTCGATGCGCTCCGGGATGTGCGTGACGGTCTGGCTGTAGACCGTCTTGACCTGGCCGAGAAGGCCCTCGATCACGTAGTTCCAGTGCGGGTACATGTCGGTCGTCATGCCGCCGCCGTCCTCGGCGCGGTAGTTCCAGCTGGGGCGCTGCGCCGGCACGTCGGTGCCTTCCCAGACCCAGTAGCCGAACTCGCCACGCATCGAGAGGATGCGTCCGAAGAAGCCCTCGTCGATGAGTCGGCGGAGCTTGACGAGGCCGGGCAGGTACAACTTGTCGTGCACGACTCCGTCGATGATGCCGGCCTGCTTCGCGAGGCGGGCGAGCTCGATGGCCTGCTCCAGCGTCTCGGCGGTCGGCTTCTCGGTGAAGATGTGCTTGCCGGCGCCGATGGCGGTGCTCAGAGCCGTGAAGCGGCGGGAGGTGGCCTGGGCGTCGAAGTAGATGTCGATGTCATCGGCGGTCATGCAGCCATCGGTGTCGGTCGAGAAGTGCTCGATCCCGTGTTCCCCCGCGATCTCACGCAGCCGCGCTTCGTTGCGTCCCACGAGGACAGGCTCGACCTGTACGAGGGTGCCGTCCTCGAGCGTCACGCCCCCTTGGTCGCGAATCGGGAGGATCGACCGTACGAGATGCTGCCGGTAGCCCATGCGGCCCGTGATCCCGTTCATGGCGATCCGCAGGGTTCTGGTCAAGGCTGACTCCTTCGTCGGGGAATGCGCTTTCCAGCCTAGAGGGGACGCTGTCCGCCCGTCAAGCGCTGATGAATGATCACGGTGAGCGCACAGGTGCTCTCCCGAACCGCACNNTCCCGAACCGCACAGGTGCTCTCCCGGGTCTCGGTGAGGATCAGTTCGTCGAGTCGCGGAGGACGACCTCGTACTCCTGGGTGGCGGACTCGTCGGTGATGTCCTCGCCGAGCGCGAGGCTGACGGCGAACTCGCCGATCCGCTCGAGCGGCACCCGTACCGTCGTGAGCGACGGCACGATGTCACGCAGCGTGGGGATGTCGTCGAAACCCGCGACCCGTACGTCCTCGGGCACCCTGACGCCCGCGTCGCGGGCGGCGGCCAGCGCACCGACGGCCATCACGTCGTTGACGGCGAACACGACGTCGGGCCGGACGGCCTCGGACAGGAGCTCGGTCATCGCCGCGTACCCGCCGTCACGCGTGAAGTCGCCTTCGATGAGCGCGATGATCTCGCCCGAGTCGGCCAGTCCCTCGGTGAAGCCTTCGGCGCGGTCGCGGCCCGTGAGGTGGTCACTGGGTCCGGTGAGGATCGCGTACGTACGGTTCCCGCGCGCAACGAGAGCTCGGGCGAGTGCTGCCGCACCCTCGCGGTTCGCCGGCGCCACGGAGGCCACGTCGAGCACGCCTTGACCGACGATGGCGACACCTGCGCCCGTGGCGCGGCGGTAGTCGTCGATCACCGACTGAAGCGCCGACAGCAGCTCGGTATCGGCTCGAAGGCCGCCGACGATCACGAGACCTTGCGAGCGGTGGCTGCGAGCGGCTTCGACGAGGCTCATCGTCTGGGCGAGGTCGTGCTCCGCGATGCCCAGGATCACTGTGGAGCCCGCAGCCTTGGCGGCTCGGGACACGCCTGCGGCGATGGAGCTGAAGTACGGGTCGGTGAGGTCGTGGACGATCAGGGACAAGGTGGTCGACCGGCCGCGCGCGATGGCCTGCGCGGCGGCGTTCGGCGCATACCGCAGCTCCGCCGCGGCAGCGAGCACGCGGTCGCGCAGCTCGGGATTGACGGTGCGGTCCTTGCTGCCGTTGATCGCGCGGGAGGCGGTCGACAGCGAGACTCCTGCCGCCTTGGCCACGTCGCTGAGTGTCACCACACGGTGACTGTACCGTCGGCGGCGCGATAGCCTCGCTCGCGTCGTGGGTGTCGTGGCAACCTGTTGCCACTCGTCGCCCGATGGCCGAGATGCCCTATCCTGATGGTGCTCGGAAATCGCTTGCCGAGCGTAAGAACGAGACAACGGAGTGGTTGTGGCAGACGAGATGTTCTCCGTACGCATCGTCCCGGTGGTCGTGCTGCACGATGCCAAGGACGCCGAGCCGCTGGGCCGGGCGCTCGTCGCGGGGGGCCTCCCGGTCGCCGAGGTGACGTTCCGTACGGCCGCTGCTGCCGACTCCATCCGCGCGATGGCGGAGGTCGAGGGGCTGATCGTGGGTGCCGGTACGGTGCTCAACCCGTCGCAGGTCGAGCAGGCCGTCGCCGCAGGTGCCCAGTTCATCGTCAGCCCCGGCTTCCGCCGTGACGTGGTCCTCGCGGCCCAGGCCGCCGGGATCCCCGTGCTGCCGGGTGCCGTGACGCCCACGGAGATCATGGCCGCCCAGGAGCTCGGGCTCGACACGGTCAAGTTCTTCCCCGCCAACGTGTACGGGGGGCCCGCAGCGATCAAGGCACTCTCCGCGCCGTTCGGCGGCGTGCGGTTCGTACCGACGGGCGGCGTCTCGGTGTCCAACCTGTCCGACTACCTCTCGCTCGGCTGCGTCCCGGCCGTCGGCGGATCGTGGATGGTGCCCGTGGATGCGATCCGCGACGGCGCGTTCGCGAGCATCAGTGAGCTGTGCAGAGACGCGGTCGCCGCGGCCGCAGCAGTGGGGAAGTGAGGTCGGCCATGGAGCTGCGTCCTGCTCAGGAGTGCACGTACGACGCCGTCGCGCTGGGCGAGGTGATGCTGAGGCTCGATCCCGGCGAGGGCCGCATCCGTACGACCCGCAGCTTCCAGGCGTGGGAAGGCGGTGGCGAGTACAACGTCGTCCGCGGCCTGCGCCGCGTGTTCGGGCTGCGTGGCGCTGTCGTCACCGCGCTCGTGGACAACGAGGTCGGGCATCTCGTCGAGGACTTCATCCTCACCGGAGGTCTCGACACGAGCCACATCGTGTGGGTGCC
>PMBM01000126.1:6054-6218 GCA_003153855.1 Propionibacteriaceae bacterium
CTCGAGGCCGTGAGGGCGGCCCGGAAGTACGGCACGGTGGTCTCGTACGACCTCAACTACCGGCCCAGTCTCTGGAAGGCGATCGGCGGTCAGCCGAAGGCGCAGGAGGTCAACAGGGCGATCGCGCCCTACGTCGACGTCATGATCGGCAACGAGGAGGACTT
>PMBM01000106.1:0-8286 GCA_003153855.1 Propionibacteriaceae bacterium
GCTCCGGGATCGGTGTCGTCACGATGCCTGCGGGCACGGAGGGGGCTTCGGCGAACCCGGACGGCTGAGGCTCCGGGATCGTCAGAACCTCGGGCTCGGGCACGGCCAGACCGGAGGGCTCGTACGAGTCGGGCGCGGACTCTGCCGCGACAGCGGCCTCGGGCTCGGTCTCGGCGACCGGCTCGGGCTGGGCGAAGGCAGGTGCCTGTTCCTCGAGATCGGAGGAGTCCGGCTCGAACGGTTCGGCGGTGACGGCCTCGGGCTCGGCGGGGAGGTCGGCGACAGGCTCGGGCTCTGCGATCTGTACGGGGCTCTCGGGCGGCATCGACTGTACGGCTGCAGCTCCACCCCAGACGCCCCACGCGCTGGCGGCGGCCAGCGCTGCAGCGGCTGCACCAGTGAGTCCCACGCTGTGGTCGGGCTCTGCTGGCGCCTCGGCTGCGGCAGCAGCTTCGGGCTGGGGCTCGGCGAAGGCCTCGGCGATCGGCTCGGTCTGGGCAGCGGGCTCGGGCTCCGCGACCGACTCGGGCTCCACGGTCGGCTCCGCGGCGGCCTCGGGCTGGGCGTACGGCGATGTCTCCTCGGCGGCTTCAGGCTCGACGAACGAGGGCTGCTCCGGAACAAGGTCGGAGGCAGTCACGTCGCTCGACGCGGTCAGAGGCTGAGGCTCCCAGTCCACGAGGTCAAGGTCGCTCACGTCGTCGGGCGCCACGAGACGCTCCGGACCGGGCTCTTCATCCTCAGGCTCCACGACGGCTTCCGGCTCAGGGACAGCCTCAGGCTCCACGATCTCCGGTGCCGCGAACGCCTCCGGCTCAACAGTCTCCGGTGCCGCGAAGGCGTCCGGCTGAACAACCGCCTCGGCCTCGGTCTCAGTTTCGGGCTCGACGGGCGCGGGTACGGCGAATTCCCCGTGCTGGGGCTCGGGCTCGGCGAGAGACTCCGGCGCGACGGCCTCGGGCGGGTTGACCGCCTCCGCCTCAGCGGGCGCCTCGGGCTCTGCGAACGCAGGGGCCTCGGCGACGGGCTCGGGGGAGTAGTCGACGTCGGCGGGCTCGGCGTTCGGCGCTGCCGCTACCGGGATGAGCGGATGCGCGGACACGACCGCGGCGGACAGGTCGCTCAACGAGGTGTCGGCGGCGGCTGCGGCATGGATGGACTCGATGTCGTANNGGCGGCGGGTGCGTACAGCCACTCCTCGTACACGGGCTCGACATCCGGAGCGTGCTCCGCGACCGGCGCCTCGTCCTCGGCGGCTGGGGCGACCTCGGCCTCAGGGGCCTCGGAGCTCAGCGCGGTGACAGCGGTGTCCGCGGGCATGCCCAGCGACTCGGCCACGGGCGCGGCCTGCGAGGCCGACACGGCGTACGGCGAGCTGTACTGCGGGAACATCTCCCTCGCGGCTGGCTCCTGGACGGCTGGCGCGGGAGTCTCGTCGACGGGCGCTGCGTGCGTGCCGTAAGGCTCGAACATCTCCCTCGCAGCGGGCTCCTCGTCGGCTGGCGCGGGAGTCTCGTCGACCGGCATCGCGTGCGTGCCGTACGGCTCGAACATCTCCGCCGGTGTCTGCTCGGGGGTGTCCGGCTGCGCCGGGGTCTCGCTCGCGGGCGCGGTCACGTCATCGACGCTGGTGGGCGCGGCGGGCTCCCAGTTCGCGCTCCACTCCTCGATGAAGTCGTCGTCATCGTCGAAGGCGCCGTAGGGGCGATCCTGACCGAATCCGATGTTGCTCACTGGAGACTCCTCACGCGGGGGGAAGGGCGTCGCAGCACCCCGCATCAGCCTATGGAGCCCGGCACACCCTGTCACGCAAAGGGGTGAATCGGTCGGCGAGTCTTCGTCTCACCAGGCGGGTACTCTCCGACGCGGGGGTCCACGACCCCACGCTTGGGCGCACCGCCCACTGACAGGAGACACCGTGACGACCACTCTGGCCGCCGAGATCACCCTCGTCGTCGACGAGCCCGCAGAGCTCGTGTTCTCCGTCGCCGCCGCTGCGGGCCCGGAGATCGGCGAGGAACGCCTCGAGTGCCGGAGCAACGGTGTGCCCGTCACGATCGAGGAGTCGTCGGGTCCGGTGGGTGCGCGCCTCCATGTCGTACAGGCCCCACTAGGAGCGCTCACGTTCTCGTACGCGGCGTCGCTGAGCGGCGTCGCCTTGGTCCCCGCGCCGAACGTCGGCGACCAGATCCTGTACCGGCGGCCGTCGCGGTTCGCCGAGTCGGACCGCCTCGGAGTGATCGGGCAGCGGCAGTTCGGGCGCCTCGTCGGCCAGGACCTCGTCAACGGCATCGCCGCGTGGGTGAACGAGAACCTGTACTACGTACCGGGCATCTCGATGCCGAGCGACGGCGCCGTTGACGCGTACCTCAACCAGCAGGGCATCTGCCGCGACTTCGCCCACCTCGTCGTGGCGCTGTGCCGCGCCTGCGGGCTGCCCGCGAGGCTCGTCAGCATGTACGCGCCGGGCCTGTTCCCCATGGACTTCCACGCGGTCGCCGAGGTCTGCCTCGACGGACGCTGGCAGCTCGTCGACGCCACCAGGCTCGCGCCGCGACAGACGATGGTGCGGATCGCGACGGGCCGTGATGCTTCAGACACAGCCTTCCTCAGCCAGCACTCGGGCCAGACCACCTTCGGCGGCGTGTCTGTCACGGCCTACACCGACGGCAACCTCCCCCTCGACAACCCCAACCTCCCGGTCTGGAGCTGACCCGGATTCGGGAGAGAACCTGGCCGGGTTGGTGAGAGAACCTGTGGAGGTGGCGAAAGGACCTGTACGGCTCAGGAGAGGACCCGTACCGCTCGGCGAGAGAACCTAGCCCCGCGAGGTCTCGATGAGTCCGAACTCGATGCCGCGCATGACGGCGCTGGTGCGGTCGGAGACCTCGAGCTTCGCGAAGACACGCAGCAGGTGGGACTTCACGGTCGCCTCCCCGATGTACAGCTCCCTGCCGATCTCGGCGTTCGTGCGACCCGTGGCGACGAGCTTGAGCACCTCGAGCTCCCGTGGGCTGAGCAGCGAAGGGGTGACGACCTGCTCGACGGGTCCCGTACGGACGTGGCTCACGAGCCGCGCAGCCACGGAGGGCGACAGCGCCGACTCGCCCTCGGCCACGGCCCGTACCCCCGCCAGGATCTCGGACGACGGCGACGCCTTGATCAGGTAGCCGGCCGCGCCCGCACTGATGGCGGCGAGGATCTGCTCGTCCGACTCGTACGTGGTCAGTACGAGCACACGGCTCACCCCCGAAGCCACGATCTGGCTCGTCGCCGCGACGCCGTCGAGCACGGGCATGCGCAGGTCGAGCAGCACGACATCGGGCCGGAGGAGTCGCGCCTGGGCCACTGCCTCGGCGCCGTCAGCCGCCTCGCCCACGACGGTGATGTCGTCGGCGTCGGCCAGCAGTCCGACGATCCCCGCCCGTACGATCGGGTGGTCATCGGCGACCAGCACCCGGATCACGAGACCACCTCATCGGCGGTACGACGAGGGAGGACGACCTGTACGGCTGTGCCGCCGGTCACGGACGGGCCGACGTGGAGCGTCCCGCCCGCGAGTCGTACGCGCTCGGCCATGCCGGCCAGCCCGTACCCGCGTCCCGCCTCCTCGCCGATCCCCACGCCGTCGTCCGTCACCGTGAGCTCCGCGCCTCCGGGGGTTGTCTGCAGGATGATCGACACCGTCTGGGCGTGCGCGTGCTTGCGCACGTTGGCCAGAGCTTCCTGGGCACATCGCAGGAGGACGACCTCCGCCTCGCGGTCGGCGGGCGCCTCACCCGTCACGGTGACGGCCACGCCGGTCTCCGTCGAGAACCGGTCGGCCAGTGCCGACAGGGTCGTGGCGAGGCCACCGGTGACGCTGACCGGCGTGTACGACGCGACGAGTGACCGCGCCTCGGCCAGCGCTTCGGTCGCGAGGTTCTCCATGAGAGCGATCGTCGGCCCGAGCGACTCGGGTGCCTTCGCGGCCATCGAGCTCGCGCGCTGCGCGGTCATCACGAGTCCGGTGAGGGACTGGGCGATCGTGTCGTGGATCTCGCGGGCCACCCGGGCGCGCTCCTCGGTGATGCCTGCCTGCCGTTCCAGCAGGGAGACCTCCTCCTGTGCGTCGCGCAGCTCGGTGAGCAGCCTGTCGCGCTCGATGCCGTACTGCTGGATCCGGGTGATCCACAGGCCGATGGCGATGGTGAAGGCCAGGGCGAGCACGGCACCGACGACGGAGGAGACCCAGTCCCCGGTGCCGAAGCCCGAGGCAAGGCCTAACGCGATCGCGAGGACAGCGGAGCGGATGATTGCTGGGCGTCGGCCCGATGACAGCACCCAGAGGAGCGGGTAGAGCACCGCCTGCGAGGCGGCCGCGGTGGGGTCGAACCACTCGCCGACGACGGCCGCGGCGATGAGCAGGGCCGATGCCCATCCACGAACGGCATCGCCGGTGGGAGCGCGGAGTGCGCGACGCCCGATCGCCACGTACACCGCCAGTACGAGCGCGAGGCCCGCGGCCGCCTCCCAGGACGACCGCGAGCCATGACCTACCACGAGGATGATCGCCGCGACGACGAGGCAGGTCGTGGCCACAGCCGCGTCCCAACCCCACAACGTCCGCGTGCTCGCCATGTGCCTATCCTCGCCCACTGCTCGATGGCCGGTGACCGAAGTCGTACGAGCCATCAGGCATCGCGACGTATCCAGCGGAACGTGAGGCGTGACAGGACGAGTCCGACGACCAGCCAGACGCCGAGCGCGATGGCGATCTGACCGAGGTGCCAGGCCTGTCCGACCTCGAGCTGCTGGAAGCCGTCCGGCAAGAATGCCGCGCGCATGCCCTGCGCCATCCACTTGAGCGGGAAGATCGACGCGATGTTCTGCATCCAGGTGGGGAGCCCGTCGAACTGCAGGTAGACGCCGGAGATGAACTGCAGGACCAGCGTGATGGGGAGGACGACCGAGGAGGCCGAACGGCCCGACCGGGGAAGAGCCGACAGGGCGATGCCGAGCAGGCAGCTCGCCGTCAGGCCCAGCAGCCAGACCCACGCGAACGTACGCCAGGCCTGGGCGGTGTTCGGCAGGGCGATGCCGAGCCCGAAATGTGCGACGACAAGGAGCAACGCTGTCTGGGTGGTGGCTGTGACGAGGACCTGACCGATCTTGCCGGCGAAGTAGACGAACGGTGACATCGGCGTACCGCCCCACCGCTTGAGACGGCCATCGCTCTTCTCGTGGGCGATGTCGATGGCCAGGTTCTGCACCCCTGACAGCAGGAGGCCGGCGGCGACCATGCCCGGGAGGTAGTACGCGCCGACCGTCAGTCCCGCCCCTACTCCGCTGGGGTTGGGGATCGTCCCCTGCGAGGCGAATGCGGACGTGAAGATCGCGAGCATGATGATCGGGAACCCGAACGTGAAGACCAGGGTGTCGGCGTGCCGGACGTAGTCCGTGACCTCGAACCGGATCTGGCGCAGGCACCGTCCGACGACGCCGCCGGGGGTAGGACTGGGCTGACGGGTGTCAAGGATCGGGGCCGAGGTGGTCAAGGTGGCGGTCATGCTGCGTCCTTCGCGTTGTCGCTGATCATCGAGAGGTAGATGTCTTCGAGGCTGGGCCGGATGACCTCGAGGTCACGCGGCTCGCCGCCGGTGTGGGCCACGATCTCGGCCACGACCGACGCCGGGGTGTCGGTGACGAGGGTCCTGCGTTCCCCATCGGCCGCGCGCCACCGGACGACCGGACGCCGCGCATCCACGCCGCCGATCTCGTCGACCGCGCCGACGTCGAGCAGGCGCCCGCCGGTGATGATCCCGACCCGGTCGGCCAGTTCTGCGGCCTCGTCGAGGTAGTGCGTGGTGAGGATGATCGTCGTGCCGCCGTCCTTCAAGGAGTGCACCAGCTGCCAGAACTCACGCCGCGCCTCCGGGTCGAAGCCCGTCGTCGGCTCGTCGAGGAACAGCAGCTCCGGACGTCCGATGACCCCCATCGCGACGTCGAGTCGGCGCCGCTGGCCACCGGAGAGCTTGTCGCAGCGAGCCCCGGCCTTCTTCTCGAGCCCGACGGCCTCAATCACGTCGTCGACCTCGCGGGGATCGGGGTAGAGACCCCGGGTCAGCGTCAGCAGGTCCCGTACGGTCGCGCGGTCGGACTCGACCGTCGACTGGCCCACGATCCCGAGCCGGGCCTTCCATCCGAGGTCGCCGTGGTCCGGGTCGGTTCCCAGGACGCTGACGACGCCCGACGTACGGCGCCTGTACCCCTCGAGGATCTCGATCGTCGTCGACTTGCCGGCCCCGTTCGGTCCCAGCAGCGCGAACGTCTCGCCGCGCTGGATGGTGAGGTCGACCCCGTCGACCGCGTGAAGGGAGCCGTAGTGCTTGTGGAGGTCTCGGACCTGTACGGCGGCATCGTGTGTCATGTCTCCAGCGTGGCTGCGGCGCCAGTCCCGCGGCAGTCGCTCACCGGTGGGTTCTCCCGCCTCAGCCATCCACCGATCGGAGGATGCCGACACCCGTCGAACGAGGGCTCGCCGATGGTGGCCCGCTGGTCCGCGAGCCACGTGCACCCACCCCAGTGCTGCCCCGCGAGAGACCTTGTCCTGCTCGACGAGAGAACTCGTACTGCTCACCGAGAGAAGTTGTGCCAGCTGACCGGCGCTGAACCGTCCTCGCTGCGAGAATCCCGGGGAAGACCCGCAACGAAACAGTTCCGCCAGACGTGAGTGGGGTGTGACGGGCTGGGAGGGAACGATCGTGAGGGCGCCGGGCGCAGAGCGCGACGACGACTTCACGGCGTGGCTCGGGCGCGAGTCGAATGGGCTCGCCCGGTTCGCCCTCTTCGTGACCGGCAACCGCGACGACGCCCAGGACGTCCTGCAGGACGCTCTCGCGGCGATCCACCCCCAGTACGACCAGGTCGCGGCTCGCGGGGAGGTCGGTGCGTACGCGCGCCGCGCCATCAGCAACGCCGCCGTGTCCCGGTGGCGGAAGGGCCGCCGTCACGTGGTTCTTGCCGATGTGGACCGTACGGATCCGGATCACGCCGACCAGGTCACGGACTCCGTCCTCGCGTGGCGGCTGTGCGCGGACCTGCCACCGGACCAACGCGCCGCCGTCGTTCTGCGGTTCTACGAGGACCGCTCGTTCGCCGAGATCGCGGACATCCTCGGCTGTGCCGAAGCCACGGCACGCTCCCACGTGCATCGCGCCGTCGCCAAGCTCCGTACCCGATTCGAAGGAGAGAGGCCATGACCCGGGACGCAGGCACTGATCGCGCCGAACAGGCCTTCCGTGACGCATTCGCCGACCACCTAGGTGACCCGCTCCCAGAGGTCATGGTCGGTCAGCGGCGCCGCCCTCGGCGGCCCTGGCTCTGGGCGGCCGTGGCCGCCGTCGTACTGGTCGTCGTCCTCGCGGTCGCGAGGCCCGGCACGTTCTCCGCGCTCCTCGCGCCGGCGGCTCCCAGCGAAGGACAGGCCACCAGGTCGGCGGCCTCGCTTCCCTCCGACCTGAGCACGTTCCCCGTGCCGGTGGCCTTCGCGGCCCTCCCGGCTCCCGAGCCCGGCTGGCGCTGGGTGAGCGCCCGCGACGTGGCCGCCCAGGTCCCAGCCGCGTGGGTGGACCGGCGCGTGACCGACTGGTGTGCCGCCGAGGTACCCACCACTCCCTTCGTCGACACCTGGACAGGAGACGGCAACCCGGCCTATGGCTGCGGCAAGGCGCTTCCTGCCTTCGTCGGAGTCCACCCCGTATCCGACCAGACCTCGTTCGGGGTGGAGGGCCCGGGGCAGTCCTGGTCGCGAGACATGGGAAGTGTGACGCTGTCCGTCTGGACGCCGGGGTCCACGGACCAGGGCATTGGCCAGAAGATCTTGATGAGCATGCGACTCATCACGGAGGACGCACGAGGTTGCGCCGTACAGACGGCTGCGGTGACGTCCCAGCACACCTCCGGGCCCACGCCCACGACCGACCTCGCCACCCTGACCGGGGTCGACTCTGCGGTGTTGTGCCAGTACCAGAAGGGGACCGGCTCGACGCTGCTGACCTCGTCGGTCATCGGCGGACAGAAGCTCACCGACCTCGTCAGCGCACTCCGGGCTGCCCCGCCCGAGGGCCCGCACTGCGCGCTCTACTACCTCGGCACCGACGTACGCGTCCTGCGGCTCCACACCGCGGCCGGCATCCGGGAGGTCTTCGTCTACCCCAACGGGTGCAACGAGAACTACCTCACTGCGGGTGCGACGCCGCGAGAGCTGACGTCCGCGGTCTGCCAAGCGCTCGGTGTGGCGCCCAC
>PMBM01000106.1:8293-9441 GCA_003153855.1 Propionibacteriaceae bacterium
TGGCGCACCATGTGCCTGTCCCTGCCGCGAGGTCGCTGTCCGACGGGTTCGCGCGCATGCCACGGAACCTTCGTGACAGCACCCCGACTCCGTCGTGCTGCTCCTCAGTGACCGGCTCGGTCCTCGCCAGCCTTCACCAGATGGTTGCGGATGCCGGCGAAGGAGACGCCGCCGCCGACCAGCATCATCCCTGCCGTGACGATCGCACCGCGGTGGAAGCCGGCGAGGTCGAGCTGACCGCCGATGATCGTGGCCAGCATGGCGATCACGAGCAGCCCGGCCACGCGTGAGACGGCGTTGTTCACGGCGCTCGCGATGCCGGAACGCTCGCTCTCGATCGAGCCGAGGATCGCCGAGGTGAGCGGCGAGACGGTGAGCGTGAGCCCGACGCCGTAGACGAGCACGTACGGCAGCACCTGCCACCAGTAGCTGAAGCTCTTCGACACCGTCAGCAGCAGCAAGGCTCCGGCGGCCATGATGATCGGGCCGATCGTCATGAACAGCCGCGGCCCGTACCGCCCGGACAACGCCCCGACCCGCTCGCTGAACAGGATCATGATGACCGTCGACGGCAGGAACGCGAGACCCGCGAAGGTCGCCCGCAGGCCCGCCCCCTGCTGCAGGTAGACGCTCACGATGAAGCCGTTGAGCGACAGCGCGCCGTAGATGAACGCGGTGGCGACGTTGCCGGTCCAGAAGTTCCGTACGCCGAAAAGGGACAGCGGCATCATCGGCTGCGCAGCGACCCGTTGACGCACGAGGAACCCCGCGAAGGCCATAACGCCCAACGCGGCAGTCAGGTAGATCGCCGGGTTGCCCCACCCGAGGTTCGGCTGCTCGATGAGCGCGTAGACCGGCCCGCCCAGACCGAGCGTGCACAGGACAGCGCCGAGCCAGTCGACGGCCGCGTCGTCGCGACGCACGTCCTCGTGGCCGAGCACCGTCAGCAGGACCAGCACCGCCGCGATCGGCAGCACGTTGATGAGGAACGCGAACCGCCACGACAGGAAGTCGACGAACAGGCCGCCGACCAGGGGACCGGCGACCATGGCGCCGGTGGTCATCGCGGTCCAGATGCCGATGGCGCGGGCCTGCTCTCGCCCGCGGAAGTTCGAGGTGATGAGGGCGAGGGAGCTCGGTACGAGGAG
>PMBM01000106.1:9469-17349 GCA_003153855.1 Propionibacteriaceae bacterium
AGGGTGACCAGGTACGCGTCGACGACCCACTGCTGCGTCGCCAGGCCTCCACCCAGCTCGCGCATGATGGCGGGCAGCGCCACGTTGACGACGGTGCCGTCGAGGAACGACACGAACGACGCGAGCACCGCGATCGCCAGCACCAGCCGCTGGTCGCGGCTCATCGGTTCCGTTGCCGACGCCATGTACGGACGGTACCCGGGCGCGCTGAACAGTCTTGTTATCCACAGCCAGGCCACTCTGTCGCCCACGGGGCTTCGGAAGAGGTTCAGTCTGGATGCGTGCGCACCCCCCGTCCTTTCCTCTTGCCGAGCCAGCCCGCCTCGCGGGAGACGCTGTTGTCCTCCGGAATGACGCCGCAGATGATCCGCACCCGCCTGGAGACGGGCCTGCTCGTACGTGTCCGCCGGGGCGTCTTCCTGTCGGCCGAGGCATGGCCGGACGACGAGATCGGCCAGCACCTCATGACAGCGCGAGCTGAGCTGGTAGTCAGCCCTGCCGCCGTGTTGAGCCATCGCACCGCCGCGCTGGTCTGGGGCCTGCCCCACCCGGGAATGGAAACCTGGGAGTCGCGGACACCGGAAGTCACCGAGCCAATCAGCAGCGCCACGAAGTCGCGATCGGGAACGGTCGTCCACCACCGTGCCCAGATGCCGGGGCATCATGTGACCAGGGATTCCGCCGGGTACGCGGTGACGACACCGGCTCGAACCGCCGTCGACCTTTCAGTGAAGCTCGACCTGCCCCAGGCGTTGGTGCTGCTCGATGCGGCCGCCCGGCAGGTGTGCGACGGGATGGTGGCCCGGATCAAACGGTCCGACTACATCAGCCCTCGGCTCATCGAGGCTGCCAGGGACGTGCTGGTCGATGCTGCCAGTGCACGTCGTTCGGCATCGCTCAGCCCGACGATCGCGCTTGCCCATCCAGGGCGAGAGTCCGTTGCCGAGTCGCTGTCCGCGGGCCATTTCGAGCTCGCCCGGCTGCCCGCACCCCTGGTTCAGCACCCGATCCGTACTCCGCTGGGCACCTTCTACCCGGACTTCTACTGGCCCGAGCACCGCTTGATCGGAGAATGCGACGGCGCCTCGAAGTACGTCGATCAGAGTGCAATGGTCCGGGAGAAGCAGCGCGAGCAGGTGCTCCTCGACGAGGGGAACCGTTTCGTGCGCTGGATGGCGCGCGAAGTGATGCTGACGCCCCACGTCGTCGTGGACCGGGTCGCCCGCGCACTCGGATGGTGACCGAGCTGTGGTTGTTGTGAAGCGCGTGACTGCGGTGAGGACGCCGAAGGCCCGAGCTGTTGTTGTTATCAGGCCCCATCAGACCTTGAGAACAACCACACCTCGGGTTCTCGAACAGAGTCGGCGGAAGAGAGGGCTGAGAACAACCACACGTCGGGTCTTCGGGCTCGTACGGGCCTAGTCCTCCAGCATCGTCGAGCCCAGCCACTCGGCGGGGATGCCGAGGCCTTCGACGAGGGCCAGGGCGTCGGGTCGGACTTCGGTGCACAGGTGGTTGAGGGACTTGGTGAGCGACTTCGACCGGGCCTGGGTCATGAAGTTGTGGTCGGTGAACCACGCACGGTCGGCTTCGAGGTTCTCGATCACGTACAGGTCGCACAGCGTGTTGAGCATCCGCTTCGCGGCCTGGTCCTCGCAGGCCTCGATGCCGGCGACGAACGAGCCCAATATGAGCCGGTCGGTGTGTACGCGCGCCAGCGTCAGCAGGTGGTCCTGCAGGTCGTTGACCGCCCCGAACCGTGCCCCCTTCGGCAGCCGCATCGCCTGTTGGTACCGCCGGGCCAGCGACTCGAGCACGTGTCGCTCGCGCTCGTCGAACATCAGCACCTGCCAGCCGCGGTCGAGCACGCTGGCTTCGTTGCTGACCCGCCGCGCCCGAGCGACGAGAGCGTCGACCGTCCCGCGCCCAGCCGTACGCTCCAGCACCATCCGGGCGACCATGTCGGCCGTCTTCGTCACGGTCTCGCGCCTGTCGAGGCCGGTCCAGGTCTCGCGGTAGCCGGTCAACAGACCCCGCGCCACGAGCTGCATGAGCACCGTGTTGTCGCCCTCG
Organism: Propionibacteriaceae bacterium; assembly: GCA_003153855.1. Classification (GTDB taxonomy): domain Bacteria; phylum Actinomycetota; class Actinomycetes; order Propionibacteriales; family Propionibacteriaceae; genus Fen-668. Next base: position 11,543 of record PMBM01000106.1, read on the forward strand.
AACGTCGCGAAGATGTCCACGTCGCTGCGTAGCTGCGTGAGCTGGTTGGAGGAGATGAAGCCTGCGCCGCCGCACGCCTCGCGGCACACCTGCACGACGTCGTTCGCCCAGCGCGACTGCGCAGCCTTCAACCCGGCCGCGCGGCTCTCGAGCGAGCGCTGGACGTCGTCGTCGACCGTCTCGCGGCGGCTCTTGGCGAGCAGCTCGATGAGGTCGTTGTTGGCGAACCCGAAGGCGTACGCCTTCGCGATGCCGGGCAGCAGCCGCCGCTGGTGCCACAGGTAGTCGAGCAGCACGACCTCCCCGTCGCCGTCAGGGCTCGGGAACTGCCGCCTGCGCAGCGCGTACCTGGTCGCGATCGACAGCGCCCGCCGCCCCGCGATCGCCGCGCCGGCACCGACGCACACCCGCCCACGCACCAGGGTGCCGAGCATCGTGAAGAACCGCTTGCCCGAGCTGGCGATCTCCGAGGCGTACGAGCCGTCGTCGGTGATGCCCCCGTAACGGCTGAGCAGGTTCGCGCGCGGCACCCGTACGTGGTCGAAGCGCAACGTCCCGTTGTCCACCCCGATGAGGCCGCCCTTGTGGCCGTTGTCGCCCGACGTACAGCCCGGCAGGTCGACGTTCTTGCCCTTGGTCACCTTCCGGAACGGCACGACCACGCAGTGCACGCCCTGGCACTTCCCGCCGACCCACAGCTGCCCGAACACCGCCGCCGACGTGCCGTGCAGAGCGGCGTTGCCGATGTACGTCTTCGTCGCGCTGGGCGTCGGCGAGTCGACGATGATCTCGTCGGTCTCAGGGTCGTACGTGAGCGTCGTCTCGATGCTGGCGACGTCCGAGCCGTGGCCCATCTCGGTCATGGCGAAGCAGCCGAGGTGCTTGGCCGTGACGATGTCCGGCATCCANNGCGAGGGCCTCGAAGCCGGTGACCACCGCGGCCGGATCCGCCGGCTGGTCGGGCAGCACGAAGCCGGAGTTGCCGTACCCCTTCGTCGACAGGTGCGTGAGCGCCTTGAGCGTCCAGGCACGCGCCTCGTCCATGGAGAGCGCCGGGTCACGCAGGATCTCGTCCTTCGTCAAGGTGTCGCGGGCCCTCTGGCGAGAGGCGTGGTACGGGCCGTCCAGGGCGACTTTCAACGCCTCGCCCAACCTCGGATCGGCTGCAGCGGGCGTCTCTGGGCGGGTTGCGGTGTCGGTCACGACTACTCCTTGTCGACGATGACGAGCGGTTCTGGCGATACGCGTGGTGCTATGCGGTGACGAGCTGAGGAGACGCCGTACCGTCGACGGCCTCCACCACGCTCGCGGTGAACGTCGAGGTGATGAGACCGATGAGCGACTCCCGTGACAACACGGCCCTGCCGCCGGTCTCGAGCCACTGGCCCGTGGCGGTACGGATGAAGCCGACGATGCCGAACGACAGCGTCTCGACAGCGCCCCCCGACGTGCCGCGTCGACGCTGCTCGTCGCGGATGGCCTCGGCGAGCTCGATGGCGATGCGGTCGGCGATGCCGGTCGCGGGGTCGCCAGCGCCAGCCGGAAGGTTCGGCGGCCGGTTCATGACGAACAGGTAGATGTCGGGGTCGCGGTCGACGAGTCCGATGTACGCGTCGGCGAGGCCACGTACGAGGTCGGCGACGTGGCCGCCGTCGCGGAGGGACGCGAACCGCGGCCTCACTTCCGCGAGGATGTTGGAGGCGACCTTGTCGGCGACCGCGAGGTAGAGACCGTTACGGTCTCCGAAGTAGCGGTAGAGGACGGTCTTGCTCGTGCCCGACGAGAGGGCGATCTCGTCGATGGTGACCGCGGCGCCGTGCGTACGGATGGCGCGCAGCGCCGAGTCGACGAGTGTGGCGCGTCGCTCGACCCGATGTTCCTGCCACCTGGTGTCGCGTCCGTCTCGATGTTCCATGCGGACGAGGGTACCGCGTACTTGGCGTACCTGCTACTGTCCGTATCGGGTTTTTCTCCACCACTCCAGCCCGTTCTAGGAGACGCATGACTGACCACACCGCCGTCGTCGTCGGCGGCAACCGCATCCCGTTCGCGCGGAGCCACGGCGCGTACCGCCAGGCGAGCAACATCGACATGCTGACCGCCGCGCTCGACGGCCTTGCCGCCCGGTTCGGGCTGGCCGGGCATCGGGTCGGCGAGGTCGTGGGCGGTGCTGTCCTCAAGCACAGCCGCGACTTCAACCTCACCCGCGAGGCGGTGCTCGGCTCCTCGCTCGACGCCCACACCCCGGCGTGCGAGCTGCAGCAAGCGTGCGCGACGGGCCTCGAGGCGACGATCTACGTGAGCAACAAGATCCGCCTCGGCCAGATCGCAGACGGCATCGCCGGCGGCGCCGACAGCGTCTCCGACGCGCCCATGGCGATCTCGGACGGGCTGCGCCACGCGCTCATCCGCGCCAGTGCCGCGAAGACGCTTCCGGCACGGCTCCAGGCGCTCTCCTCGATCCGGCCCGGCCACCTCGTCCCCGACCCGCCCGGCATCACCGAGCCGCGTACAGGACTGTCGATGGGCGAGCACCAGGCCCTGACGACGACGCGCTGGGGCATCAGCCGTACGGATCAGGACGAGCTCGCGCTGTCCAGCCATCTCAACCTGGCGCGTGCCTGGAGCGAAGGCTTCTTCGACGACCTCGTGACCCCCTACCTGGGTGTCACGAAGGACCAGGGCGTACGTGCGGACACCACGATGGAGAAGCTGTCCAAGCTGAAGCCCGTGTTCGGCCGCGGCGAGGGCGCGACGATGACGGCCGGGAACTCGACGGGCTTCTTCGACGGGGCGGCCGTGGCGTACCTCGCCGAGGCCGACTACGCCGCCGAGCACCACCTGCCCGCTCTGGCGCGCATCGTCGACGCGGAGGTCGCCGCGGTCGACTACACGCTCGGCGGCGAGGACCTGCTGCTGGCGCCGACGTACGCGATCCCGAGGCTCCTCGAACGCAACGGGCTCAGCTGGCAGGACTTCGACTACTACGAGATCCACGAGGCCTTCGCTGCGACCGTGCTGGCGACGCTCGACGCGCTCAGCGACGAGACGTACTGCCGGTCGAAGCTCGGCCTGTCGGGTGATCTGGGTGAGATCGACCGCAGCCGCCTCAACGTCAACGGCTCGTCGCTCGCGGCCGGTCACCCGTTCGCCGCGACGGGGGGCCGGATCGTCCCGACCCTCGCCAAACTGCTCCATCAGCGAGGGTCTGTCGACGGCCGGCCGGCCCGCGGCATCGTGTCCGTGTGCGCCGCCGGGGGGCAGGGCGCAGTGGCGATTCTGGAGGCCTGCTGATGCCCAGGAAGAAGGTCGATCCGCTGGAAGTCCTAGCCACAACCCCATTGGCGAAAGCAGTCGCATCCTCGTCGATCGGTAAGTCTGTCGCGACGAAGCTGGGGGTCCCGCCGGCGGTCGAATTACGTCGAGGCAGGAACAATCCTCGGGGAGCGATTTCCCTTGCAGCATTGAGTAATGCAACCCTCGTTGGTAGTACGCTCGCACTGCTGGGGCGCGACACGATCAACGTGAAAGTCGACACCCCGGACGCCCGCACGCTCGGTGACTCCGGCCGACCCGTGCCGCCGGGGTATGAGGGCCGCTTGGGGGCACTCGTACTGGATCTCACCGAGCTGCGGGCGGTCAAAGACCTGGAGTACGTACGCGGTGTCCTTCGTCCCGCGATCCGCAGCCTGGAGCGCAGCGGGCGTGTCATCTTCGTCGCCCGAGCGCCCGAGTCGTACGACGAGCTCGAGCCGCGCGTGCTGGCTCAGGGCCTGGACGGGCTGAACCGCACGGTCGCGAAGGAGCTCCGTGGCGGGGCGACCTCGAACCTGATCTGGGTCGACCCGGAGACGACGCCCGGGGGGTTGGCGTCGACGCTGAGGTTCCTGCTCGAAGGCCGCTCCGCGTACGTGGACGGGCAATCGTGGCGGGTGGGTGTGGCAGAGGTCTCCGACGACGTCGCGACCACCGACCGTCCGTACGCGGGCAAGATCGTCGCAGTCACCGGTGCCGCGCGGGGGATCGGAGCGGCCATCGCCCGTACGTTCGCCCGTGACGGCGCGACCGTGGTGGGTGTCGACGTCCCGGCATCGGGCGAGGCGCTCGCGAAGGTCGTCAACGAGATCCACGGCACAGCCCTGCAGCTCGACATCACGCTGCCGGACGCGGGCGAGCGGATCGCCGCGCACGTGGCCGAGCGGTACGGGGAGGACGCGAGGCTGTACGGGATCGTGCACAACGCCGGCATCACCCGAGACCGGATGCTCGTGAACCTCGACGAGAAGGGCTGGGACGCCGTCCTGCAGGTCAACCTCATGGCCCAGCTGCGGATGAACGAGCTGCTGCTCGACGGACGTCCCGGCGGGCTCGCGGACGGCGGGTCGATCGTGGGGATCTCGTCCACCTCGGGCATCGCCGGCAACAAGGGCCAGGCCAACTACGCGACGAGCAAGGCGGCGATCGTGGGCCTGGTACGGGCGATGGCCCCGCAGCTCGCGGACCGTGGCATCACGATCAACGCCGTCGGACCGGGCTTCATCGAGACCGAGATGACCGCGGCGATCCCGTACCTCCAGCGTCAGATCTTCCAGCGGTCGAACAGCTTGGCTCAGGGCGGGAAGCCGGTCGACGTGGCCGAGACGATCGCCTACCTCGCCGATCCGGCGTCCGCGGCCGTCACCGGACAGGTCGTACGCGTCTGCGGCCAGGCGCTGGTGGGGCAGTAGCGATGGGCACCGAGCGGGTGGTTCTCGACGCGACGCCGAACATGGCGCCGATGCTGGCGACGTCCATGGCACGCGGGGCCGTACGGAAGGTGGTCGGCCGGCGACCCACGACGCTGCCCGATCGTGAGGTGGTGCTGGAGACGGCGCAGGATGCGTCCCGGCTCGCCGCGTACGCCCACGTGTGCGGCTTCGGCGTCCGCGACCGGGTGCCGGCGACCTGGATCCACGTGCTGGCGTTCCCGCTCCAGATGGTCCTGATGTCGGCGCCGGACTCGCCGTTCGCGCTGGCCGGGATCGTGCACGTCACGAACTCGATGACCCTGCACCGGCCGGTGACGGTCGGTGAGCGGCTCCGGCTGACGAGCTCGTACGGGCCACCGCGCGAGCACCGCCGCGGTGTACTGATCGACCTCATCGGCGAGGCGTACGTCGGCGACGAGCTCGTGTGGCGGGGAGTGTCTGCCTACCTCGCGCGCGGCGCGACGCTGCCCGGAATGCTGTCCGAGGATCAGCCGGGCGGGGTGCACCTGCCGTCCGACGCCGAGATCGATACGGACTCCGTGTGGCGGCTGCCGGCGAACCTGGGCCGCCAGTACTCGGCCGTGTCGGGCGACCTGAACCCCATCCACACCTCGGCGCTCGGCGGCAAGGCGTTCGGCTTTCCCCGCGCGATCGTCCAGGGTATGTGGACCCACGCTCGCGTCCTCGCGGCGCTGGAGCCCAGACTGCCCGACGCGTACCGGATGGACGTCCGCTTCACGAAGCCGATCCTTCTGCCGTCGTCGGTACGGTTCGGCGCCCGCCACGACGGCGACCACTGGACCGCCGTCGTACGCCCCCGCTCGGGCGAGAAGGCCCACCTCGTAGCGACGATCACCCGGGCTGTATCCGGACGGTCTCCCGGCCCTTCGTGACGTCTTGTCCGGCTCTCGCCGAACAAACCCTCAGGAACCTGAAGGGTGCCGCTCTCGGGGTGGTCCGCTGAGTTTGCCAGTGTGCCCCGGTCGGACCCCTCCCCTCCCGACTGAGCATCCCTGTCGTGACTGAGCACCCCGTACGCGCGGTGCTCAGTCGTGTTTG
>PMBM01000226.1 GCA_003153855.1 Propionibacteriaceae bacterium
ACGAGCCGCTCGCTGCGGTCGTACGCGCGAGCCACCTGGCCGACGGCCAACTCCATACGAATGTATTCGGATAAACGAAGGTATCTGTCAATGTCGTGGCGGTAGGTGACGAACCTGTTCGGACAACGCATGGGCGATGGCTCGGTCGCGGTCGGAGGCGGCGTGCTGGTAACGCATGGCCGCGTTGGGAGTGGAGTGGCCGAGGCGGGCCATCAGGTCGGCGAGCGTGGCGCCGCTCTGGGCTGCCAGGACGGCGCCCGTGTGCCTGAGGGCGTGGAACGTGAGATCTGGGCGTCCAGCGGCGTCGCGGGCTGCGTCGAAGCGCTTCCCGAAGGTTCGGGGATGCATATGCCCACCCTCAGCGGCTGGGAACAGCAGGGCATCCTGAGCCGGCCCGGTGTGCTTGACGAGGTGCTCCTTGACGAGGGGCAGGAACACGGCGGGGACGTGGACGTCCCGGTTCCCGGCGAGCGACTTCGGTGACCCCACCGTCGCGACGCCGTGGGGCCACGTAACCCCACGCTGTACGCGGACGAGTCCGTGGTCGAGGTCGATGTCGGAGCGGCGCAGCTCGACGATCTCGCCGTACCGCAGCGCGCACCAGGCGCCCAGAACGATCGCCAGCCGCAGCCGCTCGGGCATCGAGTCCATGATCGTCATGAGCTCCGAGATCTCGGCGGGGCGGATGCGCTTGGCCCTCGTGACTGATCCAGCTCCGGGGATCTGGCAGGGGTTACCCGGCAGCAGCTTCTGCTCCGTCGCGGTCGTACAGAGCGCGCGCATCAGCTGGTACGCGTGGGCCCGCGCGGTCGGTGTCGAGACATCCAGCGACTCGTACCAGAGCTTCACCCTCGACGGTGTCAGTGAGCGCACGGGTGCCGTGGCGAACGCGGGCAGGATGTGCAGGTCGAGGTAGCGGCGGTACTCGCTGAGGGTGCGCGGCTTGAGGGGCTCGCCACGCCGCGTCGTACGAGTCGCGAGCCACTCCTCGGCGAAGTCGCCGAAGCTCTGCGAGGCCGAGCGGGTGACTGCGACGCGCTCGGCCGGGGGTGCCCAGGCGTCGAGGTCGATCAGCTTCTTCTCCCCGTTGAGCCAGCCGCGAGCGGCGTCCTGGGTGTGGAAGGTGGACGGCGCTGGGTGCACACGGGCATCAGGCCCGGTGTACGCGGCCTGCCAGCGTCCAGAGGGGAGCTTGCGCAACCGTCCGAATCCGCGCCGGGTCGACCCCTTCTGCGGTCCTGGGTGAACGGGTTCCGTCGGCCCGTCGTGCAACATACGTGCAACATAGCAGGCCACCCGAGTCCATTGAAGTCCCTGTCTGTCCATGTCGAGAGGCGGCTAACGGGAACCATAACGCCTTGTGAATCCACTGTTTCTAGGCGAAACGCCGTACGCTCACGGGTTCCGGTCTCCCGGGTTCGAATCCCGTTAGCTCTACTTCGCAAAACCGCTCGACAGGGGGAAGATCTCTCGGGTCAGGGCGGTTCGTGGTTCTTGGGCAACATAGGTGCAACTTCGACACACAGGCCCGCAGTGGCCGCGGGCGGCCAACCCTGACGCGTGCGCCGATCGTTCTTGTGGGGGCTCGTTGACCGTGCAGTTAGGGCTGTGATCTTCCGATCCTGCCGATGATCGCGACTTCTGGCTGCGTCTCAACACCGAGGTTGCATCGACAAACCTGAAGCGGCTAACAGGCTTCGCGTGATCACCACCAGTAGTTGTCCTGCGGGCTGTAGGGATCCTCGAGGGTCTTCACTTCGTCGGCATTGAGGTCCACGTCGAGGGCCGCGACCGCATCCGCAAGGTGGTGCGGTTTGGTTGCCCCGACGATCGGGCAGGCAACGACCGGCTTGGACAGGACCCAGGCCAGCGCGATCCTGGCCATGGGTAGCCCACGACCGGCCGCGACCTTCTCGATGGCATTGACGACGGGCTCATCGACGTCCCGGTCAAATGCGGAGGCGACCTTGTCGGAGGCAGATCGGCTGGTCTGCTCTCCCCAAGGCCGTGCTGCGCGTCCCTTCGCAAGCGGCGAGTAGGGCGTGAGCCCGACGCCTTGGTCAAGGCACATCGGGATCATGTCGCGTTCCTCTTCACGCTTGAGAAGGTTGTACTGGTCCTCCATGGCGGCGAAAGCGGTCCAGCCGTGGCGACGGGCGGCCTCCTGGAGCTTGGCGAACTGCCACGCCCACATCGAGGACGCGCCCAGGTAGCGAGCCTTGCCCGCCTTCACGACGTCGTGCAGGGCTTCCATGGTCTCCTCGACCGGCACCCGGTCGTCGAAACGGTGGACGTAGTACACGTCGATATAGTCCGTGCCGAGCCTGCGCAAGGACGCATCGACTTGTTCCAGGATTGCCTTGCGGGACAGGCCGCTGCCGCCCGGCCCCTCATGCATCTTCCCCCACACCTTTGTCGCCACCACGATGTCCTCCCTGCGGGAGTACCTCTTGATGGCCCGGCCCACGAACTCCTCGGACGTGCCGCCCTGATAGCCGTTTGCCGTGTCCCAGAGCGTTACCCCGAGCTCGACCGCCTGCCGAAAGAACGGCGCAGCAGCCTCCTCGTTCAGCGTCCATTGGTGCATGCCCGCCTCAGCCTGGCCGTAACTCATGCAGCCCAGCCCGACTCTGCTCACCCGCAGCCCGGTCCGACCCAAACGCGCGTATTCCATGTCAACACCCTCCTCTCGGACAGCCCAAATCGCCAGTCGTCACACGTCCGACTCTGCCGCGGTCAGTGCGGTCGATCCTGGCGACGATCCGAAGTCAGACCTTCCATGTCACGACACTGCTCGGGTCAGGAAGCCCCCTAGGGATTTGGGGGGTCGTCCGGCCGGCCTCACAGCGGCCG
>PMBM01000085.1 GCA_003153855.1 Propionibacteriaceae bacterium
GAGTGCGTACACCCCGACAAGGTCGCGCTGGTCGTCGCCAACACCCCGGACGCGAGCGAGCTGTCGCGCGTGACGGGCGTGTTCAAGCTGCTGGGCGATCCGACGCGAGTACGGCTGCTGTACGCACTGCTCGAGGCCGGCGAGCTGTGCGTCTGCGACCTCGCGGCATCGACCGGGACCATGGAGACGACCGTGTCGCAGGCGTTGCGGCTGCTCCGGGCCTCGGGCGTGGTCACCGGGCGCCGCCAGGGGCGCAACGTGTTCTACCGGCTCTCCGACGCCCACATCCGGATGCTTCTCGACGTGACCCGGGAGCACGCCCTCCATGCCGCAGCCCCTGTCGCGGTGAGGAGCGCGGTCTGATGAGCCACGCCCTGAGCGATGTCGGCGCCCCGACTCCGGAGCGCCGGAGGTCATTGGGCCGACGGGCCCAGCTCCTCGCTGGGGCGTCGGTGCTGTACAACCTGCTGGAGGGCGTCATCGCCATCGCGGCCGGCACCATCGCCACCTCCAGCGCGCTGATCAGCTTCGGCCTCGACTCGGCGGTCGAGGTGGCGAGCGGGCTCATCATCCTGTGGCAGTTCCGGCACCCACTCCCGGAGTCCCGCGAGCAGCGAGCGCGCCGGCTGATCGCCGTCCTGTTCTTCGCGCTGGCCGCGTACGTGGCGTACGAATCGGTCAGCACGCTCGTGTCCGGTCACCACGCCGAGGTCTCGGTCGTGGGAATTGCGCTTGCCTGCGTGTCGGTCGTCGTGATGCCGCTGCTCTCGTGGGGCCAGCGTCGTACGGGTCGCCAGCTCAGCTCAGGAGCCGTCGTCGCCGACAGCGCGCAGACGCTCCTGTGCACGTACCTGTCAGCCGTTCTGCTTGTCGGCCTTCTGGGGAACGCACTGTTCGGCTGGTGGTGGCTGGATCCGATCGCCGCCCTCGCCATCGCCGCTGTCGCCGTGCGCGAGGGGATCGAGGCGTGGCGCGGGGACGACTGCTGAGGTCAGTGGCCTCGCTGACCAGCTGACCAGCTGGCCCGTGTCGGTCAGACGTGCCACCTCACGCAGGATCACGTGGGCTCTGTGACGAGCGGCGAAGAATGGCGAACGCGTCGTCCGGACCGCCCCAGCCGTCCGCCACGCCGTCGACCTCAGGTGTTTCGGGGCGAGGAGAACTCACTCCTGTCATGACCGGGCGGCACGGTTCGCGGGTATGAGGTCTGTACGCACTGTGTACGCCCGGGGATACACAGAGCCAGGTGTGCCGGTTGAGAAACCAGCCGGCACACCGACACCTCAACGCGATGTGCCCGGGAGCGTCGCAGAGCGCAGATCACACGTGGCTCAGCACGTACAGCGCCAGCGCCCCGACGATCGCCAGCGCCGCGTACAAGGAGCCCTTCCACGGGGTGCCGACGGAGGTCTCCCGCGTGAGCCGCCGGTTGATGACGCCGAGTCCCGCGCAGAACACAAGGCCCATGGCGGCCAAGGCGTACGTGGCGACGTCCGCCTGGATCACCGCGGTGACCCCGGCGGTGACCAGAGCCAGACCACCGGCGAGGAATCCCAGGCCCAGCGCCCGGGTCAGCGCGAGGGCCACGGACTGCTCACCCGGCGATGCGTCGTCCCAGGTCCGGCCGGTGCCCGCCTGGTGGAACGGGAGAAGGCGCTTGGCCGTCAGCCCGTTCCGCGCCATCGTCAACGCAACGAGTCCCACGAGGACAAGGACAACTGCCGCGGCAACCCGCAGGACGACCATGGCTCATCCTCCCAGCGCGGTCGGCGGCGCGAGGACGAATCCGGCGCGAACCTCAGGAGCGGATCTCCAGCATCGTGCAGCCCGCCTCGGTGCGGTACGGGCCGTGGGGCATCCCGATCGGGCGGGACGCGTACTCCCCCGCATGGAACGTACGGCCGAGGGTGAGGTCGGTGAGGTCACCGTCGAGCAGGTACACCTCTTCCACGTACTCGTGCCGGATCACCCCCGCCGGGGTGGTGTCGAGGCCGGGTTCCCACCGTGCCAAGCGGGTGAGGATCGCACCCTCGCCCTGACTGAGAACCTTCTCCGTCACCCCGCCTGCACCCGGCGCCACGGTCCAGTCGAGGTCGGCGGTGTCGAAGAACTCGTGCTCCTGTTTCACGACCCCGAGCATGCCAGCAGATCCCGGATGAGCGCGATCAACGTTACGGGCCGGGCGTGGGGCCCCCCGACTAGGGTCGGCGCATGTTCTACACAGTGCCGCCGCAGAACGGCCGTCGATTCATCGTCACCGGAGCGAACAGCGGCACCGGCCGCGAGGCAGCCAGGCGGCTCGCGTTGGCGGGCGCCGAGGTCGTCCTCGCCGTACGGTCGCTCGAGAAGGGCGAGGTGGCCAAGGCCGCGATCCTGCAGGAGGCCCCCGGCGCGGCGCTGGACGTACGGCACCTGGACCTGGCCGCCCTGGCGTCGGTACGGGAGTTCGCCGCCGGTGTCGTCGCCGACGGTCGCCCCGTGGACGTGCTGGTCAACAACGCGGGCGTCATGATCCCGCCCCGGCGCTTCGAGACGGCGGACGGGTTCGAGCTGCAGCTCGGTACGAACTTCATCGGCCCGTACGTGCTCACGACCCTGCTCCTGCCCGTGCTGCTGCGCACGCCGGGTGCCCGCGTCGCGACGATGTCCAGCATGGTCGCGAACTTCGGGACGATCGACTTCGACGACCTCAACTGGGTCAGCCGCCGCTACTCGGCGATGTTCGCGTACGCGCAGTCCAAGCTCGCGGACCTCATGCTCGGTCGGCACCTGGCCGAGGTGGCGAAAGAGAAGGGCTGGGACCTGCTCAGCACGATCGCCCACCCGGGCTACACGCGGACGAACCTGCAGACGGCCGGCCGCAACCTCGGGCGGGACGCGAGCGACCAGCTCCCGCCCGTACGTCGCACGATCATGCCGTCGCAGACCCCCGAGATCGGCGCTGAGCCTCTGCTGTTCGCGGCGACCTCCCCGGACGCGAAGCAGGGCGCCTACTACGGTCCCAGCCGCCTCGGTGTCGTCGGCCCCACCCACGAGGCGACGATCCCCCGCTCGGGGCGTTCGCTGGACGTGGCGGCTCGTCTGTGGGACGCGGCGGAGGAGCTGGAGTTCGGTGTCGAGGACGCCGGTCCCTTCTTCCACGGGACGAAGGTCGACCTGGGTGTGGGAGACACGCTGGCGCCCGGCTTCAGCTCCAACTTCGGCGAGGGCAAGCAGGCGAACTTCGTCTACCTCACCGGGACCCTCGACGCGGCGATCTGGGGTGCCGAGCTGGCACAGGGCGACGGTCCGGGCCGGATCTACCGCGTGGAGCCGACGGGGCCCATCGAGAACGACCCCAACCTCACCAACGTGCGCTTCCCCGGCAACGCGACCCGCTCGTACCGCACCCGTGAGCCTCTGCGCGTCGTCGACGAGGTGACCGACTGGAAAGGTCACGCCCCCGAGGTGCTCCAGGACATGTTGGACGGCATCGCGAAGATGGCGGAGCAGGGCGTCGAGGCGATCAACGACTGACCGACCCATCGCGTCGCCGGGCGGCTGACCCGTCGCCGACGTCCGGAACCGTCATACCTTGTCCGCGCGGATGAAGGCGCTGGCGAAGGCGCCCTCGAGGGCCGCGATCGCGTCGGCCGGGCTCGTACCGTCAGGCAGGCTTCCCGCCGGGAGTGTGCAGGCCAGGCCTTCGAGGTCTTCGCGCGTATACATCCGGGTGACCTGGACGCTCGGGTCGGAGAACCCGGCCGCCTCGAGCTTGGCGAGGTAGTCGCTGTCCACGAGCGCGCCGGCGATGCAGCCGGTCCACAGGCCCACGAGCGAGACGTACTCGGCGGGCAGCGGACGGAGCAGGACGATGTCCGAGACGGCGAAGTGGCCGCCCGGGCGCAGGACGCGGTACGCCTCGTGCAGGACGGCGTCCTTGTCGGTCGACAGGTTGATCACGCAGTTGGAGATCACGACGTCGACGCTGGCATCGGCGAGGGGTACGTCCTCGATCGTGCCCTTGATGAACGTGGCGTTGGTGATCCC
>PMBM01000074.1:0-33053 GCA_003153855.1 Propionibacteriaceae bacterium
TTCCCGTGCGTCCACTCGACGACCAGCACGTTGACCTCCGACACGTCCACGGAGGAGTACCAGAGCTCGCCCAGCTCACGGCCCATGCGCTTGAGCTGCAGGGATGTCGCGCCGTCGTGGAACCGCGCCAGGATGCCCGACACCTCGGCGAAGTCGATCTCGTTCGGCGTGCCGAGGTACGCGTCGAGTGCGGCGCGGCCGACCCGCTGGTACGTGGCTAGCCACGGGTTGTCGCTGACCGCCGCGGGGTCGGCGTCGCGGTCGGCCGCCTGCAGCGCGGCCAGAGCCGTACGTACGGTGCCGTCGTACACACCAGCGTCGACGAGGCCGCGCACGCCGGCGGTGCGGAACGTGCGGAGGCGCTCGGCGTCGTTGTCGCGCGGGATACGGCGCGGGTAGTTGTCGCCGCTCATCACGTACGCGCCGATGCCGTTGCTGCGCAGGTAGTGGGCGAGCAGCGAGCCGATCTCGCTCTTCCCGACACCCGACCCGCCATGGACGGCGATGACGGCCCGCTGGTGAGGACTGGCCTCGAGTATCGGCTTCAGGATCTTCCACAGCGCAGGGAAGACGGCTGTGGCCTTGGCGACGTGGCTCTCGCCGATCTGCACCTTGTCACCGGGCATGTCTCCGGTGGGGATCGCGTCGATGTCGACGGTCTCAGGGACAGTGACGGTCTCGGGCAGCGAGCGCAGAGGCTGGGCGTTCATGCGCACTCCTTCGTACGGGGCAGCAGAAACACTAGCGCTATTTGCAGGTTCAAATCTTGGGAATGCGCGGTCCTCTTCGAGCTCCGCCGACGAGCTCAGGCCCAGCGGATCGGTGCCGCGCCCTGTTCCTCGAGCAGCGCGTTGACCCTCGAGTACGGACGCGAGCCGAAGAACCCGTTGCTCGCCGACAGCGGGGACGGATGGGCGCTCTCGACGACAGGGATGTCGGCCAGCAGTGGCGTGAGGTTCCGCGCATCACGACCCCACAGCACCGCCACGAGCGGACCGCCGCGCGCCGCGAGGACCTTGATGGCACGCTCGGTGATCGCCTCCCAGCCCTTGCCACGGTGGGAACCGGGCGTGCCGGGCTGGACGGTCAGCACCCTGTTGAGCAGCAGGACGCCCTGGTCGAACCACGGGCTCAGGTCACCGTTCGGCGGCGGGGCGACCCCGAGGTCGGAGGACAGCTCCTTGTACATGTTGCGCAACGACGCCGGCAGCGGCGTCACGTCCGGCGCCACCGAGAACGAGAGCCCGACGGGATGGCCGGGAGTCGGGTAGGGATCCTGGCCGACCACGAGCACGCGTACCTGCGCCAAAGGCAGCGTGAACGCCCGCAGGACGTTCTGGCCGGCCGGGAGGTACGGACGTCCCGCCGCGAGCTCGGCGCGCAGCCAGTCGCCCATCGCGTGGATCTGTGGCTCGACGTCGGCGAGTGCGGCGGCCCAGTCGGGGGCGATGAGCTCGTGGAGCGGCTTCGGCATGGACTTCTCCTATGCCCGCCCGGCACCTGCGCGCAAGTCGGCTAGGTGCTGAACCCGGCGTGCACGTGGTCGTGGTGGGTCTGGTCGGAGAAGTACACGCTCCCGGAGAGCAGGTATGGCCCGCCGACGTTGTACGACCCGGCCGCCGCGGCCGCCTGCATATAGCCGGTGACCAGCGACCGCGGGGTCGAGCCGGCCACCACGGGGACGCCGTTGATCAACCACGTGTCGAACGCACGGCCGCGCGGATGGTCGCTCAGCCTGCTCGTCCCGAACACGTACTGGGGATGGCCGGACCTGACCACGCTCACACCGATCGTGTACGTCTTCGCCAGTGTCAGCATCGCGCGCAGCACGCTGTCATGGACCTGCCCGGACGCGATGTCGGCCCGCGACGCCGGCGGAAGGTCGATGCGCGACGAGCCCAGCACCTGCGTGGCGAGCGAGTCGACCGCGGCTGCTGCGCCAGGGTCGCTCGGGTTGATCGCGGTCACCTTCCACGCGGGGGAGGCCGCCGACAGGCGGACGTCGAACGTCCAGCCGCGCTCGGTGATCGTGCCTGTCTGGCCGATCACCCATTGCCGGGTGGGGACCAGCACGCTCGCCGACGACGACAGCAACCCGCCGTACTGGGCATCGATCACCTGCAGCTTCGCGACGACNNCTCGATCATCCGGGTCGCGACGAGCTTCACGGCGCCCTGGATCTCGTTCCCGTCGGCACTCCACGGCCGGGTGGCCGGCAGCGGAGCGGCCGCGGGTGCCTGGCTGGTCGGGGCAGCCGTCGCCGAGGAGCTGCTGGCCGACGGCGTGGGGGTCGCGCTCGCGGAGCCGGACGCAGACGGCGTCGTACTGGTGGCGGTGCTCGATGCCCGGGACGCGGTGCACCCGGCGACGAGCAGCGCTCCCGTACCGAGCAGCAGAGTGCGCCTGTCCCATGTCATGGACACAGTGTCCGCCACCTGGCTTGGAAATCCCTGTGTACCGGAGGCTGGACCTCTTCGAGCCCCGGATAGGGTGACTGATTGTGTCCAGGCCGTACGGAGCAAGCCGCGAGGCGATCCTGAACGCCGCCGAGATGCTGATCCGCGAGCGCGGGGTCGGGGCCATGTCCGTGGCGGACATCATCGCGGCCTCGGGGACGAGCGCCGGAGCGATCTACCACCACTTCGAGTCCAAGCAGGACATCGTGCTCGCAATCGCGGAGCGCACACTGGCGCGGCCCATCGAGGCGGCCATCCAGGAGACCGGGCCGGTCAGCCCCGCCGAGCTGTTCCGACTGGCGGCCGGGCGGGTCGCCGCCGAGGCCGAGTCCGCTCCCATCATTCTGCAGATCTGGGCCGGTGCCGCGGCCGACGAGAGGCTGCGCGACCTGCTCAGAGGCCGGGCAGCGGGGCTCCCGAAGGGCGTCGCCGCCCACGTGGAGGACTGGTGCGACACCCACGGCTATGCGGACGACAAGGTCGCGGTCGCATCGCTTCTCGTCGGGCTGGTGATGGGCATGGTCATCCAGTCGAGCCTGTTCGACGACTTCGTCGTGGCTGACTACGTCGCGCTGGCCGTCGAGAGCCTCGCGCGCCTGGGTCAGGGCTGAGCGTCAAAGGCCGAGAGGGAGGCCGAGAAGGACGCGGGGTCCACGTCGGCGACGACGCAGCGCTGTACCAGGTAGCCGGCCATGAGGGCGAAGACAACCTTGACGAGGCCCGCTGAGTCGGCGGTCGACGGGACATGTGCTTCGACTACGCGGCGGATCCCTCGGACCCCGCCTCGTGCGAGCTCTGCGATCTCCGGGTCTCGCTGAGCCTCCCCCCAGACCTGGAGAGCGAGCCGGCCCGGACCGTCGGCGGCTGAGTCCAGCACCTGCAGCACCTCGGCGATGACCGCCATCAGATCGGGCTCGCCGGTTGCTGCGAGCGCCTCGAGTCGGCCCGCCAGCTGCGCTCCGAGATCAGTGATGACCTGTGATGCGATCGCCGCGATGAGGGCGCTCTTGCTCGGGAAGTGGCGATACACGCCGCCGGCCGACACCCCTGCGGCCGCCACGATGTCGTCCATCGAGGTGGCGTGGAACCCGTTGCGCGTGAACTGCTCGCGAGCGGCGTCGAGGATCTTGGCCCGGCGGAGCTCGCGGGTCTGCGGCGTGATGTACGGCATGTGGGAACACTAGGCGAACGCACGTTCTTGACGCCCAGAGTCGCCTGCGGCATCCTGCTACTGCGAACGATCGTTCGCTGTGATAGGAGAAGGTGGACGATGCGCCTCCTTGTGCTCGGCTCTACGGGACCGACGGGACTACTCCTCCTCCAGCAGGCACGTGATCGTCTCTGGTCGGTGACGACCGTCGTGCGTTCTCCGGACAAGCTGGCGCACATCCCCGGTCAGGTCGACATCGTCCGTGGCAACGTCTTCGACCCATCCGCGTTGGCCAGCGCCCTACGCGGTGCCGACGCGGCGATCAGTGTGCTCGGGGCGCACGCAGGCTTCCTCGGCAAAGGTGCGACCGACGTGTACTCCGCGTCTGCTCGCGCCCTGTGTGAGGCCCTTCCCGAGGCAGGTGTGCGGCGCCTCGTCTTCTGCACGTCTGCTGGCGTCGAGCGTGACGACCCGGCGGAGAAACTCTTCTATCGCCGCATCGCCAAACCGCTGTTCCTCCAACGCGGGTACGACGACATGGCCGAGGCGGAGTCCTTGATCCGTGCGTCAGCGATGGATTGGGTTCTTGTGCGCCCCGGACGCTTGGTGGGGCGCGATCCGTCGGCCCCCCTGCGCGTGAGCCCGCGTTGGCGCCCGGCGGGCGGTGTGGACGTGTCGCGCGTCGCCCTGGCGAACTTCTTGATCGAGCAGGTGACGGACGACACCTGGTTGCGGGGCACGCCGACGATCACCGAGTGACGTGAACCGGGGTCAGGCGCTCGAGGCCGCAGTCATGCGGCGAGGCATGCTGAGTGCGCCGCCCGCGGCCACGAGGAGGAAACCCGCCCCGATGCCGACGGCCGCCACCGTCGACCCTGCGTCGAGCAGGGCACCCGCCGCGAGCGGCCCGGCGATCTGGCCGATGTCGCCGGCCATCTGGTAGCCGGCCAGTGCGGGTCCACCACGACGACCGATCGCGTCGCCGACGCTGGCCTGGGCCGACGTCGAGGCGAGCGAAGCGCCCACTCCGTACAGGCAGAGCACGACAACGAGGACTGTGTACGAACCGGGCGCGATGAACGCCAGGCCCAGCAGGCCGGTCACGACCGACCCCGCGACGAGCGCGATCTTGCGTCCGACCCGGTCGGTGATCCAGCCCGACCCGTACAGCGTCAGGGCTTGTGCTGCCGCGGCTGCGCCGAACGCCCAGGCCGACCAGGACGCGGGCTTGGCGAGCGTCTCGACGACGAGGAGCGGCACGACGAGCGACCGCACCCCGTTGGACTGCCACCCCTGACCGAACGCGGACAGGACTGCCGCCACGTACCGCCGGTCACGTACGGCCGTACGCAGCGGTACGACGGCGTCCTGCGCCTCGAGGGTGGCGGTCGTCTCGCCGTGCATCGGGAGCATCGTCCAGCCGACGATCCCCGCGACGCCCAGCCCGACCGCGTACACGATGAAGGGCGCGCGCAGGGATGCCCCCGCGACGATCCCGCCGAGCACCGGGCCGGTCATGCCGCCGAGCACGAACCCGCCGTTGAACAGGCCCGACGCGCGTCCGAGCCGCTCGGACGGGGTCACGGAGAACAGGAGCGTGGTCGCCCCGATGGTGAACATCGCGGAGCCGATGCCGCCGGCCGCGCGGGCGATGAGGAACTGCCAGTACGACGTCGCGGCCGCGCACACCGCGCTGGACACGGCCACGATGAGGACGCCGGCGACGATCACCCGACGTTCCGCGAGGCGGCGGGCCAGCTTCGCCGCCATCGGCAGGGATGCCACCCGGACGAGCGCGAAGCTGGACGCCACGGCGCCGGCGGCCAGCGTGTTGACGCCGAAGGTCTTGGCGAACAGCGGCAGGACCGGGGAGACGATGCCGAAGCCCAGCGCCACGAGGAACGCGATGATCGCAAGGACCGGTACCGGGCGAGGCATGCGCACGACATCACTGTATCCAGCGAATCGGTTGAGAATAAGGAAAGGAAGACTTGCTATATGTGAAAGCCGAGGTACCGTAGATGACATGAGTGAAGACATCTCGGGCATCCTCGAGGACCTCGCCGCCGGCCGCATCGACGCCGCCGAGGCCAGCCGACGTATTGACGAGGCGCGCAACGCCCCCGACCCCAAGCCTTTCGAGCAGCCCCCGCGGCCCACGCCGGCCGAGTCCTCGGCGGAGTGGCACGAGTCCACCCCGCACGCTGCTGCTCCGGAGCCCGAGGAGCCGCCGAAGAGGCGACGCTCGGCCGGTACGAACGGGGTGGACCGCATCGCCGTGAGAGCGGTCGGCCGACGCGTACACATCGTGGGCGACACCGGTGTGGCGACCGTCGCGGTCGACGGACCGCACGTGCTGCGTCGCAACGGGTCCGTCCTCGAGGTGAACTCCGACGGTGACGCCGGCCCGTCGCTCGACGGCTTCTCGCTGCTGCGGCCGCCTCGCAGCCTCGACGACCTGCGGTCACTGGGGCTGGGCAAGGAGCTGCAGCTCCGGGTCAACCCCTCGATCGTCGTCGACGTCGAGGTGACGGCTGGAACGCTGACGACCGAGGGACTCCCGTACCTCGGCAAGGTCCGGCTCACGGCCGGTTCTGCCGTGCTCAAGGATGTGGCCGAGGCGTCGGACGTGCTCGCCCAGGCCGGGCAGGTCACGATCGAGGGCACGATCACGTCCGGCCGGTCGCGGATCCGCTGCGAGTCTGGCAGCCTGACCGTCGCGCTGGGCCAAGGCTCGAGCGTCGTGGTGCACGGCGAGAGCCAGCTCGGCCGCATCGTGTGGTCCGGCACCCACGAGGAGGGTCTCGACGAGGTCGTCCTCGGGTCCGGTGCCGCGCGCCTCGACCTCAGCGTCGTGATGGGCTACGCGACCGTGAAGCTTCCGGACACGATCGCCGGCGACGAGGACCTGCGATGAACGCTCTGCGCACCGCGTACCGGGCGCCGACCACCTGTCCCGTGTGCGGCGACCGGCTCGTGACGACCCGGCTGGGCTGCACGGGGTGCGGCTCGGAGATCGGGGGCCATTTCGCCCCGTGCGACTTCTGCGCGCTCTCCGACGCCGACCTCGACGTGCTGCGCGTGTTCCTGGCGTCCCGAGGCAACATCCGGGAGCTCGAGAAGCACCTGGGCGTCTCGTACCCGACGGCACGCCTGCGGCTCACGACTGTGCTGGACCGGCTCGGTCTCAACAACAACGAGGAGCCCGAGCCCACGCCGATCCTGACGCGGGAGCAGGTGCTTGCCGAGGTCGCCGCCGGAGCGCTCGACCCCGCGGAGGCCCAGCGGCTGCTCGTCGACCTCTGAGTCTCAGAAGACCTTGGCCTCGACGATCTTCACCTTGATCTGCTTGCCGTTGGGAGCCTCGTAGCTCACGTCGTCGCCCACGGACTTGTCGATGATGGCCGCGCCGAGAGGCGACTGCGGCGAGTACACGGCCAGGTCGATGGAGCCGTCCAGCCCGAGCATCTCGCGCGACCCCAGCAGGAACGTGTCGGTGTCGTCGAGGTCGCCGTCGAAGGCGATCGTGACCTTCATGCCGGGCACGACCCTGCCGGCAGCGGCCGCCGGGGGAGTGCCGACCTTCGCCTTGTCCAGGATCGCCTTCAGCTGGCGGATGCGTAGCTCCTGCTGGCCCTGCTCTTCACGAGCGGCGTGGTAGCCCGCGTTCTCGGAGAGGTCGCCCTCTTCCCGCGCGAACGCGATCCGCGCCGTGACGTCCTCACGTCCCCTGCCCGTGAGGTGCGCGTACTCCTGCTGCAGCTTGGCGTGCGCCTCGGGAGTGAGCCAGATCTCGTCGGTCGTCATCCCATCAGGCTAGCAACGCAGCGGTCAGGAACGGGCGTGACAACTCTGTAGTGATGCGGAAGTTGCGCGCGAGATCGTACGGATGGTGACCGTGATGTCGGTGAGCCTGTCGGTTCCAGGCTCGATCTGGGCGTCGAGCTCGCCGACCTGCTGGTAGTTCACCGACTGCGTGATGACCGTACAGACCCCGGCGATCGACGGGTCCGGGCGGTCGACGTGCAGCACGACCTGCACCTCGGAGTCGCTGACGATGTCGAAGGAGAGCACCTGCGCGGAGACGGCAGGGTTCGCGTGCCAGACGGCCGTCCAGAGGGTCCACGACCCCAGCAGCAGGGCGAACACAACGCCCAGCGTGATCAGGGGCCAACGACGCGGTTGCGGGTAGCGGGCGGCGATCCGGGCCTTCTCCTCGGGCGTCCGCGGACCACGGGCGACCGCGAGGTCGGGGGTCAGGGGGGCGTCGGAGGAAGCCTCGTCGGGGGACACGGAAGTCCATTCTGCCCGTAGTAGGCGAGCGGCGAAGACCTCGGTGGTTCAATACCGGGCATGCCCATGCCACAGCGCGTCGACGAGGCCGGAGAACCGTTGCGCCTCATGGCCGTCCACGCCCACCCTGACGACGAGTCGAGCAAGGGCGCGGCGACGATGGCGAGGTACGCGGCGGAGGGCGTCCAGGTGCTCGTCGCGACGTGTACGGGAGGGGAGCGCGGCGACGTGCTCAACCCCAAGATGGACCGGCCGGAGGTGTGGGAGCACCTCGCCGACATCCGGCGCGAGGAGATGGCCAGCGCCCGCCACATCCTCGGCGTCGACCAGGTCTGGCTCGGATTCGTCGACTCGGGTCTCCCCGAGGGCGATCCGCTCCCGCCGCTGCCGGAGGGCTGCTTCGCGGTGCAGGAGGTCACGGTGGCGGCCGCTCGGCTCGTCGCCCACATCCGCCGGTTCCGCCCGCACGTGATGCTGACCTACGACGAGAAGGGTGGCTACCCGCACCCGGACCACATCATGTGCCACAAGGTGTCGATGGCCGCCGTCGCGATGGCGGCCGACCCGGCGGCCGTGCCCGAGGCAGGCCCTGCGTGGCAGGTGAAGAAGGTCTACTACCACATGGGTGGCCACCGGAACCGGTTCATGCGGCTCGACCAGCTCATGCACGAGCACGGGCTGGAGCCGGTGTACGCCGAGCGGCTCGCGTCGTTCCCGGACGACCAGCGCGCGTACCGGCTGACGACCTTCATCCCGTGCGCGGACTACTTCTCCGTACGCGACGACGCGCTGCGAGCCCACGCGACGCAGATCGACCCCGACGGGCACTGGTTCGCGGTGCCGATGGAGATCCAGAAGATGGGCTGGCCGACCGAGGACTACCAGCTCGTCCTCAGCACCGTGCCGACCGTCATCCCGGAGGACGACCTCTTCTGCGGCATCGGGGTCGCGAACCCTGTTCTCGCGCCGGACTACGTCATCTAGGTCGAGGGGATAGATTTCGCCCATGACATGGCTCCAGGTCGACGACAGCGTCGTCCACGCAGGCTGGCTTCCGCTGGTGCTCGTGGGCGTGGTGGCACTCGTGCTTGTCGCCATCTTCTTCTCGATGCGGCATCACCTCAAGATCGCGAACACCTTCCCGACCGAGTCCGAGCTGAGGGCCCAACGTCGGACGGCAGCTAAGCAGGACACCGCCAAGCCCGAGGAGTGAGGCTCGCATGCCCGTGGCACTCGAGGACTACCTGGCCGCGCTGTCGCCGGCCGTACGAACCGTGGTCGACGAGATCCGCCGGATCGTCCTCGAGGAGTTCCCGACCGCGACCGAGTCGATCTCGTACGACATCCCGACGTTCTCCGTCGCGGGGAAGCGACTGATCCACGTGGCCGGATGGGCGAGACACGTGAGCATCTACCCCGTGCCGAAGAGCGACGCTCAGCTGCTGGGCGACCTCGGCCCGTACCTGTCAGGCAAGGGCACGCTCAAGTTCGAGCTGTCGACACCGATCCCGTACGACCTCGTGCGGAAGGTCATCCGGAGCCTCGGCGACCAGCGCGGGTAGGTCTGGATTCGCTGCTGTCGCCTGTCAACCCGACGGTCGGGCCGCACGTCTTATGTGTGAGAGCGCCGAAAGCGCGACCACCCAGGTAGCGCCGCATCCCCGCGCTTGGAGGCGACACCATGAGCACCATCGGTCCAGGAACTACCCGCCGGACCAGCCCCGATCCCCTGACACCACACCTCCCTCCCGGTCGCACCCACCACGCGCCTCGCTGGCTGGTCGCGGTCGTCGCTGCCGTGACCGTGATCGGCGGCGGTACCGCAGCAGGGATCTACTTCGCGTCACACAACACGACCCCGATCCTCACGGCGGTCACGACAGCGCCCGGCGCGTCCGTGAGTGCACCGACCGGCGCCGTCACCAGCGCTCAGACCCAGACATCGGGCACTGCTCAGGCGACGGCCACGTCCGCCGTCTCGTCGTCGGTTGCTGGCGCAGCACGCGCCATCCCGGTGTACTACATCTCGGACGTGGCTAACGGTCCGCGCCTCTACCGTGAGTTCCACTCCCTGCCCGTTCTGAACGGGAGCCCGGCCCTCACAGCGGTCACGGAGATGCTTCGCGGCACGCCTGTCGACCCGGACTACTCCTCGCTGTGGCCGAAGACCGTGAGCGTGCGGTCACTGACCATCTCGGGCAGCGTGGCCACGGTCGACCTGACCGGCTTCGTGGCGGTCGGGTCCTCCTTCGAGGTCGCCTCCGTCCAGCAGCTCGTCTGGACGGTCACCGCCGCAGAATCATCGGTGCACTCGGTTCGCCTGCTCGTGAACGGCGGAGTCCCACCGTCCGGCCACATGGACTGGTCGGCGCCGATCAGCCGCGCCAACGCGCTGGACACGCAGGCCAACGTATGGATCCTGGCACCCGCCCAGGGCGCTGCGGTGACCTCGCCGGTGACCGTGTCCGTGCTGGGCACCGGGTGGGAGGGCAACGTGCCGCTGCAGTTCTACATGGGGCAGCGTCTCGTTGCTGCCACGCACGTGACCACCATGATGGGCGGCTTCGCCGAGGCGCAGACGACGATCCAGCTGATGCCGGGAACCTACGAGCTCCGTGCGTACAACGACAACGGCCGCGACGGGACCCTTCAGCTGTGGGACACCAAGACCTTCTCGGTCCGGTAGTCAACGACATCCGATGAGGCACGCGATCATCCGAGGGATCGGGTGGTCGCCGTCTCGTCAGGTCGGCTGGTCGGTCGGCATGCCGGAAGCGCCGCCGCCGGGGCCTCCGGACGGGAAGCCTCCCGACGGGAAGCCTCCGGACGGGAAGCCTCCCGATGGCGCACCGCTCGGCCTGGCTCCCCTGGGCATGCCCGAACGGTTGCCGCGAGGCATGCCGGAGCCGTACCCCCCGGGCATCTGACCGCCAGGGTTGCTCTGGGTGGTGTTGCCCTGTCCCGTGGACTGCGACTCGTAGAACGCGTACGCGCCAGCGCCGAGTGCTGCTGCGCCTGACACGCCGATCCCGGCCAGCAGGAGCACCATCCGACGGGACATGTGCTTGGTGGTGGGAGGCTCTGTTCCCGCCGGTGTCTCGCTGGTGGCCAGCGGTGCGTCCGCTGGCACGTCGGGGTTGGTCCAGGCGGTCGTGTTCTGCTGTTCATCGGTCACACGACCATCAGACCGCACCCGGATGTGCGGACGCTGTGACCGGACCGTGTGCCAGATGCGGGTTTCCCTGCAGACATGGAGATGAGAGTCTCCTCGACCAGACAAGGGGAGTTTCCGCTGTCGTCCTACGGTGACCGCGTGGGCCCCGCTCTGTACGTCAGTCTGACCATCGACGACCTGGTCGCCTTCAACCGCCACGTCCTGCAGACCTCACCACTCGCCAAGCAGCAGCTGCGACGCACGCAGCGGCGGATGGTGCCGTCGCTTCTGATCTGGATCGGATGGATGTGGGTCTTCCGGTGGTACGAGAACCAGCTCCTCTCGCCCTTCGCACTCGTGCTCACCGTCGCGTACGTCTTCTCGATCCTGTTCCTCGGAACGATCACGGAGCTGCGCGTTCCCGCCAGGCTGCGACGCAGCTTCACTGACGGGCTTCGTCCGCCACTCAGCCCGTCCCGCCTGTGGGTCGATGCGTCGGGCGGCGTCGTCGACGAGTCGCCGAACACGACGACTTGGTTCAGCCCGTCCGCGATCCAGAGGATCGAGGAGACTCCGGAGTACGTGTTCGTCTTCGTCGGACCGGCGCGAGCCTTGATCATCCCGCGCCGCGCCGACGAGGCAGCCGTACGAACCTTCGTACAGGCGCTCACCTGGCACCGAGCCGACCGTGACCCGTTCGTGTCCGACTGGCGCTGAATGACGCCGGACGCCTGCGGCGACCGGTTCTATGCTGGCGGTGCCGGATGTCCGCCGTGCGAACCGGGCGACACTGCCTGGTCGGCCTGATGGGAGGGTCCCCGTGTCGCTGCAGTCCGTAGAGAGGGACCCGGCCTCACCCGCCGAGGTGGTGTTCTCCTGGTGGGTCGGCGGGACGCCGCACGAGGACATCGACCTGGAGTCCGCTCTGACACGGGCGAAGAACGGGGAAGGCTTCGTGTGGGTGGGGTTGCACAGGCCCACCGAGAGCACCGTGGAGGTCCTGGGCGACATCCTCGACATCCACGAGCTCGTCGTCGCGGACGCGATCCATGGACACCGACGCTCGAAGCTCGAGCAGTTCGACGAGAACCTGTTCATGGTCGCCTCGACCGTGTCGTACGTCGAGCGCGACGAGCAGCAGACCGTGCCGGAGATCGTCAGCACCGGCGAGCTCATGATCATCCTCGGCCCGTACTGGGTGGTCACGTCTCGCCAGCGGGGCAGGTCCCGGATGCCTGAGGTGCGCGCGCTGGTCGAGAAGGTCTCCTCCGACATGCCGGACGGGCCCTGGCAGGTGCTGCACGCCTGCCTGTCGGTGGCGCTCGACGACTTCGCTCGGGTCGTCGGCCAGATGCAGGACGACGTGGAGGACGCCGAGGAGCTGGTCTTCGGCCAGACCCGAGGCGTGGAGATCGACCGGCCGTACCAGATCAAGCGGGAGCTCATCGAGTTCCGGCGCTGCGTCTCTCCGCTGTGCAACCCCGTGTTGCAGCTGGCGACGCACGAGTTCGCGCTCGTCCCCGAAGACGCCCGGCCGTACTTCCGTGACCTGAGCGACATGGTGCAGGAGGCGCGGGAGAACATCCACATCATGGAGGACCAGCTGACCAACATCCTCCAGGCGGCACTCGCCCTGGCGTCGGTCAACGACAACCGCGACATGCGCAAGATCTCGGCCGCGGTCGCCATCCTGGCCGTACCCACCACGCTCGGTGCCGTGTACGGGATGAACTTCGACAACATCCCCGAACTGCACTGGCAGTACGGCTACTTCGCGCTGATGGTGGTCAACTTCGTCCTCATGCTCGGGCTCTACCTGGTCTTCCGACGGATCCGCTGGCTCTGACGACCGGGCAGACCTTGCAACCGCGCGCGGGCCGGACTGAGACCTGCCAGGATTGACTTCCATGGGATCGAAGAAGCGCCCAAGGCTCGACAACGACCTGTACGAGGCCGAGCTGACCAAGCTGCAGGCAGAGCTGGTCGAGATGCAGGAATGGATGCGTACGACAGGTCAGCGCCTGGTCGTCATCTTCGAAGGCCGTGACGCCGCCGGCAAAGGCGGCGCGATCAAGCGGATCATGGAGTACCTCAACCCACGCGTCGCACGCATCGTGGCGCTTCCGGCCCCGACCGAGCGCGAACGTACGGAGTGGTACTTCCAGCGCTACATCGAGCACCTCCCCGCCGCCGGCGAGATCCGCCTGTTCGACCGCTCCTGGTACAACCGGGCCGGTGTCGAGCGGGTCATGGGCTACTGCACGGCCGCCGAGTATCAGCGCTTCCTGCGGCAGTGCCCGATCTTCGAGCAGATGCTCGCCGAGGACGGCATCATGCTGCGGAAGTACTGGTTCTCCGTCTCCGGCAAGGAGCAGGAGAGGCGGTTCCGCTCGCGGATGACCGACCCCATGCGCCGCTGGAAGCTGTCGCCGACCGACCTGGAGTCGCTGACCCGCTGGGAGGACTACAGCAGGGCGAAGGACGAGATGTTCGTCCACACCGACCTGCCGGGCAACCACTGGCGCGTCGTCGAGGCCGAGGACAAGAAGCGCGCCCGCATCAACATGATCGCCGACCTGCTGGCATCCGTACCGTACGAGAAGGTCCAGCGCCCTGATCTCAAGCTGCCGAAGCGACCGGCATCCACCGGGTACAGGCGTACGGAGCGCGACCTGCAGCAGTACGTGTACGACTTCGCGGCCACGCTCGAGAGCTCCGGCGACCGTCCCGAGAAGTACGTCGACCCCGAGGACACCGACATGTACGTTCCGGACGAACCTCCCGCTGTGGCTGCGGAGCCGACGGTACGAAGGACGCGCGCACCCCGTGTTCGCCGCCCCGCGGCCGCACCGCCCGCCGACGAGGCCGTACCCGAGCCCTGACAGCGCGGCGGCCCTACCGGGCGTACGAGCAGGCGCTGCACCTCTTGCGCAAAGAACCAGCGGCGTGTGGAGATGGCGGCATGGATTACGAGGTCGCCGTCGTGGACGTCCCTGCCGAGCGGACGGCGGTGGTCACGGCCGTCACCACGTGGCAGGAGTTCCCGACGCTCTGGCGCCGGCTCTCGAGCGAGGTGTGGGACTGTCTTCGGTCGAACGGGATCGAGCAAGGCTGCCGGAACGTCATCATCTACCGAGACAGCGCGCCGACCGTGGAGGTCGGGGTCCTGCTCGACCAGCCGTGCGCTCTGACCGGCCGCGTCGTCGCGTCGACGCTGCCGGCGGGGACGGTCGCAACGACCGTCCATCGTGGGTCCTTCGCGGAGCTGGGAGGCGCGCACGACGCGGTCGTGGCCTGGTGCGAGGAGCACGGTCGTGAGCTGACGTTGACCCGCTGGGAGGTATACGGCCCGCACCACGACGACCCCGGGCAGCAGTTGACCCAGGTGTCGTGGCTCCTCGCGCCCGCGTCAGACTGATCTCGTAGCTTGGCTCGTCACGCATCCAACGGGTGATGCAGCCACCGGGGACGTGGCTGCCGGGTGATCCCTGCGCCGAGCACGGCAGAGACGACGGCAAGCCCCGTACCGAGGGTGGTCAGCAACCGCAGGGCTGGGCCGAAGGGGCGGACAGGGGGGTGACTGGCTCGAACCGCGCTGTCACGGCGTGTGACGGAAGCCGACCCCTGCGCACACGCAGAGCTCAATGGGCCGGTTCGTGCCGGATTCCGTAGGCTCATGCCATGCTCAGCATCAGCACCACCGATGGGGTCGCAGAGGCGATCGTCGCAACTCCGCCGGGCGGGTCGGGGCCAGGGGTCCTGTTCTTCATGGACGCGTTCGGTCTGCGGCCTCGGATCCGGGAGATGGCCGAGCAGATCGCCAGCTGGGGCTACGTCGTGCTGGCGCCCAACGTCTTCTACCGCGACGGGACGGTGTCCGAGGTCGCGCCGCAGGGGGACCTCACGTCGCCCGAGGGACGCGAAGCGTTCTTCCAGGTCGCCGGTCCCCGCATCGGACATCTGACCAGCGATCTTGCGGTGAAGGACAACGACGCGTACCTGGCTGCTCTCCGGTCACTGCCCGGGGTGACACCCGGTCCGGTCGGCGTCGTCGGCTTCTGCATGGGGACGAGGCTCGCCATGCGGGCTGCCGGCCACCACCCCGGCGAGGTCGCTGCCTGTGCGGGCTTCCATGGAGGCGGCCTGATCAGCGACGCGCCGGACTCCCCCCACCGAGAGCTCGCGACCGCCACGGCCGAGTTCCTGTTCGGGCACGCCGACAACGACGGCTCCCTGACCCCGCAGAACGCCGAGGACCTCGGTGCGGCCCTTGTGGAGGCCGGCCTCACGGCGACCAACGAGATCTACGAGGGCGCCTCTCACGGGTACACGATGTCCGACACGTCGTCGTGGAACGAGGCCGCGTTCGTCCGTGCCTTCGCCAACCTCCGGGAGCTGTACGCCCGCACGCTGAGCTGACGGCGCCGCTGGAGACTCAGCCGAGCGCCAGCCAGGCCCCGCGACGGCGGCGCAGAAGGTGACTCCGGCCGGTGCTCGCGACATGTTCGACGGCCTCGCGAGCATCGTGTGCCGCGAGCCGTGCGGCCGTGTTCTCTTCGACGGCGCTGGAGGCCGGGACGGTGAAGCGGAGGCGGATGCGCGGGGTTCCGGCCACCAGTGCGATGTCGGTGGAGTCCACGTGGTGCCCGAGCGACGACTGCGCCGCTTCCATCACCTGGTCCGGAGTCTTCCCAGGGCGCAGGTCACCGATCTCCAGCTCGAGACGGTAGGACGGCACGTCGGGAGTCTAGGTGGGCCAGCCGGCATGTGCGGATCGACCGAGCCCGGTCGTCGAGTCAGCGGAAGGTGATCAGGGCGATGGCGGCGTAGTGGCAGCCGGCCGCCAGGACCGTACAGGTGTGGAAGATCTCGTGGAACCCGAACCACGTCGGTGACGGGTTGGGGCGCTTGAGCGCGTACACGACGGCGCCGCCGGTGTAGATCAGGCCACCGAGTCCGATGAGGCCGATGACGAGCCCGCCGCCGCTGGACCACAGCTGCGGGAGCCACGCGACGGCGGCCCATCCCATCCCGATGTACAGCGCCGTGTACAGCCACCTCGGGGCGCTGAGCCACAGGACCCGGAACAGCACGCCGAGGATCGCGGACGCCCAGATGCAGACCAGCAGCAGCACCCGCGACGTACCAGTGAGCAGGAGCAGCGCCAGCGGTGTGTACGTGGCGGCGATGAACAGGTAGATGTTCGAGTGGTCCATCCGGCGCAGGATCGCGGCGCCTCTCCTGCCCCAGCCGAACCGGTGGTACGTGGCGCTGGTGCCGAACAGGAGCAGGGACGCCGCGAGGTACACCGCACCGCCGACCCGCCCCAGCGTCGTCGTCGCGAAGACGATGAGCAGGATGCCGCCGATGAGCGAGAGCGGTACGGCGCTGGCGTGGAGCCAGCCTCGCAGCTTCGGCTTGATGTCAGGGATCACGTTTCCAGCGACCTTCTCCACCGTGTGGTCCGCGGGTGTCGTACGTGCCATGACCCACCTCCTCAGCGACGGCGTCCCCGTAAGTTACGGAACCGTAGGTTCAGCATAGTCGACAGACCCTCCGTGATCCCAGACGGGTTTGGCCTATCGTGTTGTCCGTGGCTCAACGGGAGGGTTTCCGCGACTGGCTGGACAGGTTGCACCCTTCGGGGCTCCTGTACAGCACGTACGAGCAGCGCCTCATCGCCGAGCTCGACAAGGCCAGACTCCCCAAGCACGTGGCGGTCCTCGCGGACGGCAACAGGCGCTGGGCGCGGCTCAACGCACCGGGGGAGACGCTGGTCGCCGGCTATCGCGCCGGTGCCGCCAAGCTCAAGGAGTTCGTCAACTGGTGCGACGAGGTGGGCCTCGCGTTCGTCACGTTGTGGGTCCTGTCGACCGAGAACCTGAGCCGTGCCGCCGACGAGGAGTTCCAGCCGCTCCTCGACGTCATCGCCACCCTCGTGGAACAGCTGTCGGAGACCAAGGCGTGGCAGATCCGTACCGTCGGGGCACTCGACCTGCTCCCCGACGACATCGCCGACCGGATGCGCACGGCGTGCGCGCGCACCGAGACGAACACCGGGATGATCGTGAACATCGCCGTCTCGTACGGTGGCCGCCACGAGATCCGCGATGCCCTGCGGTCCTTGCTCGCCGAGGAGTCGGCCAAGGGCTCGACTCTCGCGGAGCTGTCCGAGACCCTCGAGATCGAGCACATCGCCGACCACCTGTACACGGCCGGTCAGCCTGATCCAGACCTCGTGATCCGCACGTCGGGCGAGCAGCGGCTGTCGGGGTTCCTGATGTGGCAGTCGGTCCACTCCGAGTACTACTTCTGCGAGGCGCTGTGGCCCGACTTCCGCCGCGTCGACTTCCTCAGAGCCTTACGGGCGTACGGTCAGCGGGAGCGTCGATTCGGTCGCTGACGCTGCGCTGCCAGACGTGCCAGAGCAGGGCCGACAGGACGAACGGTGCGATCTGTACGTCGACGACCATGGCGATCACGCTGGCGTACGGCAGCAGGAACAACAGCACGAGCAGCGCCCGCTCTCCACGCCGCCATCCCCTCTCCAGACCGTTCGCCACCAGCCAGCACAGCGGCAGGGCGAGCAACGTCAGGTCGTACATCGCGTAGTAGGGCGTCGCCAGGAACGTCGCGAGCACAAGGGCTGACGCGGGAAGGGCGATCGACGCGGCGCTGGTCTCACGCAAGGCGCCCCCAGCGAGCGGACGCCAGAGCCGGTACACGACGACTGCGACCGCCACCGAGATGGCGCCCTGGACGATCCATGCCACCGTGACGGGGACCCCGAGGGACAGCAGCCACGGGTACGGGGCGGGGAACATCCAGACGGGCAGGTGCTTCTCCTGGATGGCCGTCGACACCCACGCCATCGACTGCGCCCAGGCCCCGAGCGTGCCCCAGCCGAGGATCGCGGCCGGTACGAGCGTGACGGTGACCGCGGTGACCGCGGCGGCCNNGGCCAGCAGACCGATGCAGACGCCGGCCCAGACGGGATGCTTGCGCAGCAGTCCCAGCCCGAGAGCCCCGAGTCCCGCCGTGAGGAACTGGTTCTGCCCCTGCCCGAGGCCGAGCCACAGTCCGGGGAAGGCCACGATGAGCCACCAGGACGTCCGAGACCGTACGTTCTGCCACAGCCCCGCGAGGTACACCGCGAGCGTCGTGACGGTCCAGACGAGGTATCCCGCGAGGTACGGCAGGAGCCCTACACCGAGCACGAGCAGCAGGAACGACGGCGGGTACACCCACGCGTACACACCGACGAGCTCCGGCCAAGTGGCGTGCTGGAGCTGGGTCATCGCCACGAGGTCGTACGTGTCCACCGCGGGTCGTCCCAGCGCCATCTTCGAGGCGAACCAGAAGGCCGCGAAGTCGTTGCCGATAGGCATGCCGCGCGGGTCGAAGAGTCCCCTGTACGTGGTGAGCCACACCAGCCCGACGAGGAGCTGGACGACGATCGCCGCCAGCAGCCACCGCTCGAGCCGGGAGAGCTTCACGCGAGGTGCGCCAGGACGAGCTCGAGAACGGCCGCCTCCAGGACGGGCTCGAGATCGAGCTCCAGCACGTCCCTGCTGGCTGCTCCGGGATCCCTGCCGGGGAGTACGGCCGCGACCACACGCTGCTTCGCAGCGAACGGCACCTGGGCGCGGTCAACGAGCTCGTACACGCGCCGTGCCACGTCGTTGTCGCTCAGCGTCAGCGGGCCCAAGAAGGTCACGGTGACCGCGTCGCCGGCCGGCACAGGGCCGAGGTGGACGGTCAGGCTGCCCGTCCTCGGGTCCCACCTCGACTCGTGGCCGACCACCGTCGTCCGGGCTGCGCCGACGAGCGCGACGGTCCAGTCGCGGACTGCGGGGATGACGTCGAGCTCGCCGATCGCCGGACCGATCGACAGGTTTCCGGCTGCCCAGTCGAAGACGATGGGCGTACGGGCGGCCCGGGGGTCCGCCGCGTCGTCGTCCTCGTACAGGGTGAACGACCCGTCCGCCCCGGCGTAGACGCGGACCTCGAGGGCCTCGGGGTTGTCCACGCGCAGGTTGTCGGGACCGGTGAGGGGCACGATGCCGCCCGCTTTCGCGAGCACCGGGTAGGCCTCGAGCCCGCGGTGGAGCGTGAGGTTGCGGCCGCCGTCGTAGACGACACCCGTGTACGTGTCGACCCACGTCCCGTGCGGCAGGCGGGTCTCGACGGAGCCGACGCCCACGTCTCGTACGGCCGGGCTGGTGATCGGCGCGACGAGCAGCTCGGACCCGAACCGGAACGACGTCTTCGCCGGCAGGGCCTCGATGACGGGCTCGCCCCAGTACAGCGGCTCGACCAGCGGCCGGCCCTCGCTGTGGGCACGCTCGTTCATGGTGTGCAGGTACGGGACCATGCGGTGCCGGAGCCGCAAGGTGTCGCTCTGTACGGCCTCCGCGATCTTGTTGAAGCGCCACGGCTCCTTGCTGTTGAACGGGTTGAGCGTCGAGTGGAGCCGGTTGATCGGGGAGAAGCAGCCGAGCTGGAGCCAGCGGGTCGCCAGCTCGTCGTCCTTGACGCCGAACATGTGGCCGCCGATGTCGTGGCTCCACCAGCCGTACCCGATGTTGCTCGCGGTCGCCGTGAAGTAGGGCTGGAACGCCAGCGAGGCCCAGCTGATGACCGTGTCGCCGGAGAAGCCCACGGGGTAGCGGTGCGAGCCCGGCCCGGCGTAGCGCGAGAACGTCAGCGGGCGCTTCCCGTCGCGGCCGGAGTCGAGGTAGTGGAGGTGGTTGAGCAGCCAGAGCGGGTCGAGGCCGGGCACCGTCGACCAGTGCCCCTGCTGCCAGTCGAGCCACCAGAAGTCGACGCCCTCGTCCTCGAGCGGATGGTGCATGAGGTCGAAGTACGCCTCGCGGAACGTCGGGTTGCACAGGTCGAAGTTGACGGGCGCCCCGCTGGCGGGGTCGATGCCGACGTGCTCGGCGACGCGTGCGTACGACTCCTCGTGGCGCAGGACCCCGTCGGCCGGGTGGACGTTGAGCGAGACCTTGAGGCCGTGGTCGTGCAGCCAGGCGAGGAGTGCCGGCGGGTCGGGGAAGAGGTCGGGGTTCCAGGTGTAGCCGGTCCAGCCGCTGCCGATCGCCGGGTCGATGTCGACGAGGTGCCAGTCCATGTCGAGGACACCGACGCTGAACGGGAGGTTGGCCTCCTCGAAGTCGGTGATCACCTGCCTGTACTCGGCGTCGGTGTAGCGATGGTAGCGGCTCCACCAGTTCCCGAGCGCGTACCGGGGGAGCAGGGGCTGCGGCCCCGTGAGCGCGTAGAAGTCCTTGATGGCGGCGGTGAAGTCACGCCCGTACGCGAACACGTACAGGTCGATCACCCCGTCGGGGCGCGGCACGAACCAGCCGCCCTCGTCGATCGTCAGCGACGCGCTGTCGTCGAGGATGGCGATGCCGTTCACCGACAGCAGGCCGCGTTCGAGAGGAACGGCGCCGTCAGCCTCGTCGAGCGTACGAGCGGTGCCCAGCAGGTTGGTGGGGATGCCGAACGACTCGGCCTTCTCGGTCTCGCCGTATCGCCAGACGGAGCGGTAGTTCGAGACACCCAGCGCCCGGACGGTGAGTCCGAAGGCGGAGAACGCCTGGCCGTCGTAGTCGACCTGGACGAACGGCGTGCGGATCTGCAGCGTGTCGCCGTTGCGGGTCAGCGTGAAGTCGGCGGCGGGCAGCTCGCGGTTCCAGACGACCTGGGTCGCGGCGTCGGTGAACTCCCCGGTGGGGGACCACTCGAACCGTACGAGCCGGGGCGTCAGCATGCTGATCCGGTAGTGAGGGCCTGCCACGATGGCGGCGGGATCGGTCGTGGGGGCCGTCTGAGGCCGAAGGTGCGGCGGCAGCTGTTGCACGGGAACGACCCTAGCGAGGCACAGCAATCGGTGGGGGTGCAGGTGTGGTGCGGATGACGAGTTCATGACATCGGCGTGGCGTCCGCGAATCGCTTGAACGGGCGACGTACCGTGCCAGCACGGGCGGAGGGGAAGCCGCCCCGACGGAGGCAACGGAATGCGCTCACGCGCAGGTCGGGGGCTGCGCACCAGCCCCACCGCTTTCGGCCCATGACCTAGTCGGGCCGAGGCGAGAGTCCGGCCCGCCGAGAGGACGACCGTGACCGATACCGATATCGCCACCACGACCTGGAGCCCGACCGAGGAGAGCGTGCGCACGCGTGTGTACGTGGTCGACACCTCCGTGCTGCTGAGCGACCCGAACGCACTCTTACGTTTCGCCGAGCACTCCGTCGTCCTGCCCGTCGTCGTCATCACCGAGCTCGAGGCCAAACGCCATCATCCCGAGCTGGGCTACTTCGCCCGCGCCGCGTTGCGGCTCCTCGACGACCTGCGTGTCATGCACGGCCGGCTCGACTCGCCGGTCCCGGTCAACGCCGACGGCGGCACGCTCAAGGTCGAGCTGAACCACACCGACCCGATGGTGCTTCCCGCCGGCTTCCGGCTGGGCGACAACGACTCGCGGATCCTTGCGGTGGCTCTCAACTACCGCGCCGAGGGCGCCTCCGTCGTGCTCGTCAGCAAGGACCTCCCGATGCGGGTCAAGGCGTCGGCCGTGGGCCTCGACGCCGAGGAGTACCGCGCCGAGCTCGCCGTGAGCACCGGCTGGACCGGCATGGCCGACCTCGAGGTCGCGCCGGGACTGCTCGACCAGCTGTACGAGGGCGAGGCCGTCCATGTCCCTGAGGCCGACGACCTGCCCGTACACACCGGTCTGGTGCTCCACGGAGGCGGTTCCTCGGCACTCGGCCGCCTGCACCCCGACGGCCTCGTTCGACGCATCCGTTCTGACCGCGACGCGTTCGGCATCCACGGCCGGTCAGCCGAGCAGCGGGTCGCGCTCGACCTGCTGCTGGACCAGGAGGTCGGCATCGTCTCGCTCGGCGGCCGCGCCGGTACGGGCAAGTCGGCGCTCGCGCTGTGCGCGGGCCTCGAGGCCGTCCTCGAGCGTGGGCTGTACTCGAAGGTGATCGTGTTCCGGCCGCTCTATGCGGTCGGCGGTCAGGATCTCGGGTTCCTGCCCGGCTCCGAGTCGGAGAAGATGGGCCCCTGGGCGCAGGCCGTGTTCGACACGCTGTCCAGCGTGGCGGGCAAGAACGTCATCGAAGAGGTGCTCGCCCGGGACCTGTTGGAGGTCCTGCCGCTCACGCACATCCGCGGCCGGTCCCTGCACGATGCCTTCGTGATCGTCGACGAGGCGCAGTCGCTGGAGCGGAACGTGCTGCTCACGGTGCTCAGCCGCATCGGCCAGAACTCGCGCGTCATCCTCACCCACGACGTCGCGCAGCGCGACAACCTGCGCGTGGGCCGGTACGACGGTGTCGTCGCTGTGGTCGACCGCCTCAAGGGGAACCCGTTGTTCGCCCATGTGACGCTCACCCGCAGCGAGCGGTCCGCCATCGCCGCACTGGTCACCGACCTCCTCGAGGACGTCGCGCCATAGCGGCGCGAGGCATGATCCCCTGATGCTCGGGCTGGCTGACTCCTGGGTGTGGGACTTCTGGACCGCTGACGACGGGACGGACTACCACCTGTTCTTCCTGTACGCGTCGAAGGCGCTCCACGACCCCGACGCGCGCCACTACCGGGCGTCCGTCGGACACGCCGTCTCGAGCGACCTGGTGGCGTGGCGCCGGGTCGAGGACGCGCTCGTCCACAGCGACGCTCCCGCGTTCGACGACGTCGCCATCTGGACCGGCTCGGTGATCCGGCACCCCGACGGCACCTGGTTCATGTTCTACACGGGCCTCACGCTCGGCCCGTACGGGAACGTCCAGACGGTGGGGTACGCGACCAGCGACGACCTGGTCACGTGGGACAAGCAGGGCAAGGTCGCAGCCGCCGACCCCCGCTGGTACGAGACGGCGTCCGACCAGGGCTGGCACGACGAGGCCTTCCGGGACCCCTGGGTGATGGCCGACCCGGACGGGAACGGCTGGCACATGCTCGTCACGGCCCGGTCCAGCACCGGCCCGATGGACGATCGCGGCGTCGTCGGTCACTGCTGGTCGCCCGACCTGCGGACGTGGCAGGTGATGGAGCCGTTGTCCGAACCGGCGCAGGGCTTCGGACAGCTCGAGGTGATGCAGACGGCCGTCGTCGACGGGCAGCCCCTGCTGCTGTTCAGCTGCCTCGCCGGCGAGACGTCCGCCGCACGACAGGCGGGGGGCGGCCTCGGCGGCACGTGGGCCGTGGGTGCCGACAGGCTGACCGGACCGTACGACATCGCGCACGCGCAGCTCGTCAGCGGGCCCGAGCTGTACGTGGGCAAGCTCGTCCAGACGCGCGACGGCCTGTGGCGCTACCTCGCGTTCACGAACGACCAGCCGGACGGCGGATTCGGAGGCACGATCATCGATCCGGTGCCCGCTCGGCTCGCGGACGGCCGGCTCGTCGTCGAGAGGAAACACATCAGCCGGTGGAGGGCCGTGGTGGGAGACTGGCGTCCGTGGGATCACTGAGCGGGCGTACGGCCCTCGTCACCGGCGTCAGCCGTCGGCGGGGCATCGGGTTCGCCACGGCCAGCCGGCTCCTTCAGGCGGGTGCCTCGGTCGCCATCCAGCACTGGTCGCCGCACGACGCGGAGCAGCCGTGGGGCGCCGAGGACATCGCCACGATCGTCGGAGAGCTGACCGCGCAAGCGGTCGAGGGCGCACGGATCGTCGACATCAGCGCGAACTTCGCCGAGGACGACGGGCCGGCATCGGTGGTCCGCCACGCTGTCGAGGCGTTCGGCCACCTCGACATCCTCGTCTGCAACCAGGCCGTGAGCGGGCACGACGGCACCCTGTCCGAGATCGGCATCGACGATCTGGAGCTCCACTGGCGGGTGAACGCGAGAGCGACGCTGCTCATGACGCAGGCGTACGCGGCCCAGCACGACGGACGCCCCGGCGGTCGCGTGGTCTGGCTGACGTCGGGTCAGCAGCTCGGCCCGATGCCAGACGAGATCGCCTACGCCGCGAGCAAGGCGGCGCTCGCCGGCGTCACTGTCTCCGTGGCCGCGGACCTCATCCGCTGCGGGATCGGGCTCAACACCGTCAACCCGGGACCTGTCAACACCGGCTACCTCGACGAGGGCGTGGTCCTCGACGCGGAGCGGCTCGACGCGATCCAGGAGCGCTTCCCGCTCGGGCGCTTCGGCGAACCCGACGACCCCGCCCGGCTCATCGGCTGGCTCGTCAGCGACGAGTCCGTGTGGGTGGTGGGCCAGGTGATCAACACCGAAGGTGGCTTCGAGCGCTGGAGCTGAGTCAGTCGATGTCCTCGACGCCGTACGGAGGTTTCGTGTGGTCGTCGAAGCGGAAGCCGGAAGCGACCGAGCCCTGGTACAGCGCACGCGTGAGCATCCAGGATCCGAAGGGCACGTACCGCATCAGGACGTACCAGCCGCTGTGGTCGGTGTCGTGGAGCCGCCGCACCGTCAGGCTCAGCGTCGGGAAGAACAGGACGAGGGCGACGAGGGACGTCACGAGCAGCGCGATGGATACGGCGAGTTTCGTCAGGTCGTCGGTAGGGGCCAGGTCGCGTTCCTGCAGCATCAAGACGAGAAGAACCCACCACAGGATCTGGCCCACGAGCTGGACGGCGCGGATCCACGCGTACTCGCTACGAGACGCCCGCCCGGAGAAGTTGTTCCAGTTCCTCAGCCACAGGATCAGTGCCTCGACCATCGTCACCTTCTGGCGGGCACCCCTCGCCGAAAGGCTCAGAAACGGGTTGCTGCTTCGCGGCAGTCCAGCGAAGGGATCACGGGTCGGCTGAGTGGCGTGCTGGTCCCTGAAGCTCCGGTAGGCGTTGTAGCCGTTGTCGTACGGCGCGTCGGGGGCGGCGTAGTTCGAGGCCTCGGGAACGGCGTAGTACGGAGACACGGGAGCGGCGTAGTACGAGGTTTCGGGAGCGGGATAGTACGCAGACCCAGGAGCGGCGTAGTACGGAGCCGGGCTCGCGGTCTGGAACTCCTGCGCAGGCGGCGAGAAGTAGACGGGTGCTTGGCCGTTGGTGGGCGGACTCCAGCCGTACGGGTTCGACACGCGCGGGACCTCCTCCCCTGTCCCGCGACACGGTATTCCCGACCCGTGCACCGCCTACCGAAAGATGCAGACGTTCTCACGAACCTCGGGTGACGTTCAGAGGCTCTCTGGCCCGTAGAGCGGCTGCGCGGCGTCGTCGAACCGTGCGCCGGCGGGGTTGGAGGACTGTGCCAGCAGAACGATGAGGATGATGCTGCCGACGTACGGGATGAACGTGACGAGGTGGAGCCACCCGCTCTGGTTGGTGTCGTGCAGGCGGCGAACCCCGAGAGCGATGGACGGGACCACCGTCGCCAGGCCGAAGAGCGCCATGAGCCCCCAGACGAGGAGGAACACCACACCGAAGGGGTTGCCTGAGCCCGACCCGTTGTCGACCGCCGCGGCGACGATCACGAAGGCGACCATGATCACCATCAGCACCGCCTCCACGATGCCCAGAGCGAGTGCGACCCACCAGTACTCGCTGCGCGAGGCGCGCCCGGAGAAGTTCTTCCAGTTCTTGAGCCACAGCTTCACGGCCTGGGGCATCGTGACGGGCGGGCGTGGGGTGCTGTCGTACATCGCGGTGTAGGGCGCGAGGCCCTGCGAGTACTGCTGTCCGTAGCCGGGCGCCTGTCCGTAGCCGGGGGTCGGCGCGTACTGCTGGGTGTAGGGCTCGCCGTAGGTGGGCTGCCCGTACGGATCCGGCTGCCCGTACGTGGGCTGCTCGTAGTTGGTCTGGCCGTAGGTCGGCGCCGAGGGCTGTCCGTACTGAGGTTGAGGAGCGCTCGAGTAGCCCTTCGAATAGTCCTCGTAGCTGCCGGGCTGCTGGGGGAGTTGACCGTCGGGGTTCGAGCTCACGGCACGTCCTTTCCTTGTGGTCACCAGGATATCGGCGCCGAGGCGTAGGAGCCCTCAGGTTTCACCCTGGCTTGGTCACCAGATAGATGGCGTAGTCGAGCTCACGGTTCCCTCGTTTGAGCGGTACGAGCCGTTCCGTCGCCGAGCCGTCGAGCTTCAGCAGGTCGTACCACAGCTCCTTGCTCGGGCTCTCGGACCAGATGGCGAGCCGACCCCCGGGCAGGAGGTGGTCGAGCGCCGACCTGAGCGTCTCCGGCGCGTACACACGGGCGTTCTTCGCGTGGATGAGGAAGTCGGGACCGTTGTCGACGTCGAGGCAGATGGCGTCCCACGGACCGAAGAGTCCGGGCAACGCGGCCTGGGCGTCGAGCACGTCGGCGATGTCGCCGTGGTGCAGCTGGACGCGGGGATCGGCGGTGAGCTGTGCCAGGGAGCCGGTGAGGCCCTCCTTGGCCCAGGAGATCAGGGCGCCCGACAGCTCGACGACATCCACCTGTGTGGCGCCCATCTCGAGGAGCGCGAGCGCGGTGTAGCCGAGGCCGAGGCCTCCGACGAGTACGCAACCGGGGTTGGGGCCCACCGACTCGGCGAGCACACGCTCGCTGAGGGTCTCGGCCGAGTCCATCGCGAACGCTCCGTTGACGATCAGCTCGTCGATCGCCTGCGCTCCGTCACCGCGACGGCGCAGCGCGATCTCGAAGCCGTCCTCCATCGAGCGGCCCAGGGTCTGCACGTCGTCCATCAGACCATGGTGACCTAGGCGTCCAACGCACGACGGACGACACCCCGCAGCGCGTGTGGAACCATGGCCGCATGGCACGACCGTCGATCCGCAACTCGCGCCCCCGGGACATGCTCATCAGCCTCGGGGTGCTGCTCGTGCCGCTCCTGCTCATCAGCTGGTGGTTCACGCGGACGCCCCCCGACGCGCCCGTACAGACCGTCGACTGGAAGTCGGTCCTCGCGCAGTCCAGGACCGTCGCGCCGTACCCGCTGCTCGGTCCCGTCGGGCTGCCTGACACCTGGGTGGCCACCAAGGCGGAGTGGGCGAGGACGGGCGAGCCGGCGGTGAACCGCGAAGCGGCGCCGGGGAACACCTGGCAGCTGGGCATGCTGTCGCCGGACAAGGTCTACGTCAGCCTCACGCAGCGCGACGCCGCCGGGCCGGCGCTCATCGCCCAGATCAGCAGGTCGGGCGTGGCGGACGGTAGGAGCACCATCGGCGGAGTGCCCTGGTCGCGGTGGGTCTCGCCGGACGACAGGACCCGTACGCTCAGCCGCGTCGACGGCTCCGTGACGACGGTGGTCTCGGCCGACCTCTCATACACCGGCCTCGAGGCGTTCGTCTCGACGCTGCGCTAGAGAGCGGCCCGTACGGCTTCGACCGCACCCAGGATGGCCACGCCCTGCGGGATGGAGATGCCTCCCTTGCGCACCTCGTGCTGCACGTTCGCCGCGAACCCGTCGAGCTGGTCGTTGGGGTGGTCGCCCCGCAGCACGGCTGCGCCGGCCGTGCTCCACTCGGCGACGAGCTTGTCCTTGGAGCTGCCGGACGGGAGGCCCGCGAGCACCTGTGACACGCCCTGCACGGTCACCTGCAGCGCCAACGCGGTGCCCGAAGGGGTCGGTGCAGCTGACGTGGTGCGGGGGGCCGTCGTCGCCGGCTTCGCCGTGGTCTTCGGGGCCGTCGTGGGTGCGGCGCGGGTCGAGGACGTGGGCAGCGGTGACTGGACGAGCGCCGTGATGGCTCCTGCCTGAGTGCCGAGCACGAACGCGGCAACGCCCAGCAGCACGATCAGCAGCAGCCAGACGAGGGGCCGCAGGCTGCGACGCCGCGGGGAAGTCAGCTGTACGGGGGCGCGCGGGGTGGTCGGAGCCGGCGGCCGCACGGTGGGACGTGCGGAGAAGCTCTGCGGGCCTGCTGGCGACCCGGTCGGCGGGGGGAACGGTGGTCCGGCCGGGGCCCAGGGCTGTGCGACCGGAGCGACCGGGGCGCCCCGGTAGAAGACGGACGCGGCAGCTGCGGCCGTCGCGACGGGAGCGACGGGCATCAGGGTCGTCTTCGTCGGCCCGGCGGCGGTCGTTGCCAGGACGGTGGTCGTCGGCAGGACCGCGGTGGATGCGGGGAGGACCACGGTGGCGACCGGTACGGGCCGTGGCCCCGGCCCGACAAGGTCTTTCGTCGGGTGGAGCTGTATGTCGCCGAGCTGCTCGAGCGTCGACTCGGCGTCGGGCCGCTCCGCCGGGTTCTTCGACAGCAGCGAGGACACCAGCCGGTCGAGGGCGCGCGGCGTACGGACGCGCTCCGACAGCATCGGCGGCTCGGCGCTGACCTGCTGCGACGCCACGGCCACCGCGCTGTCGCCCGTGAACGGTGGCTGGCCGGTGAGCATCGTCATGAGCAGGCAGCCCACCCCGTACAGGTCGCTCGCCGGCCCCGCGCGCAACCCCGTCGCGTGCTCCGGTGACATGTACGCGGCGCTGCCGATAACGGCGTGCGTCGCGGTCAGCGTCGCGTCGAGGCCGGACAGCTGGGCGATGCCGAAGTCGACGACGGTCGCGTGGTCTCGGAAGACGATGACGTTCGCGGGCTTGATGTCGCGGTGGACGAGCCCGTGGCGGTGAGCCTCGCGCAGGGCGCTGGTGACCTGGGTGACGAGCCCGAGGGCGCGGTCCAACGGCATCGGGCCGCCCGTACGGACGAGCTCCGCGATCGTCTTGCCGGGGAGCAGCGTCATGACGAGGTACGCGCGGTTTCCGTCCGTACCGGCGTCGAAGACCGAGACGACGTTCGGGTGGTTGAGCTGGGCGGTGGCGATGGCCTCGCGCCGGAACCGTTCGGCGACGCTGGGGTCGGGGGCTGCGGAGAGGTCCAGCAGCTTGAGCGCGACATCCCTGCCGAGGCGCTCGTCGTGGGCGCGCCACACCTCGCCCATCGAGCCCGCGCCGACCCGCTCCACGGGCCGATACCGCCCGGCTACGAGCGTGTCGCCTGCCACAGACAACGATCGTACGGGAGTCGGGCAACGTGCCATGACCGGCTTCCCCTGGCATTCCCCTGGCAGGATGCCTGACATGTACGAGGACCTGATCGAGGAAGCCGCCGGGTTACTGAAGCCCGAGCACGTCGGCGGGCGGTTGTTCGGCGACGTCGCCAGCGTGCTCGTCACCGGGTCGGGCAGGCATCATGGGGGCGTCTGCATCGACACGGGCTCGGGGACCGGTTTCTGCGCCGAGGCGTCGGCGATCGCGACGATGGTGACGGCGGGGGAGCGCCGGATCGTACGGATCGTGGCCGTGTGGCGTGATCCCGCTACGGGCAGGCTGGCCGTCCTGCCTCCCTGCGGCCGGTGTCGCCTCTTCATCTCCCAGATGCACGCCGAGAACCTCGAGACGGTCGTCGTCCTGGGACTCGACGACGCGACCACCATCCGTGAGCTCGTGCCGCGCTGGGAGTGGCCGGACCCGCTCCCGGACCGATTCGGCCGACCCGTGCCGGGGCCAGGGTCGTTCCCCGAGTGAGCGTCGGCCGCCTACTCCGCGTCGGGGGCGGTGGCGGCTGACTCGCGGGCCGCGAGCTTCGCGCTGGCGCCGTCGAGCAGAAGCTGGCAGATGTCGGCGAGCTTCTCGCCCTTCTCCCACAGCGCCATCGACTCGGAGAGCGGGACGCTGCCGGACTCGAGCTGCCGGACGATGACGGCGAGCTCGTCGCGCGCCTCTTCGTACGTGGGCGTCTGGTCTTGCTTGTCAGAGCGGGCCATCGGTCTCCTCGGTGGGTGATGTGTCGCGTACCTCGAGCGTCGCGGTGCCGTCGGCGAGATGCGCGAGGAGGTCGTCGCCGATGTCGAGGTCGGCGACGCGGGTGACTGTGGTGCCGTCGCCGGCCAGCAGGATCGCGTAGCCGCGCTCGAGCGTTGCCTGCGGCGACATGGCCCGGACGCGAGCCAATGCCGAGCCGACAAGGGCGGACTCCTCGCGGAGCCGGTAGCGGAGCGCGCGCCGCGCCCGCTCGCGCAACTCGTCGAGACGCTCCCGATGGACCCTCACGGGACCGGACGGGTCGCCCAGGACCGGTCGGGCGCGCAGCTCCGCGAGCGTGCGGCGTTCGCCGGCGATGCGGGCGGACACGGCCGTACGGAGGCGTCGCCTGGCGTCGTCCACGCCTCGGCGCTCCTCGACGACGTCGGGCACGACCAACCTGGCCGCATCTGTGGGGGTCGAGGCACGGGCGTCGGCGACGAGGTCGAGGATCGGGGTGTCCGACTCGTGGCCGATGGCGCTGACGACCGGGGTGCGGGCTGCGAACACGGNNCGACCTGCTGGACAGACGTGATGCCCTGCATCTGCGCGTACTGGATGCGGATCACCGCACCCGGCCAGCGCCTGATGACGTGCTGGACGACGTCCCGCTCCGCCGCGCTGTCCTTGGCCGTGATGAGGCCGATCTCGCGTGGCAGGAACGGCAGCCGCTTCTTCAGCGTGCGGTCGAACAGGCCCTCTGCCTGGAGCATGCGTTTGCGCTGCTCGATCTGGGCCAGGAGCCGTCCCTCGCCCAGCGGGCGGATGTCTTGGCACTGGTAGGTGAGCTGCCCGTTCTTCGTCCAGACGGTCGGCTTGATCCACGCGGCGACCGTCGTGCCTTCGCTCAGCGGACCGGCGGTGTCGAGCACGGCGGCGGTCGTCGAGATCCGTACGGACACCTCGGCGAGCGTGTCCCGGAGCGTGAGGAACTGGGTCGGGCCCTGGCGTCGCTGGAGCTCGATGATCTGTCCCGACACCCACACCGGGCCCAGCCTCTCGACCCAGCCCTTCACCTCCTGCGCGACGACGCGCAGCGGCTGAGGGTTCTCGGGGGAGCTTTCGAGCGGCACGGGTCGGGGCCTAGATGAGGAAGCGGTAGAACGGCCCGTCGGGGTCGATCGGCTCGACGGTCATGGGGGAGGCGGCCAAGCGCTCCATGAGGCCGGGGAGCTCTGCCGGGTCGCCGAGCTCGATCCCGACGAGTGCCGGCCCCACCTCACGGTTCGACTTCTTCACGTACTCGAACAGCGTGATGTCGTCGTCCGGACCGAGCACCTCGTCGAGGAACCGGCGCAACGCCCCCGGCTCCTGCGGGAAGTTCACGAGGAAGTAGTGCTTGCGGCCCTCGAAGACCAGTGACCGCTCGACGATCTCCGAGTAGCGCGACACGTCGTTGTTGCCGCCCGANNCCGGCAGGCTCGGCGATGATGCCGTCGGTCTGGTACATGTCGAGCATCTCGGTGCAGATCGCACCTTCGGCGACCGTGACGACCTCGATGCCGGCAGGGGCGATGACCCTGTACGGGGCGTCGCCGATCTTCCTCACGGCCGCACCGTCCACGAACGTGTCGAGCCGCTCGAGGTCGACGGGCCCGCCCGCTGCCAGGGCAGCAGTCAGGCTGGCGGCACCGGCAGGCTCGACGCC
Source organism: Propionibacteriaceae bacterium (assembly GCA_003153855.1). GTDB lineage: Bacteria > Actinomycetota > Actinomycetes > Propionibacteriales > Propionibacteriaceae > Fen-668. The sequence goes on from PMBM01000074.1 coordinate 31,401, forward strand.
GACGATGCGGGTCTCAGGATGCCGTTCGCCGAACCACGTCACGGCGCCGGCGAGAAGCCCGCCACCGCCGACCGGCAGCACGAGCACGTCCGGCGCCTTGCCCAGCGCCTCGACGATCTCCGCGCACACCGTGCCCTGGCCCGCGATGGTGTCGGGGTTGTCGAACGCGTGGACGATCACCGCACCGGTCTTCGCGGCGTACGCGCTCGCGGCCGCCGCCGCTTCGTCGTACGTGTCGCCGCTCACAACGAGCTGCACGGACTCGCCGCCGATCGCCACCATGCGGTCTCGTTTCTGTCGCGGGGTCGTCGACGGGACGAAGATGCGACCGTTGATGCCGAGCCTCTCGCACGCGAAGGCGACGCCCTGTCCGTGGTTACCGGCCGACGCGCACACCACACCTGCGGCACGCTCCTCGTCGGACAGCTGGGCGATCCGGTTGTACGCGCCGCGCAGCTTGTACGACCTCACTGGCTGCAGGTCCTCGCGCTTCACCCACACGTCGGCGCCGGTCATCGCCGACAGCCGTACGTTCAGCTGCAGCGGTGTCTCCGCCACGATGCCCTCCAGCCGCGCGGACGCCTCATCGACGTCAGCGGCCGTCAGCACTCGGGTCATGAGGTCAGACACTAGTCGCGAAGCCCGTCGTCGGCGGACGGGTCGCGAGAGCGGCGAGCTCCTCGGTGGTCGGCTCGGGACGCTGGAGAAGCTCCGCCTCCGAGACAGGCTCGTCGGCGTCCCCGGGCACCGGCTGCAGCGCACGCAGCTCACGGCCCAGCATCGGCGTCACGCGCACGGCGTCGTCGACGAGCTCGGGAGCGGCGATCTGGCGCACGGTCTCGTGGAGCTGGCCGACCTCGTCGAGCTGCTCCTGGGTGACCTGCAGGTCGCGGAACCGGCGAGCCGTCACGAGGACGCGCCCCTCGAGCGAGGCGACAGTTGAGTTGTACGCCTTGACGCTGGCGCCCAGGCTGCGTCCGACCTTGTCGAAGTGGTTGCCCATCGTCGCGAGCCTGTCGTACAGCTCCCTGCCGAGATGGGTGATCTCCTTCGCGGACTGGGCCAAGGCCACCTGCCGCCAGCCGTAGGCGACGGAGCGGAGCATCGCGATGAGGGTGGACGGGGTGGCGATGATGATGTTCTTGGTCGCCGCGTACTCGGTCAGGTCGGGCATCAGCTGCAGCGCCTCCGCGTACAGAGCCTCGCTCGGCATGAACAGCACCACGAACTCAGGGGTCGCCTCGTCGGCCTTCCAGTACTGCTTGGCGCTCAGCTGGTCGGCATGGGAGCGCACGTTCTTGGCGAACAGACCCATGTAGCGGTCGTGCTCGGACAGGTCGGAGGCCTCCTGCGCATCCAGGTATGCGTTGAGCGGCACCTTGGAGTCCACGTACACGAACTTGCCCTCGGCCAGCATCACCTTCATGTCGGGGCGGATCACCCGGTCGTCGGTCGACGATGTCGCCTGCTGCACGAAGTCGCAGTGCTCGACCATGCCGGCCAGCTCGACGACCCGCTTGAGCTGCAGCTCGCCCCACGCACCGCGCACCTGCGGCTTGCGCAGCGCGGTCGTCAGCGCGCTCGTCTCGCGACGGACCTGCTCGCCCGTCATCTGCACCGCGCGTACCTGCTCCTTGAGCTCGGCGGCGATCG
>PMBM01000074.1:33073-40122 GCA_003153855.1 Propionibacteriaceae bacterium
AGCTCGACAGCACGATGCACCGCCGCGTCACGCTCGGCCTCCGCCGTGGCCACCAACGCCTGGATCTCGGCCATCTCGGCGCGGATCGCCATCGCGTGGCTGCGCGCCTCGGCCGCGTCGCCGCGGGCCCGCTCGACCTCGGTCTGCTGGTGCGCCACATCGGCCCTGGCTGTCGCCGCCTCGGACCGGGCGTTCGCGGCCTCGGCGCGCAGCGTGGTCTCGCGCTCGCTGCCGACCGAGGTCGCGCGGGAACGCATGAGCAGCCAGGCCCCCGTGGCACCCAGCAGCAGCCCGACCAGGAGGGTGGCGATGATCGTGACGGCATCCATGGTGATGATCCTGCCGGTGTGCTCGGACACTTTTCCGCACCGACACCCGTCACCAGGCGTTTGCCGGGCGTCCGGGTCGGCAGAATGGCCCCTATGGCCTCCCACATCGACGACCTCGCAGCGTTCGTTGCCGCGTCGCCCACCTCGTACCACGCCGCCGCGGAGATCGCGTCCAGGCTCGAGGCGGCCGCCTACGCCCTCGTCAGCGAGACGGAAGGCTGGCAGGCGGGCGACCAGCAGTACGTGGTCCGCGACGGCGCCGTCATCGCCTGGCGCGTCCCGGGCGACTGGCGGCCCGAGCACGGCATCCGCATCGTCGGCTCGCACACGGACTCGCCCGCCCTGAAGCTCAAGCCGAACCCGCTGATGTCGTCCGCGGGCTGGCAGCAGCTCGGCGTCGAGGTGTACGGAGGTCCGCTGCTCGGCACCTGGCTCGACCGCGAGCTGGGCCTCGCGGGACGTCTCGTGACTCGCGCCGGCGACGTACATCTCGTCTCCACCGGACCGATCCTGCGCATCCCGCACCTGGCACCCCACCTCGACCGCACGCTCAGCGACCACGTCCAGCTGGACCGGCAGCGGCACATCCAGCCGGTGTACGCGGTCGGGGACGGCCCCGACCCGGCGGGCCTCCTGCTCTCGGCCGCGGGCATCCCGGACGCGGAGCTCGCCGGCTACGACGTGTTCTGCTACCCGACCGAGCCCGGCGCGGTGTTCGGCGCACAGGGCGAGTTCTTCGCCTCGTGGCGGCTCGACAACCTCTCCTCCGTCCACGCCTCGCTCGCCGCGTTCCTCGACGACGGCTCGTTGGGGGAGCCGCTGGCGGTGTTCGCGGCTTTCGACCACGAGGAGGTTGGCTCGTCGACCCGGTCGGGTGCGAGCGGGCCGTTCCTCGCCGACGTGCTGCGCCGCCTCACGCTGTCCCTCGGTGTCGACGAGTCCGCCCACCTGCAGGCGCTGGCCGCCTCGAGCTGCGTCTCGGCCGACGCCGGGCACGCAGTGCACCCGAACTACCCCGAGCTCCATGACCCCGGCAACCGGCCGCTGCCGAACCTCGGACCGCTGCTCAAGCTGAACGCGCAGCAGCGGTACGCGTCGGACGCGGTCGGCTCGGCCCTCTGGTACAGGTCGTGCCGCGCCGCCGACGTACCCACGCAGGAGTTCGTCTCCAACAACGCCGTGCCTTGTGGCAGCACGATCGGGCCACTCACCGCGACCCGTCTCGGGATCGTGACCGTCGACGTGGGGATCCCGTTGCTGAGCATGCACTCGGCCCGTGAGCTGTGCGGCGTCGAGGACCCGGGCTACCTGGCGCGAGCGCTCGGCGCGTACTGGGCGGGTGCCTGATGGAACCCCGCTATCCCGGCCACGCCCCCGAGCACAAGCTGATGCTGCTCGACTTCCTCGACGCGCGACGGCAGGCGATCCTCGGCAAGGTCGGCTCGATGCCGTACGAGGCGATGAGCTCCTCGAACGTCCCGTCCGGCTGGACCCCGCTGGGCATGCTCACCCACCTGGTCTTCATGGAGCGCCGGTGGCTGGTGTACGGCTTCCTGGCCGAGCCGGTGCGCGACCCGCAGGGCGACCGCGACGCCGACCACCGGTTCCAGGTCCCCCACGGCTGGGGCTACCTCGAGCTGTCCGCCCTGTACGCGTCGCAAGCCGCACGTACGCGGGCGATCGTCGAGGCCGCCGACCTGTCCGACCGTGCCGCTCTCGGCGGCTGGTTCACGACACCGGAGGAGTCTCCGACGCTCGGCTGGATCCTGCTCCACGTGCTCGGCGAGTACGTCCAGCACGCCGGACACCTCGACATCGTGGCCGAGCTGCTCAGCGACGAGCGATAGCGACGAGGAAGTCGGACTGCTCGGTGAACGGGCGCAGCTCCCAGGTGGCGAGGGCGAGGTCGAGCGTCAGCCCGGCTGTCGTGAGGTCGGCGAAGAACTCCTCGAACGGGTAGCCGCGGCCGGCGCCGTACGAGAGGACGACCCGCCCGTTCTCCGCGAGGTGGTTCCGCAGGTTCTCGAGCGTGGGCACGCGGGTGCTCGGCGCGAGGAAGCCCAGCACGTTGCCGGCGGCGAAGATCAGGTCGAAGGGCTCGGAGATGCCGGAGCCCGGCAGGTCGAGCAGTGCGAGGTCTCCCACCAGCCACGTGGCGTCGGGGAAGTCGGCCTTGGCGTACTCGACGAGGGCCGGGTCGACGTCGACACCCACGACGGTGTGGCCGCGGGTCGCGAGGTGCCCGCCCACACGACCCGTACCGCATCCCGCGTCCAGGATCCGCGAGCCACGTGCGGCCATCGCATCGAGCATCCGGGCCTCACCGTGGAGGTCGTGCCCCTCGGCCGCGAGCCGCCGCCAGCGTGCGGCGTACCGGTGCGAGTGCTGAGGGTCGGCGGCGATCGTACGGGTCCAGGCGCTGGGTTCAACCATTCGGCTGATGCTAGTCGCGGCCGATCCTCGGGGCGCCGCAGGCCAAACCGCCTCGTGGTGGTTATGGGCGAGGGCACCTGGTCCGCCTGTTGCTCGAGCCGGTTGGTGGCGGTTCTGAGAGGTGTTGGGATGTGGCGTAGCCACCACCAAACGGCTTGAGAGTCCAGCCTGTCGGCACGGAGCGCTGAAACCACCACGAAGAGGCTTCAGCCCTCCTTGCGGGCGCTGATCCGGATCGTGATGGTGCCCTCGACGGCGACGACGCCGTCGCGGCGTACGGCCTTGACCCTGACCGGTACGTCGGCCTGGTCCCAGTCCGCCTCGTCGGTCTCGGCGACGCAGAGCAGGTCGGTCGTCGACTTCGCGGTGTAGCGCACCGTCATCCCGACCGGGATCCACCGCTTGTCCACGGGGCACGTCGCTTCGGCGAGCAGTCCCATCGCGGCTTCCAGGCCGTTCACGGCCGCGATCGCGTGGAGCGTGCCGATGTGGTTCTTCACCGCCTGGCGCAACGGGATGACCACCTCCGCATGGTGCGGCTCCATGGACCGGACCTGAGGCCGCACGGTCCAGAAGTACGGCGCGTAGAACGCGTACAGCAGCGAGAACACCTGTGGTCCGAGCGGCCGCTTCGACAGCCGCGTGTACAGGTCGTACGTCCGAGGCAGGCGGCTCATGAGGCCACCACCGCATCTGTCGCGCGATCAGCTACGGCCGCCGGTTCCAGCCGTGTAAGCGGATCCAGCGGGTGTTCGGGAACCTCAGGGACGGGCAGCGTCGCACCGGTCGTGGTCTGGGTCCTTTCCTCGCGGAACATGTCACGGATCCTGGACCAGGTGGTCATCGGGGTCTCCTCGGGTCGGTTGGGGTAAGCGTAGACAGGCGCCGGACCGTAGGCTTGCGCCTCGTGGCTCTCACTATCGGCATCGTCGGCATGCCCAACGCAGGCAAGTCGACCCTCTTCAACGCTCTGACCCAGAACGACGTGCTCGCGGCGAACTACCCGTTCGCGACGATCGAGCCGAACACGGGGATCGTGGGGGTTCCGGATCCGCGCCTGGGCGTACTTGCCGAGCTGAGCAAGTCGGAGAAGATCGTGCCGGCGACGGTGACGTTCGTCGACATCGCCGGCATCGTCAAGGGTGCCAGTCAGGGCGAGGGGATGGGCAACGCGTTCCTCGCCAACATCCGTGAGGCCGACGCGATCTGCCAGGTGACCAGGGTGTTCAACGACCCTGACGTCACGCACGTCGACGGCAAGGTGGACCCCGGCAGCGACATCGAGACGATCACCACCGAGCTGATCCTCGCCGACCTGCAGACGCTCGAGAAGGCGCTGCCGAGGGTCGAGAAGGAGGCGCGGATCCGCAAGGAGACCATGCCGAAGTTCCAGGCGATGGTCGGCGCGCAGGAGGTGCTGAACGGCGGTACGGGGGTGTTCCAGGCCGGACTCGACCTGACCCTGCTCCGCGACCTGTTCCTGCTCACGGCCAAGCCGTACCTGTACGTGTTCAACATGGATGCCGGCGAGCTGGCCGACGAGGCTCTCAAGGCGAAGCTGAGCGCGATCGTGGCACCGGCCGAGGCCGTGTTCCTGGACGCGAAGTTCGAGTCGGACCTGGTGGACCTCGAGCCCGACGAAGCCGCCGAGTTCCTCGCGGACGCCGGGATCGCCGAGCCGGGCCTGGACGTGCTCGCGCGGGTCGGTTTCGAGACGCTGGGCCTCCAGAGCTACCTGACGACCGGTCCCAAGGAGACCCGTGCGTGGACGATCCGCAAGGGCGCCACCGCCCCCGAGGCCGCCGGCGTCATCCACACGGACTTCCAGAAGGGCTTCATCAAGGCCGAGGTCGTGTCGTACTCCGACCTCGTCTCGCTCGGCTCCATCGCCGCCGCCCGCTCGGCCGGCAAGGCCCGCATCGAAGGCAAGGAGTACGTGATGGCTGACGGCGACGTGGTGGAGTTCAGGTTCAACGTCTAGGGAGGCGACTCGTTGCCTGGCGATCGCCTTGCGAGGACCGTTGGCACCCTGCAAAGGGCCCGCGAGACTGGCTGTTGAGCTCAGGAGGTCTCACCAGCGCGTACGGGTTCCAGCTCCGCGTCGGTCTTGCCCTTCTGAATCGGTCGCAGATCGCCTGGCATCCCGAAGATCACGAACGCCAGCATCAACGGTACGACGATGAAGCCGATCACCTCGTCGTGGAAGAACCCGAGGACGGTCATCGTCAACAACGCCGGGACGCCGATCAAGGGCCGGCGGATCACCAGCACGGAACAGCCGATCAGGACGAACAGCAGGTGATGCGGCCACGTCGCTGTAGTGACCAGAGCGGCCGCGGTCCCCATCAGCAGCGTCGCTTCCAGATCCTGTCCGTGGCGATGGTGGCGCACCGCACGCCAGACGGCGACTCCGACAACCAGCACGGACGCGACGACCCACACGACCGTCAATGTCTTACCGGTCACACCGAGCCTCAACACGTCGCCGTAGATAGACCAGTTGTCCCAACGGTCCAGATCGCCGAGCGAGCCGCTGATCACGTCGTGCACCAGCCAGTACCGGACGCTGTCCGGCCAACGGAAGATCGCGCTGACCAGCGCCGCCGCACCGAACGCGACGCACGAGTTCACCGCGGCGCGCCACTGCTTGGTCACGAGGTAGTACGGCACCATGATCATCGGCGTGAGCTTGATCGCTCCCGCGAGACCTACCAGGACCCCGCGCCACTTCGGCGGCAGCAGCAACACATCGATGATCACCAGAGCAGCCACAGCGAACGACACCTGACCAAGCTGCATGTTCATCGTCGCAGGCATCGACAACATGATCGGCATCGTGACCCAAGCCCACAACACCAGCGAGATCTCCCGGCGGCCGGCGGCTGCTCGTCGCGCATCGACCAGCCGAACGACACCCCAGAGTGCGACCGTAGTCAGCACCGCGGTGCCCAGTGCCAGCAGCGTCTTGCCCGCGAGGTTGGACACCATCGCCAGCGGAAGCATCAGCAGCGACGCGAATGGTGGATAAACGAAGCCCATGGTCGTGTGGTAGATCGGCATGTAGAACGCGTAGTCATAGACGCTGCCACCATGCAGCATGTCCAGCAACGAGTTGCGATACAGGCCGTAGTCGAAGTTTTCGCCTCGGATCCCGGTGTAGGCCAGCATGAACCCCAGTGGGAGCACCGCGAGTACCGAACCCCACAGACGGCGCCGGCTGGCCGTCCAACTCGGCCGTGTCATCGTCGAAGCCGATCCAGCTTCCAGACCCCTGGCGTGTCACCATCGCGTAGCGGGTTCAGGCAGTCGGACAACCCAGAACGGTCATCGCGCTGACCGGACTCCATGCCCTCGTGGAGAAGTTCGTCGTCGACTCCGGCCTCGACCACGGCGTCTCGTCGAGGATCGGTGGTCCTGGACCCGACTGCTGTCGAGACCGGCGCGTAGCCGACGAGCATCGTCGCTTCCTCCTGGCACTTATACGGTCGAATACGTGAGGAACATAGGGATTCTGTCCGAGGTTCTCGCTGGTACCTCAGGATGTCGCCCAGCCCGTCATAGAGTCTACGACTGGTGAATGGTCCGTCCTTGCACGACAAGACTGGACCGCCCGGGATATCAGTGAGGGAGAAGAGAACGCGTCCCTTCCCAACGGCTGGCCTGACGGCGTTGCGCGACGACCAAGACCCGTACGGGTCGAAGGGGAACGCACGTGGCAGCAGGTCCCAGACGAACTGCGACCCCATCGCGCTCCAGAACCGCCGACCGGATCGTTGAAATCCCTGCTCTCTCGTGCCCGTGCAACCTTGCCTTTCGCCACCGTTCTCCATGAATGCCCGGAGCTTGCGTTCGACTAGCGTTCGGGGGGTGACAGCTGAACCTCCCGCCGCGTCCCTCCTCACGTCCCTCGGCGTCGAGTACCGCGTCGTCGAGTACGAGCCCGTCTCGTCCCTCGAGGAAGCCGCCGCGCAACGCGGGATCAGCCCCGCCGACATCGTCAAGACGATCGTGGTGAGGATCAGCGACGAGTCGTACGTGTTCGTCCTCGTGCCGGGGGACCGTGCCATCTCCTGGCCGAAGCTGCGCGCCCACCTCGGTACGAAGCGACTCTCGCTGCCGGACCCGGCCACGGCGCAAGCCGTCACCGGATACGTACGTGGCACGATCACGCCCCTCGGCTCCACTCATGCCTGGCCCGTCGTCGCCGACGCCTCGATGCTCGGCCGTACGGTCGCCCTCGGCTCGGGAGCGCCGCACACCCACGTCCTCGTCGATGCGGACGCCCTC
>PMBM01000074.1:40207-49068 GCA_003153855.1 Propionibacteriaceae bacterium
GCGTCGCCTCGGCTCGTACGTGTCGCACGCATGTTGTGCGGCGACGAGCACCTCGCCGAAGACCTCGCGCAGGCCGCTCTTGAGCGGGCGTTCCGGAAGTGGCAGCGGATCGCACGGGGAGGGAACGACCCCTACCCATGCGTACGGCGGATCCTGGTCAACCTCAACATCTCCAGGTTGCGCCGGCGCTTTCGCGAGAACCCGACGGCCGGCATCGACGAGGACCCACCACGTCCAGCCCTCCGCCGGACGCCTCCCGCGTGGCGCTCACGCGAGCGCTCGCCATCCTGACGGAGCGCGAGCGCAAGGTGGTCGCGCTGCGCTACCTGGACCGTGACGGCATGGGATGCGACGGGCAGGACAGTGCTCCGAATGTCGTGATCTCCACAGACGAGCCTCGTGAGTGATGTGGTCGCGCGGAGCCCACCCGAGCAATAGGAGACCAGGTGGAGCAGGAGACCTCCATCCGTTGACCACGCGCCGTTCAGAACGCACACTCGGGCGATGGCATCCAAGACCCTGTACGAGCGGATCGGGCCGGAGGCGATCGCGGCCCTGGCTCGGGCCTGGCACGACCGGGCGACCGCCGACGAGATCGTCGGGCACGCGTTCTCGCACGGGTTCAACCCCGATCACGTGCAGCGCATCGCCGCCTACTGGGCGCAGGCGTGGGGAGGCCCGACCGACTACACCGACGGCATGGGCGACGAGTCGCGCGTCGTACGGATGCACTCCGGCGACGGGGAGCACGACGAGATGGACGAGCGGGCCGAGGAGTGCTTCGTCGCCGCAGCCCACGATGTCGGGCTCGCGCAGGACATCTGCGACGAGCTTCGTGCGTACTGGCGGTGGGAGACCGTCCACCTCAACGCGTACCCCGACTCGGATGAGAACGTTCCGGACGGGATGCCTTTCGCGATCTGGTCGTGACCCACGGGCGCTACGTCAAGGGGACGTGAACGGATCAGCGTGCCGCATTGCGCTCGGCTTAACGGAAGCATAAGATTCTTCTCATCACAGGGGGGACTGTGATGATGCTCTTGGGGGGCAGCTGCAATGACTGAACGCATGGTTTTCTCGGGCGAGACTCCCGTGGAGCCGAACTTCTCCCGCACGGCAGCTGGAGGTCCGACCTTCGGGCCTGCGATACCGATCGCCTGCCGCGAGTGCGGCTCATCGCTCGTCTACCCGCGGCCCTGCCCGAAGTGCGGCGCAGCGTCGACGTGGGTCGAGGTCGACAAGNNTACGGCGTCGAGCGCTGGTGGGACGGCCACCAGTGGACGACCCAGATCGCCGGCGGCGAGAAGATGCACTGGCTCGAGCACCTGACGGGGCTCCCCGCGAACCTGCGTACGTCCTACACCGCCGACCAGATCGAGCTGCTGACGATGGAAGTCGAGCGCATCGCCTGGGCGATCGATCCCCTCGGGCCGCCGTCGGCCCGCAAGCGTTCCTGGGTCAAGCGACTCTTCGCGCGCTCCTGAGCCCCGCTTGGTCACCATCGTCCGGGTAGCCTGGACGACATGATCTGGATGCCGAGGATGCCCCAGCCGGGCGACCTGCCTAGGCCAGATCTGTCCCCGTTGCCTGCGCCGCGAACTCCCACCACCGCGTCGCCAGAGCCGGATCCGACGCAGCAGCCGTACGTCCCACCAGCGTCGGATAGCCCCTCTGGCCGAACCAGCTGTCCGGACCCGTGTACGAACACCGCGGCAGGTCCTGGGTCGCCGCGAACAGCGTAGGCAGCGCGCCCCGCCACGCCGGCTGGCCGACGAGCTTGTTCGCACCGGTGACGATCCTGTCCAGCCGCTCGCTGCCGGTGACGTTGCTGATTCCGGTGCCGGCCCAGCCCGGATGACACAGCTGCACGTCGACGCGGCTGAAACGACGAGACAGTCCCAGGCCCCACACCATGTCCGCGAGCTTGGACTGTGCGTAGGCGGCGCCCGTCGTCCACCTGCGGCGGAGGAAGTAGGGGTCGTCGAAGTCGAGCACGCCACTCCTGTGAGCGTCCGAACCCACGATGACCACGCGGTCGGCGACCTTGTCCGCGATGAGGTTCGTGTACGCGAATGGGCCGAGCGCGTTTGTGCCGAGCAGGCACTCGAAACCGTCCTCGGTCTCCTCACGGCGGGTCGAGACGCGCCCGGCGTTGTTCACAAGGACGTCGACGTTCGGGGTGGCCTCTGCCGCGCGCCGTACGGAAGCCAGCGACCCGAGGTCCAGCTCGACGACCGTGGCAGGCCCGACCAGCGATCGGGCGACGGCGTCACCCTTCGCCACGTTGCGTACCGCCAGGACCAGTGACGCGCCCGCTGCCGACGCCGCCTTGGCCGCTTCGAGCCCGATGCCGCTCGTCGCCCCGGTGATGAGCCAGGTACGTCCTGCTTGGCTGGGCATGTCCGATGCGGTCCAGCGAACCCTCATGTGGTCTCCTCGAAGTCGATGATGCGTGGAAGCAGGGTGACGAGCAGCGGGGCGAGCTCACCCGTGGGCCGGTCGAGCTCCATCCAGCGCAGCTCCGCGATCTCGGCCGCGGGCAGCAGAGTGTCGGCGGCGCGGTGGCACCACGCGTACACCCCGGCTCGTACCGTCGTGTCCGGCTCGTTCGCCGCGACGTCGTCGTGGATGCCCCAGTCGAGAAGGTCGTCCTCGGCAAGATCGAGGCCCACCTCCTCGGCCAGCTCACGGATGGCGGTGGCCCGCAGATCCTCGCCCGCTTCGGGTTTTCCGCCGGGGAGCATGAACCGCTGCGTACCGGACTTGCGAACGGTCAGCACGCGCCGGTGCTTGTCGAGCACGACCACCGCTGCCACCACCACGACCGCGTCCGACGTCACGTGAGCGACCCTATCGGTGTCAGGGACGTGACCGGCGTCACATGATGGGGCAGGGCGTGCCAGGATGAACCCCGCCGCACGGCACCATCGACCCTAGTGAGAGCGAGGCACGTTCCATGTGGACCATCCTCGCCAAGGCCCTGTCGCTGGTCCTGATCGTCGGCATCGGCTTCGGGATGAAGCGGCTTCGGTGGGTGAAGGCCGACGACTTCTCGACGCTGTCCAAGATCGTCCTGCGCGTCACGCTGCCGTGCGCGCTGGCGACCTCGTTCAACCAGTTCGAGATCGTGCCTTCCCTGCTGGGGCTGACCCTGCTCGCCTTCCTCGCCAACATCGCCCAGCAGGCGGTCGGCTATGTGCAGCACCGCCGCGGCACACCCGTACAGCGCGCGTTCGGCATCCTGCACGGCGGCTCGTACAACATCGGCGCCTTCGCCCTCCCGTACCTGTCGGCGTTCATCGGACCGATCGCCATCGTGTACGCGTCCTTGTTCGATGTCGGCAGCTCGCTCGCGACCGCGGGTGTCGGCCGGAGCGCCGCCCACGCGGTCGCCCGTCCCGACGTGAAGCAGACGGCCGGGTCGGTCGCGAAGCTGCTGTTCACGTCGCCGGTGTTCGACACGTACCTCGCGCTGGTCCTCATGCGCCTGGCGCACATCCAGCTGCCGAGCGTGGTCATCGGGTTCACGAGCCTCGTCGGCGCGGCGAACCCCTTCCTCGCGATGTTCATGATCGGTGTGGGGCTCGAGGTCGGGCTGCCGAGGCATCGCCTGTCCGCCGCGATCCGCGGGCTCATCACCCGCTACCTGTTCTCGGTGACGCTCGCCACCCTCGTGTGGTTCTTCCTGCCGTTCGCTCGCGACGTGAAGGTCGTCGTCGTCCTGGTCCTCTTCGCGCCGATCGCCGCGATGGTCCCCGGATTCACCTCCGAGATCGACGGCCACGTCGGTACGGCCACGTTCATGAACTCCGTGACGATCCTCATCGCCATCGTCATGATGCCCACGCTCTACCTGCTGCTCAGCGCATACGTGTAGTTCACTTCAACTACTGCTTTCTCTGACAAGGCGTGATAGGACGGGAGAACCCAAAAGTCCTCCCCCCGGACTTTCCCCCAAGCAGCGCCGGGTGGCGACTTTCCCCAGAACGAAGGAGTTCTGAACATGTCCCATCTCACCCGTCGCGGACTGCTCATCGGTGGCGCAACGGGATCCACCTGGGCCACTGTTCGTGGATCTACGTGGCGTGCAACGACCCGCAGCACGACGGCCAGTACATCTGGCAGCGGAAGGCGTCGAAGAAGTTCGCGGGCCACCGCTAGGACGAACACAGCCACGGGGCGCCGAGCGATCGGCGCTCCCTGCGCGCTCGGCAGGGCGAGGCAACTCTTGTTGGATCAATCCAACTATTCGTGACTCACCCAGGGAATGGTTGGAGGTGCATTACTCCCCACTCCGAGGTCGCGGTGAACAGGGCAAAGTCGATGCTCCGTGAGGCTCGAGCCCTGCTTTCAGAGGCAGAGGTTCTCTAGCGACATCGGAGTACCGTCGTGAGCATGGCTTCACTGGTCATGGGGAAGAAGTCCGTCGTCATGCTCGTCGTCTATGCGCTCGTCATGGTCGCCGTCGTCGTCGGCGTCGACGTCACCATCTTCCGGAACTTCATGCTGGCGCGGTTCCTGGCGAACGTCGGCATCGTCCTGCTCTTCGGAGCGTTCTACCTCAGGTTCCTACGACCCTGACGTGCTCTCCCGACCAGGAGGACCATGCAGATCCCGACCATGGTGCAGGGGCGCTCCGCGGCCGTGGTGGCCAGCTCGCGACAGTGCCTCGACGTCGACGATCACCGGATGAGGAGGTCGCTCGCCTCCAGGAACCGGTCGCCGAACGCGTCGTCCTGGGCCTGCTTCGGAGGATCCTTGAGCTGGCGCTCCGTGTAGTAGCCGCCGGGCTTCCAGTCGACCCCCGGCTTCGTGGTCGCCAGCCACACCAGCGTGTCGGCGCCCTGCTCCGGGGTGCGCATCAGCCGCTTCCCCAGCCAGGAGCCGTAGAACAGCCTCACGAAGAGGCCGGCCCGCGCCCCGAAGGACGTGGCCACGACACCGGGGTGGAAGGAGGCGGTGGTGATGCCGTCTCCCGCGTACCGGCGCAGCAGGGCCTTCGCCGTGACGATGTTGGCGAGCTTCGCGGCCCCGTAGGCGCCGAACGAGGTCCAGCCCTTCTCCTTGCCCAGGTCGGACATGTCGATCGTCCCCTGGAACGCCGCCATGCTCGAGGTGAAGATGATCGTGCCCTCGCCGGCCTTCAGCGCCGGCAGCAGCTCCGTCGTCAGCAGCAGGGGAGCGAGGTGGTTGACCTGGAACGTCTCCTCGTACCCGTCGACCGTGACCCGACGCGGCGCGAAGACCCCGCCGGCGTTGTTCGCGAGCACGTCGATGACAGGGTGGTTCACGGCCAGCGTGGCGGCCAGCGCCCGTACATCCCCGAGCCGGGCGAAGTCGCAGGCGTGGTACTCGACGCCCAACCGCTCCCCGATCTCCGCGATCTTCGCCGGGTTTCGCCCGACCAGAACCAGGGTGGTGTCCGTGCGCTGGTGCAGCGCTTCAGCGGCCGCGCGGCCGATGCCGTCGCTGGCCCCCGTGATGACGATGGTGCGGGTGCTCATGCATGTCCTTTCAACGCTGCCACTGTACGGGGCGGTATCCGGTGGCGGAGGGGGGTGCCTGGAATGAGAGAATGTGCGCCGTGCGCGTCTACAACTTCTCTGCAGGTCCCGCTGTCATGCCTCTCGAGGTTCTCGAAGAGGCCGCCGCTGAGCTCGCCGACTGGCAGGGCTCCGGCATGAGCGTCATGGAGGTCTCCCACCGCGGCAAGGCGTTCGTCGCCTGCGCGGCCGACACCGAGGCGCGGTTCCGCTCGGTGATGGGCGTCCCGGACGACTACGCCGTGCTGTTCCTCCAGGGAGGCGCGACCGGCCAGTTCGCGGCCGTTCCGATGAACCTCACCGCGGCCGGCGACTCGATCGACCTCATCAACACGGGGCAGTGGTCGGCGAAGGCGCTCAGCGAGGCGAAGAAGTACGGCCTCGACGTACGCGTCGTGGCCGACGAGGTCGCATCCAAGTACACGTCCACACCGGCCGCCGGCTCGTACACGCTGAACGCCGACGCGAAGTACGTCCACTACACGCCCAACGAGACGATCGGAGGCGTGGCGTTCGGCTACGTGCCAGAGACGGGTGACGTGCCGCTGGTCGCCGACATGAGCTCGATGATCCTGTCGCAGCCGATCGACGTGACGAAGTTCGGCGTGATCTACGCCGGTACGCAGAAGAACCTCGGGCCCGCCGGCATGTGCGTGGTCGTCGTGCGTCGCGACCTGATGGGCCATGCCCGTACGGACACGCCCACGATCCTCGAGTACTCCGGCATGGCCGCGAACGACTCGATGCTCAACACCCCGCCCACGTTCGGGATCTACCTCCTCGGCAAGATCCTCGCCTGGATCGAGGTCAAGGGAGGCGTCGACGGCATCGCTGCGATCAACCGCGCGAAGGCCGCGGCGCTGTACGACTTCATCGACGGCCACCCGTTCTACTCGAACCCGGTCGCGCTCGACAGCCGGTCGATCATGAACGTGACGTTCCTGCTGGCCGACCCGGAGCTCGACAAGCAGTTCGTCTCCGAGGCCACCGCCGCAGGTCTCACCAACCTGGCTGGTCACCGGTCGGTCGGAGGCATGCGCGCCAGCATCTACAACGCCATGCCGCGCGAGGGCGTGGACGCGCTGATCGCGTTCATGGCCGACTTCGCCGCCAAGAACGGCTGAGCGCGTGAGGATACGCACGTACAACGCGATCAGTCCGCTCGGTCTCGACCGTCTGCCCGCCTCGTACGAGGTGGGCTCGGACATCGAGGACCCGGAGGGTGTCCTCGTGCGCTCCGCCGACCTGCACAAGGTCACGCTGCCCGACTCGGTGCTGGCCGTCGCGCGCGCTGGAGCCGGCACGAACAACATCCCCGTCACCGAGCTCAGCAAGCGCGGCATCGTGGTGTTCAACACCCCCGGTGCCAATGCGAATGCCGTGAAGGAGCTGGTCATCGCGGGAATGCTGATCGCGGCGCGCAACCTGGTGCCGGCGGCCGCGTTCGCGGCAGGCCTGAGTGGCACGGATGCGGAGATCAACGAGGCCACGGAGAAGGGCAAGAAGGCATTCGTCGGATTCGAGCTGCCGGGCCGCACTCTCGGTGTCATCGGTCTCGGCGCTATCGGAGTACAGGTCGCCAACGCCGCTCGAAGTCTCGGGATGCGCGTCCTGGGCTTCGACCCGCAGATCTCGATCGGGAACGCATGGCAGCTCGCGAGCGACGTGGAGCGCGCGGCCACGTTGGAGGACGTGTTCGCCGGCGCCGACATGGTCACCCTGCACGTACCCCTCGTCGATGCGACCAAGGGGCTCGTGAACTCGGAGAGACTGTCATTGCTGAAACCCGGCTCGGTGCTGCTGAACTTCTCGCGCGCCGGCATTGTCGACGAGTCAGCCGTACTCGCGGCGATTGACGGCGGCACCCTGGCGTCGTACGTGTGCGACTTCCCCTCGGCGTCACTGCTGGGCAAGGACAAGGTCGTCGCCCTGCCGCACCTCGGGGCATCGACGGGCGAGGCAGAGGACAACTGCGCTGTGATGGCGGCAGAACAGCTGGCTGCCTATCTGGACGACGGTGAGATCCATAACTCCGTGAATTTCCCCGAGGCCTCTTTGAGGCGCAGTCCTGACACATCTCGACTCGCGATAGCCAACTCGAACGTGCCCAACATGGTCGGTCAGATCTCGACCTTGTTGGCCGACGCCGGACTCAACATCGCCGACCTGCTCAACAAGTCCCGCGGGGAGCTCGCGTACACGCTCATCGACGTCGACGGCGAGCCGTCCGACGCTGTCATGGCGAGGATCCGGGCGGTCCATGGTGTCCTGGCGGCGCGCCTCCTGTAGCCGCTGACAAGGGGTCGCGGGCGACAGCGCCGGGCTCTCACCCTCCGCTTCACACCGAATGTGATTGAAGCCTCATCTCCCGGATGCCCCGACCGGAACTGGCATACTCTGCCCGTGGTCTCGCGGTGGGGCCGCATTCTTTGCGCCCAAACGGTGCGTTGAGCGCAATCTTGAGGAGTCCGCATGAATCCACGGCAGACCGCTGATCAGCAGGCAAAGCCTTCCATCCGACGGAGTAGCCGCTGGACGGTGCTGGGAGTCGTCAATGCCATGGTGATGGCCCTCAGCCTCACCGGTTTCTTCGTCGTCGCATCGTCGCCCGCGGCAGTTGCGGCGCCTAACATCGCCATCGCCGTCAGCGGACCGTCCGACGCGCTCATCCAGGCGACCTCGACGCCCATGACGTACACCGCCACGGTGACGAACCCTTCCCCGAACCCCAACGGCTACAACCTGGGATACAAAGTCACCCTCCCGCCGGGGGTCACCTTCGTGAACTCGTCGGCCGGAGCGCCGGATGTCACCACGAACTCGGGAGGCTCGACCGTCCTCTTCTTCCAGAACGTGGCGGACATCCTCACCAGTTCGACGAACGCATTCTCCATTGACGTCCTCGCTCCGAATGGGACCTACCCGGTCAACGCTTCGGTTCCGGTCACCATTGCGGCCTACACCAACTCCGACCCGCGCACGGAACCGACGATGTCGGGAACCACGGTCAGCGGCTCCACTGGCAATGCCAGCGGGACCGCCACGTCGAAGATCACCGCGATCAAGCTCACAAAGACCGAGCCGAGCCTGGAGAACGAGCTCCCACGCGGTGTGCACGATCACGCCACCGTCTACACGCTCAAGGTCACGACGAACGGTGTGCAGACCAACAATGCCGTCGTCGTCGACGACTACCTTCCCGCCGGCCTCGAGTTCCTCGGCTGTGGCACGTGGGACAACACCACGAACTCGCCCACGAGCGGCACCAATCTCGAGTACCCGGCCGCGCAGCGCCTCGACGCCTCGACAACCGACCAG